>DATICZ010000050.1:0-26767 GCA_035456525.1 Gemmatimonadales bacterium
GGCGTGGGCAAGACCGAGCTGGCGCGTGCGCTGGCCCGCTTCCTGTTCGCCGACGCGACCGCCCTGATCCGCGTGGATATGTCGGAGTACATGGAGAAGTTCTCCGTGAGCCGGCTCATCGGGGCGCCTCCAGGGTACGTGGGGTACGAGGATTCGGGCGCACTCACGAAGGCCGTGCGCCGGAAACCCTATTCGGTAGTGCTACTGGACGAGATCGAGAAGGCGCACCCGGATGTCTTCAACATCCTGCTGCAGGTGCTGGATGAGGGCCATCTGACGGACAACTACGGTCGCATGATCGACTTCAAGAACACGGTCGTCATCATGACGTCGAACGTCGGCGCCCGCGACATGCTCAAGGGACGGACCCTGGGATTCGCGCAAGGCGACGTCAAGGGCGACTTCGAGCGCATGGCGGAGAAGGTGAAGGAGGAAATCGGCAAGGTGTTCAACCCCGAGTTCCTCAACCGCCTGGACGACGTGATCGTGTTCCACCCGCTGACGCGCGATCATATCGCCCAGATCGTGACCATCATCCTGCGCGACGTGCAGAAGCGCCTGGGCGAGGAGGAGCTCACGCTCCGGCTCACGCCGGCCGCGAACGACTTCCTCGTGGATCACGGCTACGACGAGCACTACGGCGCCCGGCCCCTGAAGCGCGCGGTGCAGAAGTACGTCGAGGATCCGCTGTCGGAGAAGATCCTGGTCGGCGAGTTCGCGCGGGGCGACGAGATCGAGGTCGACGTGGCCCCCGACAAGGAGCGCCTGGCGTTCCGGGCGCTCTCCGGCTCGAAGGCGTGATTCGCCGGCTCTTTCCGTCGGTCGCCGTCCTCGCGGTCCTCGTGGTGCCGTCCCGGGCCTCCGCCCAGGACCAGGCCCCCGGCGGCCGCCCGGATTCGGTGCTCGTGGCGGGCCAGCGGCGCGTCGGCACGGCCGTCATCCTGCAGACCGCCGGACTCGTGCCCGGCCGGTTCGTTACCTATCGCGACATCCAGCGGGCGATCCGGGCGCTCTACGCGACCGGGCAGTTCGACGACGTCCGGATCGATCAGGACACGACCGGCGAGGTGCAGCGCCTCACGATCCAGGTGCGTGAGCGACCCATCCTGCAGCACTGGACGGTGCGCGGCGTCTCGCGGCTGAGTGAGGGGTCGGTACGCTCGAAGGTCGTGCTGTCGGAGGGCCGGCCCTACGACCCGGCGGCGGTCGCGCGGGCGCGGGGCCGGATCGATTCGCTGTACCGGGCCCGCGGCTACTACCTGGCCTCCGTGAAGACGATCCCCATCTACGAGGCCGACTCCTCCCGCATGCGCCTCGTGTTCGACGTCAGCGAAGGGCGCCGGGTCGCCATCGCGCGGGTGAGCGTCGAGGGCAACACGCACTACTCGGATGCCGAAATCGTCGCCCACATGTCCACCCGTCCTGAAGGCTTCTGGTGGTGGCGCAAGGGCGAATACGACGACGAGAAGCTGCGGGCCGACGTGCAGGAGCGGCTGCCCAAGTTCTACGGCGAACACGGCTTCGTGGACTTCCAGGTGCTGGACGACACGCTGCTCGTGAACGACTCGAGCGGCAAGGCCGAGCTCGTGCTCCGGGTGAGCGAGGGCGAGTCGTACCGCGTCGGCACGTTCGAGATCGTCGGCAACCGGCGGTTCTCCACCGAGGAGCTCCAGCAGCTCTATCCCTTCAAGGGAGAGCAGCGCACCGGACTGCTGGGACTGGGCGGCGTGGTCCGCGGGCCGGCTGTGTTCAGCGCCGCCCGCTGGGACGACGCAACGACCGGGCTCTACTCGCTGTATCACAACGAGGGATACATCTACACGCAGGTGCGGCCCGACGTGATTCGCCGCCTCGGCGCCGACCGCACGCCGGTTGTGGACCTCCGCTGGGTGATCAACGAGGGCCAGCCGGCCATCGTCAACAAGGTCGAGATCGTCGGCAACGACGTCACGCACGAGCGCGTGATTCGGGATCAGATCGTCCTGCTGCCGGGCGACGTGTTCCGCCAGGACGCGCTGCTGCGCTCCTACCAGAACATCTCGAACCTCGGATTCTTCAATCAGCCGCTGCCCCCCCCGGAGACGCCGCAGGCCAACGACCAGGGCGACATCGACGTGGTGTTCCACGTGAGCGAGAAGCACACGGGGAACGTCAACTTCGGCGCGTCCGTGGGGCAGGGCACCGGGCTGGGCGGGTTCCTCGGCCTGGAGGAGCCCAACCTCTTCGGGCAGGGCAAGCGCGGCCGGTTCCAGTGGCAGTTCGGGAAGAACATCAACGACTTCGACGTCTCGTTCACCGATCCGGCCATCCGGGAGTCGCGCATCTCGGGGACGATCGGCGCGCACAACACGCGGTTACGCTACAACATCGCCGACCTGGGGCAGGTCCGGCGTCGCGGGGCCAACGTGCAGTTCGGCTTTCCGGCGTTCCACGACCGGTATGCCCGCCTGTTCGTCTCCTACGGGCTGGATCAGCAGACGGTGACGGGCTCCGCCTCCAACGTGGCCTTCAGCCAGGTGTTCAACTGCCGCAACTGCGTGCGCTCCACGCTGGGCGTCTCCGTGCTGCGCGACAACCGCATCAACCTGCCGTTTCCCACCGGCGGGACCATGGCGTCGGTCGGGCTGTCGCACAGCGGCGGGGTGCTGGGCGGAGACGGCAACTTCCAGCGGCTGGACCTCGAGGGGCACTGGTATGCGCCGCTCGCCCAGCTGGGGAAGTCCGGCAATCCGATGCCGGTCGTGCTCGGATTGTCGACCCGCTCGGGCCTCGTGTTCGGCAATTCGCCGTTCTTCGATCAGCTGTTCAGCATGGGCGGGACGCAATATGGCATTCCGCTCCGCGGCTACGACGAGTTTTCCGTCACCCCCCAGGGATACGATCCGCTCGCCAGTACGCGCGGCGCCGCCCCGACAGCCTTCGGGAAGGCCTACTTCCTCATGACCGGGGAGGTGGGGCTGCGCCTGTCGCAGATGTTCTACGTGAACGCGTTCTACGACGCGGGGAACCTGTGGGCTCGCGCCGTGGACTGGAACCCCACCCGGTTGTTCCGGGGGGCGGGAATCGGTCTCGACGTCATCTCGCCGCTCGGACCGCTGGGACTGGACTGGGCGTACGGCTTCGACAAGGTCGACGCGGCGGGCCGGCCGGCCCCGGGCTGGAAACTGCACTTCAAACTCGGCAACTTCTTCTGATGCCCTCTCTCGACGGAGTGGTTATGCGGCGCGTAGTGCTCGTGTGTCTGGCGGCCGGCCTGGTGAGACCGGCGGCGGCCCAAAATCCTCCGGCGGCTCCCCGCCCGAGCGCGCAGGCGGCCGGTGGACAGAAGCTGGCCTTCATCAGCTCGCGCACGATTCTCGACAGCACGCCCGGGTACGCCGCCGCGGAGTCGACATTCTACCGTGAGTTCCAGGGCATGCGCGAGGAGGTGCAGAAGCTGCAGCAGCAGCTCGACTCGGCCGTGCAGGCGTTCGATCAGGCCTCGATCGCCCTGTCCCCGGCCGCCAAGGACGCCAAGCGGCGCGAGCTGCAGCAGATGCAGGACCGCATGACGCGCCGCTCCACGACGCTCGATTCCCTGGCGCGCGCGCGCAACCAGGAGCTGCTCGGGCCGTTCCAGGCGCGGATCAACCTCATCATCCAGGGGATCCGGGCCGAAGGGAACTACGCCTTCATCTTCGACGGCGACGCGCAGGGCACCGGCATCGTCGCGGCCGACCCCGCGCTGAACCTGACGTCGAAGGTCATCGGTCGGCTGCGGCAGTCCCCCTGAACCGCGAGGGGGCGCTGAGCGCCGCGCCCCGACGTACGCTGTCGGCCGCGGAAGTCGCGGCGCTCACGGGGGGCCGCCTCATCGGCTCCCCGGACGTCACGGTCGCCGCGATCGCGCCCCTCGAGCGGGCCGGTCCCGGCGACCTCTCGTTTCTTGCTACTGCCCGCTATCTCCCCTACCTTCAGCGGTCGCGCGCCGCGATCGTGCTCTGTGCCGAAGCGCTCGCCGCGGAGGCCGCCGGCCCCGCCACTCGTATCATCGTACCGGATCCGCATGCTGCGCTGGTGAGAGTGCTCGGCGTGCTCTATCCGCCCCCGGCGTGGACCCCCGGCGTGCACCCGACGGCGGTGGTCGGACCGGGAACGACCTGGGTCGATCCGGTCGCCATCGGCCCCCACGTTGTGCTGGGGCGGGGCGTCCGGCTGGGGCGCAACGTCCGGGTCGGCGCGCAGTGTGTCATCGGCGACGGTGTCACGATCGGAGACGACTCGGAGTTGAACCCACAGGTCACCTGCTACCCCGGCACGACGGTCGGCCGGCGGGCGTTGCTGCACAGCGGCGTACGCCTCGGCGGCGACGGCTTCGGCTTCCTGCCCGGGCGCGACGGCGCGCCGCATCGGAAGATCCCCCACGTGGGGCGGTGCGTGATCGGCGACGACGTGGAAATTGGGACGAACAGCTGCGTGGACCGGGGCAGCGTGGACGACACCGTGATCGACGACGGCACCAAGATCGACAACCTCGTGCACATCGCGCACAACGTGCACGTCGGCAAACGATGTCTCATCATGGCGCTCGCGGGCATCGCGGGCTCGTGCCGCATCGAGGATGACGTCATCATCGCGGGGCAGGTCGGGATCTCCGACCACGTGACGATCGGCCGGGGCACACGCGTCCTGGTACAGGGCGGCGTCATCGGCGACGTTCCCCCCGGCGGCACGTATTGGGGAACGCCCGCGCGGCCGCACCGCGAAGTGCTGCGCGCCCAGGCGGCCCTGTACCGCCTCGGCGCACGTCCCGCGGCGCCGGACGCGCCGACCGAGGCCGGCGATGGCGACACCCGCTAAGCGTCGCGGCATCGCCCAGGAGTCCGCGGTCACCGGCACCGGGCTGCACACCGGCGCGGCGACGCGGGCGACGTTCCGTCCGGGTGTAACGGGAGGGGGCGTGGTGTTCCGGCGGACCGACCTGGACGGCGCGCCGGAGGTCCCCGCCCGGCTGTCGGAGGTGGAGGCCCTCGAGCGACGCACGGCCATCGGACACGGGGCCGTCACGATCCACACGGTGGAGCACTTGCTGGCCGCCGTGGCGGCGCACGAGATCGACGATCTCCTGATCGAGCTGTCGGGCCCCGAGCCGCCGATTCTGGACGGCAGCGTGGCGCCCTACTTCGCCGCCCTCGCAGAAGCGCGGCCGGTCGAGGTGGCGGGTGAGCCGACGGTCCTCACGGTGGCGGCTCCGTTCACCGTGACCGACGGCGATGCGAGCTACCTCGTCGCCCCCAGCAAGCGCCTGCAGCTGACGGTGACGATCGAGTTCCCGCACCCGCTCATCGGGCGCCAGGTGGGGAGCTACGACGTGTCGGCGGAGAGCTTCGCGCGCGAGCTCGCGCCCGCCCGCACCTTCGGATTCACGAGTGAAGTGGCGGCCCTGCAGGCGAAGGGCCTGATCAAGGGGGCGTCGACGGCCAGCGCCATCGTGCTGGACGAGCGGGGTGTGGTGAACGGTGGGCAGCTGCGCTGGCCGGACGAGTTCGTGCGCCACAAGGCGGCCGACATCCTGGGGGACCTGGCGCTGACCGGGGGGCGGGTCCGGGCCCACATCGTGGCGACGAAGCCCAGCCACGCCGGCAACGTGGCGCTGGCGCGGGCCCTGGCCCGGGCGGCCAAGCGCAGCGGCGTGCCGGCGATGGACATCGGGCGCATCATGGACGTGCTGCCGCACCGCTACCCGTTCTTGCTCGTGGACCGCATTCTCGAGGTGGAGGGGGACCGGCGGATCGTGGGGATCAAGAACGTCACGATCAACGAGCCGTTCTTCCAGGGACATTTCCCGGGCCATCCCATCATGCCCGGCGTGCTGGTCATCGAGGCGATGGCCCAGGTGGGGGGCATGCTGCTGCTTAGCCACTTCGAGGGACAGAACGTCGAGGATAAAGTCGTGTACTTCATGTCGCTCGACAACGTGAAGTTCCGCCGGCCGGTGCTGCCGGGTGACCAGATCCGCTTTGAGCTCGAGATGATCGCCTTTCGGGGCAAGACGTGTCGCATGAAAGGGCAGGGGTTCGTGGACGGCCAGGTGGTGGCGGAAGCGGAGATGATGGCTGTGGTGGTGGACAAGTGATTCACCGCACCGCGCTCGTCGACCCCTCCGCCGAGCTGGGACTCGACGTCACCGTCGGCCCCTTCGTCGTCATCGGGCCGCGGGTCGTGATCGGCGACCGCTGCCAGGTCGCGGCGCACGTGGTGATCGAGCGGAACACGCGGCTTGGGTCGGACGTGAAGGTCGGCTACGGCACGGTGCTCGGCGCCGATCCCCAGGACCTCAAGTACAAGGGCGAGGAAACCTGGGTGGAGATCGGGGACGGAACCATCCTGCGCGAGTATTGCACCATCAACCGCGGCACGCCGGCCACCGGAACCACGACGGTCGGCCGGCGCTGCTTCATCATGACCTACGTCCACGTCGCGCACGATTGCGTCATCGGCGACGACGTGATTCTCGCCAACTCGATCCAGATGGCGGGTCACGTGACCGTGGACGATCGCGCCATCATCAGCGGACTCGTCCCGATTCACCAGTTCGTCCGGGTGGGCACCTATGCCTTCGTGGGCGGAGGCTCACGGGTGAACCAGGATGTGCCGCCCTACACCAAGGCGGTCGGGAACCCGGTCCACCTCTACGGACTGAACTCCGTGGGCCTGCAGCGGGCCGGGTTCGCCCCGGAGGTGAAACTGGCGCTCAAGAAGGCGTACCGGCTGGTCTTCAACTCCCACCTGACGGTCAGCCAGGGGATCGCGCGGGCGCGGGCCGAAATCCCCGCGGTCGCGGAGGTCGAGACGTTCCTGCGCTTCATCGAAGCCTCGCAGCGCGGGGTGCTCGTGTGACCTTGCGCCGCCTGCGCGTCGGGGTGATCGGCACCGGCGCGCTGGGTTATCATCACGCGCGGCTGTTGCGGCGGATGGATGGGGCCGAGTTCGCCGGGATCTACGACATCAATCCGGAGCGGGCGGCGCAGGTCGGGCGCGAGCTGGAGACGGTCGCGCACCCCTCGCTCGATGCCCTGCTCGGAGTGGTGGACGCGGTCAGTATCGCCGTCCCGACCCCCGCTCACACCGAGGTGGGGCTGGCGGTGCTGTCGCGCGGCATCGCCGCCCTGATCGAGAAGCCGCTCGCCGATTCGCTCGAGGGTGCCGAGGCGCTGGTGCGGGAGGCGACCCAGCGCGGCGTGGTGCTGCAGGTCGGGCACGTGGAACGGTTCAACCGCGCCGTCCGGGCCGCCGCGCCCTATCTGGCCGAGCCGCGCTTCCTGCAGACGGAACGGCTGGCGCCGTTCCAGCCGCGCGGGACCGACGTCGCCGTGATCCTCGACCTGATGATTCACGACCTGGACCTGATCCTCGAGCTGGTCCGGTCCGAGGTCCGCGAAGTGCGGGCGACCGGCGTGCCGGTGCTCACGCCACACGTCGACATCGCCAACGCGCGCGTGGAATTCGCCAACGGGGCAGTGGCGCTCGTGACCGCCAGCCGGATTTCCCGGGAGCGGACCCGCAAGCTCCGCATCTTCCAGCCGACGGGGTACTTCTCGCTCGATCTGGCCCAGGGGAGCGGGCACTTCTACCGGCTGAAGCCGGGATGGCAGGGGATGGGGGCGCGGCGCATCGAGGACATCGTCGAAGCGGTGCGGCTCGAGGCGCCGGAAGCCGAGCCCCTCAAACTGGAGCTCGAGAGCTTTCTCCGTGCGGTGCGCGGCGAGAGCGAGGTCGTGGTGTCGGGGGCCGCCGGTGCGCAGGCGCTGGCGCTGGCATGGCGCGTGGCCGAAGCGATCCAGGCGTCGCCCCTCGCCGCCATCAAGCCGTGAGCGGCGGTCCCCGGGTCTACATCTCCGCCGGGGAGCCCTCGGGGGACGCCCATGCCGCCCCCGTGATCGCCGCGTTGCGTCGCCTGGCGCCAGGGGTCACGATCGAGGCGTTCGGCGGGCCGCAGATGGAGGCGGCGGGCGCCCGTGTGCTGGATCGCATGGAAGCGTTCTCGGTTGTCGGGTTTGTCGAAGCCCTCGAAGGGATCCCCCGCCACTACCGGCTGCTGCGCAGGACCCGGAGCGCGTTCCGTGCGGGACGCTACGACGTGGCCGTCTTCGTGGACTATCCGGGTTATCACCTGCGTGCCGCGGCGGCGGCGGCAACGGCCGGCGTGCCGGTGCTCTATTACATCGCGCCGCAGCTCTGGGCCTGGGGTGCGAGCCGGGTGCGGCGTCTCGCGGCGGCCGTGCGCCGGCTGGCGGTGATCCTGCCGTTCGAGGAGCCATTCTTCCGGGAGCGGGGCGTGCCGACCACGTTCGTGGGCCATCCCCTGAAGGACCGGCGGCCGTTGCCGTCCCGAGCGGACGCCCGGCGAGCCCTCGGCCTGGATCCTGATCGCCCCACGCTGGGCGTCTTCCCCGGGAGCCGGGCCCAGGAGGTGCGTCGCATTTGGCCCGTGGCGCGGGACGCTGCCCGTCGGGTGGTCGCCGCCCGCCCCGCCGTGCAGGTGGTGGTAGCGGGCACGCCGATCGCCACCTATCCGGACGCCGGAACGATTCGCGTGGCGACGGGGGATCCCGCGCTCGTGTTCGCCGCGGCCGACGCCGGCCTGTGCAAGTCCGGCACGACCACGCTGGAAGCGGCGCTCGCCGATCTCCCGATGGTGATCACGTACCGGTTACACCCGGTGTCGAACTTCATCGCCCGGCGCGTGCTGCAGGTTCCGTGGGTCGGCCTCGTGAACCTGGTCGCGGGCGAGCTGGTGTGCCCGGAGCTGCTGCAGGGCGCCGCGCAGCCCCAGGCGCTGGCGGACGGCTTGCTGCCCCTGCTCGATGCGAACGATCCGGCCACGCGGCGGCAGCGGGCTGCGCTGGCGCGGGTGCGGGAGCGGCTTGGCCCTCCGGGCGCGGCGGAGCGGGTCGCGACTCTCGCGCTGGAGCTCACGCGGTGAGGCTGCGCTGGGCCGAGCCGCTGCTCACGTCGGTCGCCTTCGCGCTCGTCGGATTCCTGGCGCGGACCTGGCGGTATCGCGAGCGCGGCCGGGAGCATCCGCAAGCGCTCTACGACGCCAAGCGACCGTTCGTGTTCGCCCTATGGCACAGCCGCATCCTCCCGCTGCTGTACCTGCATCGCCACGAGGCGATGGTGCTGCTTATCAGCCGGCACCGTGACGGCGGCCTCCTGGCCACACTGGCGGAGCGGTGGGGATACCGCTTCGTCCGTGGGTCCACGCAGCGCGGCGGCGAAGTCGGCCTGCTCGGCGTCGTCCGGGCGTTGCAGGCGGGGAACGTCGTGGCGATCACGCCCGACGGCCCGCGCGGCCCGGCGGAGCGCGTGAAACCCGGCATCGTCGCGGCCGCCCAGCACGCGGGAGTGCCGGTCGTACCCGCCACGGCCCAGCCGTCGGGCGCGTGGTGGCTGTCGAGCTGGGACCGGTTCTGCATCCCCAAGCCCTTCGCGACGATCGAGGTGGTGTACGGACCGGCCTTCGGCATCGGAGCCGGCAAGGATGGGCTACGGGCGGGGATCGATGCGGTGGAGGGGGGGCTGAAGGCCATCGGCGCCGCCCCATGATGACCGGCGACCGGACTGTGCGGCTGGTTCGCAAGTTGTGGCGGCGCCGCAGCTGGCGCGCCAGGGCAGCGCGGGCGGTGCTCCTGCCGTTCTCCGGAGTGTACGCCGGCGTCGTATCGGTGCGCGCGGCGCTCTATCGCGCCGGGGTGGCTCGCGAGCGACCGTTGCCGCTCCCCGCCATCGCCGTGGGGAACCTGTCGGTGGGTGGAACGGGGAAGACCCCGCTCGCCGCGTGGATCGCGGGCTACTGCGTCCGCGCCGGGCGGCGCCCCGGGATCCTGCTGCGGGGCTATGGCCGTGACGAGGTGCTGGTGCACGAACGGCTCGTGCCGGAGGCGGTCGTGGTCGCGAATCGGGATCGACAGGCCGGCGGCGCGGCGGCGCAGTCGCGGGGCGCGGAAGTGCTGGTGCTCGATGACGCGTTCCAGCTGCTCGCGGTGCGCCCCGATCTCAACATCGCCGTGCTCGCGGTGGAGCAGGAGCGCCTGGCGTGCTGGACCCTCCCGGCGGGCCCCTGGCGCGAGCCGCGGCGGGCGCTGGGGCGCGCCGACATCCTGGTGGTGACACGGAAGCGGGCCGAGGCCGAAGCCGCGGACGCGCTGGCGGGGCGTCTGGCCGCCCGCTGGCCGGCGGCGACCGTGGCCCAGGCGCGGCTGACGGTACGGTCCCTCGCGGGGATGCGCTCCGGCGCCCGGGTGGCGCTGGACGGGCTCCGGGGGCATCAGGTGTACGCGGCGGCCGCCATCGCCGATCCGGAGAGCTTCGCGGTGCAAATCCGCGCTTCGGGCGCCACTGTGCAACTCGCGACGTATCAAGACCATCACGAGTACGACGTGGCCGACGTGCAGCGCCTCGTGCGGCTGGCGGCCACGGCCGGTTATCTTGTGGTCACCGAAAAGGACGCCGTGAAGCTGCGCGCCCTGTGGCCGGCCGAGGGGCCGGAGCCGTTCGTCGCGGAGCTCGAGTGGATGTGGGAGCGGAATGAAGGCGCCGTCGTCGCCGCGCTGAACCGCGTGCTCGCCCTTCCCGGCCACCCGAAGCGCGAAATCACCGACCGGAACCCATGACCGACACCGTTTCCCAGACCGAAAACGTGATCCGACCCGACAAGGATCGTTTCCTTTCCGAAGTCAACCCGTTCGAATCGATGATGTCACGGTTCGACCACGCCGCCAAACTCCTCAACCTGGACCCGGGGCTGTACAAGGTCCTGCGCCATCCGGAAAAGCAGATCATCGTGTCCATACCGGTGGTGCGGGACAACGGCGAGGTCGAGGTCTACACGGGCTATCGGGTGCTCTACAACACCTCGCGCGGTCCGGCGAAGGGCGGGATTCGCTTCGACCTCAACGTGACGCTGGAGGAAGTCAAGGCGCTCGCCGCCTGGATGACGTGGAAGTGCGCGGTCGTGAACATCCCGTTCGGAGGGGCGAAGGGCGGGGTGGTGTGCGATCCGTTCACGATGTCGATGGCCGAGCTGGAGCGGGTCACCCGGCGCTACACCTCGAGTATCATCGAGACGCTGGGACCCGATTCCGACGTCCCCGCGCCCGACGTGAACACCAACGAGCGGGTGATGGCCTGGATCATGGACACCTACTCCATGCACCATCGCCACACGGTGACGGCCGTCGTCACGGGGAAGCCGGTGGAGATGGGCGGGTCGCTCGGGCGGCGCGAGGCGACGGGGCGGGGGTGCATGATCGTTACGCGGGAGGCGCTCGCCCGGCTCGGGATGTCGCTCCGGCAGGCGCGGGTGGCGGTGCAGGGGTTCGGGAACGTCGGCTCCATCGCGGCGGACCTCCTGGCCAAGGCGGGTGCGACCATCATCGCGGTGGCGGACAAGTCGGGCGGTCTCATCAATCCCAAGGGACTCGACATTCCCGACGTCGTGGCCTGGGCGCGGGAGCATCGGCAGCTGGCTGGCTATCCTCGCGCCGATTCGATCTCCAACGAAGACCTGCTCACCACGGATTGCGACGTGTTGCTGCCGGCGGCCCTGGAGAACGTGATCACCAGCAAGAACGCGAAGAAGATCAAGGCGAAGGTCATCTGCGAGGGCGCCAACGGCCCGACCACGGCCAACGCCGACAAGATTCTCGAGGAACAGGGCGTGCTCGTGATCCCCGACATCCTCGCCAATGCCGGCGGCGTCACGGTGAGCTACTTCGAGTGGGTGCAAGACCGTGGCGGGTACTTCTGGGACGAGGAGACCGTCAACCACCGCCTCGAGGCGATCATCACGCGGTCCTTCAGGGAGGTCGTGACCCTCGCCGACAAGCACAAAGTGACCATGCGGGTCGCGGCCTACATGCTGGCGATCGACCGGGTCGCCACGATGCACCGACTGCGCGGGATGTATGCCTGATGCGCTACCACGTCGTCGCGGTGGGGCGCCTCCGGAATGCGGGGCTGCGGGCGACGTGTGACGAGTACCTGAAGCGGCTGCGACGCTACGCGAAGGTGGAGGAGCGCGAGGTGAAGGACGAGGCGCGTTTGCCCGAGGCGATCCCCGGGGAGGCGCGCCTCGTCGCGCTGTCGCGCCGCGGCGAGACGTGGAGCTCGACCGAGCTGGCCCGGCGCACGGCGGGCTGGGACCAGGATGGACGGGACGTGGCGTTCGCCATCGGGGGCGCGGCCGGACTGCCGGTGGCGGTCCTGCGGCGCGCCGAGCGAATCTGGAGTCTGTCGCCGCTCACCTTCCCCCACGAGCTGGCCCGCGTGATCCTCCTCGAGCAGCTGTACCGTGCCTTCACGATCCGCCGCGGGGAGCCCTACCATCGCGGACCCTGAGCTGGGCGACGAGGAGCGGCGGACGCTGCTGCGCCTGGCCCGGCGCGCGCTGCAGACGACGCTGGATGAGCAGCCGGAGCCTCCCCCCGAGATGGCGGCGCTCCCGGCCGCCCTCCGCCGCCCCGGGCGCGCATTCGTGACGCTGCGGCTCGACGACGCCTTGCGGGGGTGTCTCGGCCACCTGGCCTCCGGGCACCCGCTCGCCGACGTGGTCTGGCGCATGACGCTCCTGGCCGCCACCGAGGATCCCCGGTTCCCGCCGGTGGCCAGGGAAGAGCTGCCCCGGCTGCGAATCGAGATTTCGGTGCTGTCGGAGCCGGAGCGCCTCAGCCTGGTGGACCCGGCGTGCATCGTGCCGGGACGGGACGGCGTGATGGTGCGGCGCGGGAGACGGCAGGGCTTGTTGCTGCCCCAGGTGGCGACGGAGCAGCAGTGGAATGCCGAGGCGCTGCTCGCGGCGGTCTGCCGCAAAGCGGGCCTGCCCGACGGGGCCTGGCGGGGTCCCGATTGCGAGCTTTACGTGTTCCAAGCGGACGTGTTCGGCGAATGACCGAGTGGTTCGAACAGTGGTTCGGGGAGGAGTACCATGCCCTGTACCCGCACCGTGATTCGGAGGATGCGAGTCGGGCGATGGAGCTCATCCGGCGGGTCGTGCCGTGGCACCCGGGAGAGCGCGTCCTGGACCTGGCGTGCGGCGGTGGGCGCCATGCCGCGGAGCTCGAGCGTGCTGGTGCCCGCGTGACGGGCCTCGACCTGTCTCCGGCGATGTTGCACCGCGCGCGCCATCGGAGCCGGGCCGCGCTGGTGCGCGGAGACATGCGCGCGCTGCCGTTCCGGGCGGGGAGCTTCACGCTCGTCGTCAACCTGTTCACCTCCTTTGGATACTTCCGCTCGGACGCCGAGCACGGCGAGGTCGTCCGCCAGGTGTCGCGGGTGCTCGCGGCCGGCGGGCACTTCGTCCTCGACTACCTGAATGCGGATCAGGTGCGGCGCTCGCTGCGGCGCGACAGCGAGGAGATTTCCGACGGCGGCGGGGGAGCGCTGGTGCGGCGGCGGTTCAGCGAGGAAGGACGGTACGTCGTGAAGGAAATCGAGCTGCGCGCGGAAAACCGCAGCTTCCAGGAGCGGGTGCGGCTGTTCAACGCGGCGGAGCTCGAGACGCTGCTGCGCGATGGCGGTCTTGCCGTGGTGGAGCGCTTCGGGGACTATGATGGCCGACCCTTCGGCGCCGACGCGCCGCGCGCCATCCTCGTCGCGGTACGGACGTGACGTCGCCCCCGCCCCGGATCGTCGCAACACCGATCGCGCCGGCCCCGCCGGTGACCGCGCTGCGCCGTCTGCAGCCGCGCCGCGTACCGGAGCCGCTGCTCGCCACCACCCTGCCCGGTCCCGGGCGTGACCGGCTCGCGGGGGGCGAGGTGCTCGTCGTGACCACGGGGCAGCAGCCGGGGCTGTTCACGGGGCCCCTGTATACGATCTACAAGGCCCTCTCGACCGTCGCCCTGGCGGCTCGCCTGGAGCGGGAATGGGGCGTGAGCGTCGTTCCGGTGTTCTGGGTAGCCGGGGACGATCATGACTTTCACGAAGCAAACCACGCCACCGTCCTGAATGCCGCCGGGATGCCGGTTCGCATCGTGCTGCGCGAGCGCCCTGCGGACGCCCGGGCCACGCCGATGTCCGGGGAGCGCGGCGGCCCGGAGATCCTGGACGCACTCAGGCGCCTGCGGGACGAGACACCGGAGAGCGAATTCAAGGGGGGCGTTCTCGCCTGGCTCGAGGCCGCATACCGCCCCGAGGCGAGCCTGGCGGACGCGTTCGCGCACGCGCTGAACGAAATGCTGGGTCCGCGCGGCCTGGCGGTGACGCTGCCGTACGCGGAGCCCGTGAAACGGGCGATGGCGCCGTGGCTGCTGCGCGGGCTCGATCTCACCCTGGCGGACGGACTCACCCCGGTCCTCGTCGAGGCATCGCAGGGCCGTGACCGGCTGCGGCGCGACGGCGCCGGCTTCGTGACGCGTCGCAGCGGGGAGCGCTTCACCGCGGCCGATCTGCGCAAGGTGGCCGACACGGCGCCGCAACGTCTGTCACCCAACGTGCTGCTGCGGCCCGTGGTCGAGGCCGCCCTGTGGCCGACCGTCGCCTACGTGGCGGGTCCGGGCGAGCTCGGCTACCTGCCCGATGCGGCGCCGCTTTACCAGGCGCTCGACGTGACGCCCCAGACCCCGGTGCCCCGGTGGTCGGGGATCCTGGTGGAGGGCAGGGTGGAGCGCGTCCTCGAGAAGCACGGGCTGAAGCCGGAGGATTTCGCCGGCCCGCCGGGAGAGGTGGAGAAGCGCCTCGTGCGGGAACAGATGCCGGACGAGGTGTCCGACGCGCTGGAAGGGCTGCAGCGCGATTTGCGGACGTCCTACGGCCGACTCTCGGGTGGAGTGTCCCGGGTCGACCCCACGCTCGAGCGGACGGTCGAGTCGGCGCGCAACGCCGCTCTGGCGGGCATGAAGGAAATCGAAAAGAAGCTGGTGGCCGCCCTGAAGCGCACCAGCGATTCGCTGGTGGGGCAGCTGTCGCGCGCCCGCGCGGCGCTGTACCCGGAGGGCGCGCCGCAGGAGCGCGTGCTCACCTATCCCTCGATGGCGATTCGCTACGGCCCGGGCTTGCTCGACGCGATCATGGATGAAGTGGCGCGCGGGACGGCGGGTTCGTAGGTTGTCCGCATGATCGGCGTCGCCGTGGTCCTGCTGGTGTTCGTCGCCCTGATGATCCCGATCGTGGCGATCCTGGTCGATTCCCCGCTGGGGCGCTCGATCGCCCGACGGCTCGAGGGAGGCGGTACCGGGACCGGGGAGCTGGGAGACCTGCACCGGAAGGTCGAGCTGTTGGAGGGGGAGGTGGAGGAGCTGCACCGCTCGATCAGCGGCATGAAGGACGAGCTGCAGTTCGTGCAGCGGCTGCTCGAGAAGCCGAAGACCCCGGGCTCCTCCGGCAGCTAGTCCGTGCCCGCCGCAGGCCGCGCCGAATCCGGCGGCCGGCACGCCGCGCAGGTGGCCGCCGGCATTCTGCTCACGCGCGTGCTGGGATACGTCCGCGAGCGGGTCTTCGCTTACTATTTCGGCAATCACACCGCCGTCGCCGACGCTTTCCGCGCGGCGCTCAAGATCCCCAACACGATCCGCAACCTGCTTGGCGAGGGAACGCTTTCCGCGTCGTTCATCCCGGTGTACGCCGCGCTGCACGAGCGGGATCGGGCCGGAGCGCGTGCGCTGGCGGGCGCCGTTTTGGGGCTGCTGCTCCTGGCCACGGGAGTCCTGGCGGTGCTGGGCATCATCTTCGCCCCGGCGATCACGACGGCCGTGGCGGCCGGCTTCGATGCGCCGCGGCGCCAGCTCACGATCACCCTGGTTCGCATTCTCTTCCCCATGACCGGTGTAATGGTGATCTCCGCCTGGTGTCTGGGGATTCTGAACACGCACCGGCGATTCTTCCTGCCGTACGCCGCCCCGGCGCTCTGGAACGTGGCCGGGATCGTCGCCCTGGTGGGCGCCGCGACGTGGCTCGTCACCCCGGGGCTGCCCGGAGACGTCCGCCTGCACCGCCTGGCGCTCGCCCTGGCGTGGGGGACGGTCGCCGGGAGCCTCCTCCAGGTGGCCGTCCAGCTGCCGGCCTGCTGGGGGCTGCTGCAGGGCATTGCGCTGCGCTTCAGCGCGCGGGTCGGTGGAGTGCGGGACGTCCTGGTGGCCTGGACGCCCGTGGTTCTGGGGGCGGGCGTGGCGCAGATCTCGGGCCTCATCGACACGCTGCTCGGATCGTTCGCGGGAAGCGCCGGCGTGTCGAGCCTCGGCTACGCGCAGCTGATCCAGGTGATGCCGATCAGCGTGTTCGGCGTGTCGGTGGCGGCCGTGTCGCTGCCCGACCTGTCGCGTGACGCGATCGGCGCCGGTCCCAACGATCAGCTGCGTGCCCGTATCGCGGCGGGGTTCCGCCGCATCACCTACTTCGTAGTGCCCTCGTCGTTCTTGTTTGCCGCGCTCGGTCCGGTGCTGGTCGGGGCCCTGTTCCAGACCGGGCGATTCGATGCGGACGACACGGCGCTCGTCGGCGGAGTGCTGGCGGCGTACGGGATCGGACTGATGGGGCAGGCGACGGTGAAGCTGTTCGCGTCGGGATTCTATGCGTTGCGCGACACCCGCACCCCGGTGAAGATCGCGGCCTTCTCGGTGCTGCTCTCGAGCGTCCTCGCCTACCTGTTCATGCGCCGCTTCGGACCGGCGGGAATCGCGCTCGGCTCGTCCCTTGGGGCATGGGTGAACGTCATCCTGCATCTGCACGATCTCGATCGCCGCATCGGCACGGTGATGGGCAGCCGCGACTGGCGGGCCTTCGGCACGACGTTGCTGTCCGCCCTCGCCGCGACCGCCGCAGGAGTCGCCGCGGCGCACGCGGCGGCAGGGCTCTCCCCGATCCCGCTGGCGGCGGTGGTGGTAAGTATCTTTGGCGTCGGATACTTCGTGTGCACCCTGGTGCTGCAGCACCCCGACGCTGCACGCTTATGGACATCCCTGCGCTGATCGCCCGCAAACTCGCCGCGCTGCCGGACCGGCCCGGCGTGTATCTCTGGAGCAACGCCGCCGGCGAGGTGCTCTACGTCGGGAAGGCGAAGAGCCTGCGCAGCCGGGTCCCCGCCTACTTCGCACCGGACCACCAGGACACCCCGGAACGGGCCGCGCTCGCCGCGCAGATCGCCGATCTCGAGACCATCATCGTTCCCGACGAGGCACAGGCGCTGCTGCTCGAGAACAACCTGATCAAGGAGCACCAGCCGCGCTTCAACATCCGGCTGCGGGACGACAAGAGCTATCCGCGCATCGCGGTCACCGTCGGCGAGCCGTTTCCTCGCGTCCTGGTGGTGCGACGGGTGCAGCTGGAGGGAGCGCGGTACTTCGGTCCGTACACCGACGTGCGGACGTTGCGCCAGACGCTGGGGATCATCCGGCGGCTGTTCACGGTGCGGAGCTGTCAGTACGACCTGCCGCGCGACGCGCCGAACCGACCCTGTCTCGACTACCATATCGAGCGTTGCCGGGCTCCGTGCGTGGGCTACCAGAGCGAAGCCGAGTACCGGCGGATGATCGACGACGTGCTCCTGTTCCTCGAGGGAAAGACACTGGAAGTCCGCACCCAGCTGCGGGAGCGCATGCGGCAGGCGGCGGCGGAGCAGGATTTCGAGCGGGCCGCGCAGCTGCGGGACGCGCTGCAGTGGCTGGAGCAGGTGGAGCGGCCGCAGACCGTAGAGCAGGTCGGCGGCGAAGACGCCGACGCGATCGGCCTGGCGCGCGACGGGGACGATGCCTGCGGGGTGTTCCTGCGGATCCGCGGCGGCCGGCTGATCGCCCGGGAGCACCGATTCCTGGAGCGCGCCGGAGCCGAGCCGGAGGCGGGCGTCCTGGCGGCCTTCCTCGTCCGGTTCTATTTGCCGCTCGAGGCGCGGGCGCGCCGGGTCCTGTTGCCGTTCGTCCCCGACGACCTCGATGGAATCCGGGCCCTGGCGCCCGGGGTCGAGTGGCTGGTGCCGCAGCGGGGCACGAACGCGAAACTGGTCGAGTTGGCCGACCAGAACGCGCGCCATCTGCTGGAGAGCCTGCTGCTCGAGTCGTTCGATGTCGAGGAGCGCGCGGCCGATCCGGTCTACGCGCTGGGGCGGGATCTAGGCCTGGCCAGCGTGCCGCGCGCGTTCGTCTGTATCGATATCTCCACCAACCAGGGACGTGACACGGTGGGCTCGCTCGTGTGGTTCGAGGCGGGACGCCCCAAGAAGGCCGAGTACCGTCGATACCGCATCCGGGGGGCGCAGCAGGACGACTTCGCGGCCGTCCAGGAGGTTGTCACGCGCTTCCTGCGCCGCCGGTTGGAGGAGGAGAAGCCGTTGCCGGACCTCGTGGTGGTGGACGGCGGGCGGGGACAGCTGTCGGCGGCGGTCGCCGCGGCTGCCGAGGTGGGCGTGGCGACGCCGCTCGCCAGTCTCGCCAAGCGCGAGGAGGAGGTATACCTCCCCGGCCGCGCCGAGCCGTTGCGACTCTCGCGGCGCAGCCCCGCGCTGAAGCTGCTGCAGCGGGCCAGGGACGAGGCGCATCGCTTTGCCGTCAGCTACAGCCGGACGCGCCGTGCCAAGCGGACCATTACCTCCGAGCTGCTCGCCATCCCCGGGGTAGGGCCGGGCAGGCGCCGGGTGCTGCTGGAGCGGTTCGGCTCGGTGGCCGGCGTGCGGACGGCCACCCGGGACGAGATCGCCTCACTGCCGGGGTTCTCCCAACGTCTGGCCGACCGCATCCTCGACCGCCTGGAGCGACGATGAGTCGCCTGCCGTGGTCGCTCGAGTGTTCGGGCTGCAAGGCGGTCACCGGAGCGGATGGATTCCCGGGCGTGTGTGAACGGTGCGGGGCTCCGCTCCTCGTGCGGCACGGCACGAGTCCGGGTCCTGGTGTGAAGTCCGAGCTGGCCAATCGGCCCTGGACGATGTGGCGCTACCGGGAGTGGCTGCCGCTGACCGGCGGCGAGCAGCCGGTGACGCTCGGGGAAGGGGGCACGCCGCTGCTCGAGGCGCCGCGGCTCGGCGCCCGATACGGTTTCAAGCGGTTGATGATCAAGGATGAGTCGGTGAACCCGACCGGCTCGTTCAAGGCGCGCGGGCTGGCCGCCGCAGTGACGCGCGCGGTACTCGCCGGCGCGGAGCGGTTCGTGGTGCCGACGGCCGGGAACGCGGGTGTGGCTCTCGCGGCCTACGCGGCCCGCGCCCATGTGACGGCACGCGTGTATGCCCCCGCCACGACTCCGTCCACGATCCTGTCCCAGATCCGCAGTTTCGGCGCGGACCTCGTACTGCTCGATGGGCATATCGGCGATTGCGGCAAGGCGGCAAGGGCGTACGCCGCCGAGAGCGGTGCGATCGACGTCTCGACCTTGCGCGAACCCTATCGCATCGAAGGGAAGAAGACGCTCGGTCTCGAGCTGGCCGAACAGCTGGGCTGGACCGTTCCCACCGCCATCGTGTACCCCACGGGAGGCGGCACGGGATTGATTGGCATGTGGAAGTCCTTCAATGAGATGCACGCGGCGGGATGGATCACGGGTGCAC
Source organism: Gemmatimonadales bacterium (assembly GCA_035456525.1). GTDB lineage: Bacteria > Gemmatimonadota > Gemmatimonadetes > Gemmatimonadales > GWC2-71-9 > DASTHG01. The sequence continues at coordinate 19,511 of DATICZ010000050.1, forward strand.
TGCCACGCTTCTATTCCGTGCAGGCGGCCGGCTGCGCACCGGTCGTGACGGCCTTCGAGAGCGGCGCCGAGCGCTGCACACCGTGGCCGGACCCACGCACCATCGCGGCCGGCCTCCGGGTTCCCGGTCCGCTCGGAGATCGCTTGATGCTCGCGGCGCTGCGCGAGAGCGGAGGTGGGGCCGTCGCCGTCACCGACGCGGACCTGGCGTCGGCCGCACGCGAGCTCCAGCTGGTGGAGGGAATCGACGCCGCCCCCGAAGGCGGCGCCACGCTCGCGGCCGCGCGGCTCCTGCTGACGCAGGGCACACTCGGGACCGAGGATAGCGTCGTGCTCTTCAATACCGGCGCCGGGTGGCTGTACCGGACCTAACCTGTTTATATTCCAAGACTTCGGACATGCCTATCGCGGTGATCGACCCCTGCGCGGGGATCAGCGGCGACATGACGCTCGGGGCATTGCTGTCGCTCGGTGTACCGGGGAGTTGGCTCGCGGAGCTTCCGGGGCGACTGGGTTTGGATGGGGTGCGCGTCACGGTCCGTGACGTTCGGCGTGCCGCCGTCGGATGCAAGCAGGTGGAGTTTTCGATCCCCGAGCAACCGCACGGGCGGCACGTCGGCGAGCTGGTCAGCCTGGTCGAGCGCGCGCCGGTGTCGGAATGGGTGAAGGAGCGGGCAGTGCGCGCGTTTCGCGCCATCGGTGAGGCGGAGGGCCGCGTGCACGGTGTGGCCCCCGAGCGCGTGCACCTGCACGAAATCGGTGCTGTCGATGCGGTGCTCGACATCGTCGGAGGGATCGAGGGATTCGAGCGCCTAGGCGTGGACGCGATCTACCACCGGCCCGTGGCCGCCGGGAGCGGCTGGGTGGAAGCCGCACATGGCCGGCTTCCCGTGCCGGCACCCGCCACCGCACTGCTGCTCGAAGGGATGGAGCTGGCGAGCGGTGGTCCGGTCGAAGGGGAAGCGACGACGCCGACCGGCGCCGCCCTGTTGCGGGTACTCTCGGCGGGCGCGCCGCCGGAACACTGGCGCCTCCTGGCGGCAGGGTGGGGCGCAGGTGCGCGGGATCCGGAGCGCTACCCGAATGCGTTGCGCATCTTCCTGGCTGAGCCCGCGGCGGAAGCGGGTGAGGTATCGGTCCTGGCCACCGACGTGGACGACTTGAGTCCCGAATATGTGGAGCCGCTGCGCCAGGCGCTGCTGGCGGCCGGTGCGCTCGACGTCCAGACCTGGCCGGTGCAGATGAAAAAGGGCCGGACCGGTTTCCGCTGCGAGATCGTCGTGGCGGAATCGTCCGTAGCGGCGGTCACCGCCGCCCTGTTCCGCCACAGCACGACGGCCGGCGTGCGGCGCACGCGGGCGGAACGGGTGACCCTGCCGCGGCGTCAGGTGACGGTCCGGTTGAGCGGGGACGTGCAGGTGCGGGTGAAGGTGATCGAGGGGCAAGCGGGCGGTCCACCCCGCGTGAAGCCGGAATACGAAGACGTGCTCGCGGCGGCCCAGGTGCTCGGCCAGGCCCCGCTGGAAGTGGCGCGCGCCGCACAGCGCGGCGCAGAAGCCTTGATCGCGAACTCCAAGGAGTGATTCCGTCATGCGAACGCAGCTCATCGGCCTGATGCTCGGCAGCCTCGCGTTGTCGCCCGCGCTGGCGGGCCAGGGGCAGTGGGTGAAGGCGAAATGCGACCTCAAACCCGGCCACTATCTCGTCAACAGCGCGGTGCTGTATCTCAAGAACGCCGCCGAGACCCGGTTCGACGATCAGCGGGAGAAAGACCTGCGCGACGCGAACCACGCGCTCGTGCAAGCGCTCACCACCGGCGGCCAGACGAAGAACCCGGCGGCCTGGTACTACTTCGCGCGGTACTACGTGGTCCGCAACGACGCGGTCGGCGCGGATTCGGCGTTCCGCAAGGCCCAGGAGCTGGTGCCGGCCTGCAAGGACGACATCTGGTTCTGGCGCCGCAACACGCTGTGGGTGCCGGCATTCAACGCCGGCGTTGCGGCTTTGAACTCGCAGCAGTACGACTCCGCCGTCGCGTCGTTCCGGCGGGCGGTGGTGATCTTCGACGAGGAGCCGCAGGGGTTCACCAGCCTGGCCACCGCGTTCTTCAACATGCCGGCCGAGACGTACCTGCCGGAGTCGACGTTCCGGCGAATGAACCCCGCGGTGCCCGACTCGCAGTTCCAGGCGGCGTACGACGCGGCGGCGCGCACGCGCTACGATTCCGCCGCCAAATACTTCCGCATGGGCGTCGACGCGGCGAAAGACCCCAAGTTGGCCCGTGAGAAGAACGACGCGATGTTCAATCTCGCCAACGCCTACTACGCGGCGCAGCGCTACGACTCCGCCGCCTCGGGGTATGCGGAGTATCTGAAAGTCGTGCCCAACGACGCACAAGCGCTGGCCCGGCTGGGGGACGTCCTGCAGACCGCAGGACACAAGGACTCGGCCATGTCCGTCTATGCGACCATCATCGCCCACGCCGACTCGATGGATGCGCTCAGCCTCTTCAACGCGGGTGTCTCCATCTACAACGGCGCTCCGCCCTTTCCCGATACCGTGCGCATCAGCGCGGACTGCCGCCGGGAGCGCACGGGCGGCCGGACGGGGTTGACGGTCGCGCAGCGCAGGGGGATCACCGCGCAATGCGATTCGGTGTCCCGGCAGGCGGTGAAGGCCCGGGAGGAAACGGCCATGGAGAACTACCGCCTGGCCGCCCAGGCCTTCGATGCGGGACTGGCCCACAACGGGCAGAGCCGCGACGGGCTGTTCAACCTCTCCAACGCGTACCTGGCCTTGAAGCAGCCGGATAAGATGCTCCCGGTCGCCCAGCGCCTCATGGCGATCGACCCCATGAACCGGAATTCGGTGCGTCTGGTGGCGCAGGCATGGGCGCTGAAGAGCCGAAGCGATTCGGCCCTCCACTATGTCACCATCGCCGACTCCCTGCTGCCCGTGGACGTCACCATCGCGAGCTTTGCGCCGGACGAGCAGAACGCGAGCGTCAGCGGCCTGATCTCGAACTATCACACAAAGCCCAGCGCGCCGCTCACGTTGACGTTTGAATTCCTCGACGTGGGCGCCAAGGTGGTGGCCACGCAGACTGTCGACGTGCCGGCGATTCCCGCCGAAGGCAACCATGCGTTTCAGGCGCAGGCGATCGGGGCGGGGATCGTCGCCTGGCGCTACAAGAAGAGCTAGGGACACGTTTGGCATTCTAGGGCCGCCGTGATCTGCTCGAGTCGGACGCGCACCGGCTCGAGCAGCGTCACGCGCGGCGTTGACGGGGGAGAAGGAATCACCCATTTTTCTGCGCGGAGTCTTCGCGGGCGTAATTCAGGGGTAGAATGCCAGCTTCCCAAGCTGGACGTCGTGGGTTCGAATCCCATCGCCCGCTCTGACCGATGAGTATGCCGCGCTGCTACGACTATTCCTATCGGCCGACCTGCACCACGGGCCGGAGCGAGGGGCGTGCGCGCAGTTGACCTGACCACAGCGTAACCCAGCGATCCCGGACGGCCCGTGAGTCATCTCACGGGCCGTTTTGTTTCCCCACTCCCCGAGGAGGTCCCATGCAGGGCACGAAGACAGGGTTCACGCGTCAGGATTGGGCAGCCTACACCGAGGAGGACCACGCGGTCTGGGGTCTCCTCTACGAGCGTCGCATGGCCACGTTGCGGCATACCGGCAGCCGGCTGTTTCTCGAGGGGGCCCAGTGGATCGGCCTGCGACCGGACCGGGTGCCGGATCTGACGGACGTCAACGCCCGCCTGGCCGCTCGCACCGGTTGGTCCGCCGTCCCGGTCACGGGATTCCTGCCGGCGCGGGAGTTCTTCGGGTGCCTCGCGCTCCGGCGATTTCCCACGACGGTCACGGTGCGTCCCCGCAGTAAGCTCGACTACCTCCCGGAGCCGGACATCTTCCACGACGTCTTCGGCCACGTCCCATTGCATGCCCACCCGGTGTTCGCCGATTTCCTCCAGCGCTTCGGTCGCGCGGCGAGCGCCGCCGTCACGGACGAGCACGTCGAGGCGATGGCCCGGCTGTTCTGGTTCACGGTGGAGTTCGGGCTGATCCGGGAAGAGAGCGAGACCAGAGTGTACGGCAGCGGCCTCATCTCCTCGCACGGCGATGCGGCCAACGCCCTGGGACCCGACTGCGATCGGCGCCCGTTCACGCTGGATGCGGTGCTCGCGCAGCCGTTCGAGATCGACCACTTCCAGGAGGTGCTCTTCACGATCGACTCGTTCGAGCAGTTGTTCGCCGCCGTCGCGGAGGCGGAGCGACGTCTCGGACTGCATTGACACCCCGGCGCGACCGGGCAGATTCGACCAGGTCTCGAGCGGAGCAGGATCATGCGTGCGTTCACCGTTGCCGCCTGGGCATTACTGGGCGTCTCCACCCTTGCCGCGCAACAATGGGTAGGGCCGCAGCCCCCGTGCGACATCAAGCCCGGATTCTTTCGGATCAACAGCGTCATCGTCGATCTGCAGAAGGCCGCGCAGACGCCCAACCTGCGGGATCGCATGCTGTCCCAGGCGCAGGACGTGCTGCTGCGGACCATTCGCGACGACAAACAGGACAAGAATCCGGCCGCCTGGTACTACCTGGGGCGCTATTACGTCGAGATGAAGGACGCGGCGGGCGCGGACACCGCCTTCGACCGCGCAGAAGCCCTCGCACCCCAATGCAGGACGGACATTGCCGGGTACCGCGGGCAGCTGGCCGAAGCAGCCACCAATGCCGGACTCGCGCTCTGGCAGGGCGGCCATGCGGACTCGGGGGCGGTCCTCCTGCGGCAGGCCTATGCCGTGGATCCGAGGCCGAGACCGCTGTTCCAGCTCGGGAATCTGTACGCGGAGCGCAACCAGCTCGATTCGGCGGCGGCGATCCTGGGCCGCGCGGCGGCGGCGGCAGGCTCGGATCCGGCCTACGCCGACGCCCGGCGCGAGGCGCTGCTCACCGTGGCCCGGCTGGCGCAACGGAATCTGCAGGCGAATCCCGCCGTCCAGAAATGGCAGCACTCCCGTTACAGCCGCGATTCGCTCGCTCCCTACCTGGCGGCGGATTCGACAGTGCTGGCCCGGATGCAGCAATCGTCAGCGTCGCGACGCGCGCGGGGCGCACGCCTCTCCCCGGCGGACCAGCAGGCCTTCAGCCGCGACTCGGCCACGCGCGCGGAAGCCGTCGCGCGCGGGCGCGCCCTGCGTGGCACCCTGCAGCAGCAGGCCGCGGACGACAGCGCGACGGCTCAGGCCGCCTTTGATCCGGCGCTGGCCGCCTACCGGGGCCTCGTCGCCGCCTATCCCACCAACGTGGAGGCGGCGACGTCGCTGGCGGGGATCTATGCCCAGGCCGGTCACCGGGCGGAGGCGGGGGCGGTGTTCGACGGCCTCCTCGCCCACTCCTCCGAGCTCACGACGTCCGATCTCTACGACCTGGGTCAGCGTCTGTTGCAGGCGAAACTGCTCGGGCCGGGGACCAAAGCCTACACCCTCGCCCTGCAGCAGAACCCCTACCATCGCAACGCCCTGGCGGAGCTCGCGAGCGCCTACCTCGACGGCCGGGACACGGCGAACGCCCTCGCCACGGCGCAACGCCTCCAGGCGCTCGATCCGCAGAACAAGGCCGCGCTCCACATCGTCGCCCAGGCCTGGGAGCTGCGGGGCCGGCGTGACTCCGCCCAGGCGTACGGCACTCTGGCCGATACGCTCACCCTCGACATCTCGATCGCCAGCCTGGTGGGGGACAGCGCCGGCGTCACGCTGACCGGCGTCGCGTCGAACCTGGGAACCAGCGCTTCGAAGGGGCTGCACCTCACGGTGGAGCTGCTCGACGCCCGCGGGACCGCCGTCGCGTCGCAGGCGGTGGACGTGCCGGCGCTGCAGGCCGGCGGGAGCCACCAGTTCCAAGTGAAGGGGGCCGGCCGGGGCATTGTCGGCTGGCGTTACCGCGCCGGCTAGGCGATATTATCGGTTGCCAAGTTTCGGCCGGCGTTGAGTTTGCGACGCCCGGCATGAGAAACCGCTTTAACCATCGGGCAACCGTCTTGCTGCGCGTAGCCGCGGTCGCGCCGGACTCCATCGGCGCCGAGTTGGGTCTCCTCCCGGGGACCGAGCTGCTCAGCGTGAACGATCGGCGGCTGGAGGACTTCCTGGACTGGGAGTTCCTCACCGCCGACGAGGCGTTCGTGCTGCGCGCCCGCCTGCCGTCCGGCCAGGAGCTGGAATGCGACATCGAGCGTCCCGAGGGCATGCCGCTCGGCGTGGCTCTCGAGCCGCCGCGTATCCGCCGCTGTGCCAATCACTGCGACTTCTGCTTCGTGGACGGCAACCCCGCGGGGCTGCGCAGCAGTCTCTACATCCGCGATGACGATTACCGGCTGTCGTTCCGCTACGGCAACTTCGCGACGCTCACGAACCTGAAGCCCTGGGACGAGGCGCGGATCATCGAGTACCGGCTCTCGCCGCTTTACGTTTCGGTCCACGCGACCGACCCCGTGGTCCGCCGCTGGTTGCTGCGCAATCCCGAGGCCCCGGAGATCGTGGCTCAGCTTTCCCACTTCGCGGCGCACGGCATTCGGTTTCACACGCAAGTCGTGCTCGTGCCCGGTGTGAACGACGGCGCGGCGCTCGAGCGCACGCTGCAGGACCTGTACGGACTGGGCGAGGCGGTCCTGTCGGTGTCGATCGTCCCCGTCGCCCTGACCGAGTACAGCAAGCACAGCCTGGTCCGCGCCATCAGCCCGGATGATTGCCGGGAAGCGCTGGCCACCGTGGATCGCTGGGCGACGCGAGCCGTGGCGGAGCGGGGGCACCCGTGGTGCTTCGGGGCCGACGAGCTCTATCTCCTGGCCGGGGCGGCGCTTCCGTCGGCCGCGTGGTACGGGGATTTCGAGCAGCGCGAGAACGGCGTCGGCGCGGTGCGGTACCTGCAGACGCGCATCGTCGAAGCGTCGGGAAGTTATGGCGACTGGACGGGGAAACGGATCGGCATCGCGACGGGGACCGCCATGGCGCCCCTGATGCCCCAGGTGATCGAGACGCTGAACCGGGAGACGGGCGCCCGCTTCGAGGTCCTGGCGCTCGAGAACCACCTGTTTGGGGCGGCGGTCACCACGGCCGGGTTGCTCCCCGGGGCGGCGTTCCTCGCCGCGTTGCGGGACCGGCGCGACGTCGATCTGGCCCTGTTGCCGGCGGAAGCCGTGAATGACGACCTGCGATTCATGGACGACATGGATGCGCATGTGCTCGCCGCT
>DATICZ010000051.1:0-20018 GCA_035456525.1 Gemmatimonadales bacterium
CAGCGTGATCTGGCGGACGTAGTCGTCGAAGTAGGGCTCGACGTGGGTGTGGCCGCCGAGCTGGTCGGACACGTCCGAGAAAAGGGGAAGGGGGACGGGGGAAGAGGGAAGGGTCGGCGTCACGGCCGGCGGTTCCTCTACCTCGTACAGGCGGTTGGGTCGGGCGTCTTTGATTACGCTCCGGCGTCCATCGCGCCAGTCCACCTCGACCGTGACCTGCTGCGCCGCCCCCGTCGCGAACGTGAGCTCCGCGTCCGACCCTGCGAGGTAGCGGCCACCGGCGATGACCTCGCGCTGCTGCTGCGGCACCGCGCCGCCCAGCACCCGCACACGGGCTCCGATGCCGGCGCTGTTCGGCGCCGTGCCGTGGAGCCGGATCGCGATCCGGGGCGCGGTGGCGTCGTTGCGGAGCACGGCCGCCGGCTTCCCGAGGCGGTTGATGACCACGTCCAGATCGCCGTCGCCGTCCAGATCGGCGAGCGCCATCGCGTGGGACACGTCCGGTCCCAGGTCGAACCGCCAGGCGCGGCTCACGTCCTCGAAGGTGAGGTCGCCGCGGTTGCGGAACGCCACGTTGGGCAGCGGGAGGGGTGGGAACTCGAACAGCATGCGATGCCAGTCGATCTCGTTGAGCCGGTTGCGCAGCCGGTACTGGGTGTCGCCATCCATGACGTCCCACAGGTGCCCGGTGCCGACGAGGATGTCTTCCCACCCATCGAGGTCCACGTCGAGGAACAGCGTGGACCAGGACCACCCCGAGGCCCCCACCCCGGCGAAGCGCGCGACTTCCTCGAATGACGCGTCGCCCCGGTTCAGCTGCAGGGTGTTGCGTTGCATCTGGGGGCGGTCGTCGCCCAACCCGGGCCGCTTGGGCAGGGCGGTGTGCGTGGGGATTTGGGTCTTGAGCCGGCGCGTGTCCTGGCTCAGCATGTCCACCTCGAACAGGTCGGGGTGGCCGTCCCGGTTCACGTCCGCCACGTCGACCGCCATGCCGGAGTTGCTGGTGGAGCGCAGGGTGCTCCAGGTCGCCAGGCGGAAGTTGCCGCGACCGTCGTTGAGCCAGAGCTGGTCGGGGTCCTCGAAATCGTTGGCCACGTACAGGTCGGGCGCGCCGTCGCCGTTCAGGTCCGCGAACATGGCCGCGAGGCCGAAGTCCTCCGACTCCTCCGCCAGCACGCGGCCGTGCTCGTCGGTGAAACGGGGGTTGTGGGCGATCGGCTCCCGCACGAAGCGGCCGCCGCCTTCGTTCCGGTAGAAGGCGTCGGGATCGGCGCGCTGCACGATACTGACCCCGCCCAGGTCCGCGCGCTCGACCAGCTTGTAGTCGGTGCGGAACGGCTCCCGGATTTCGAACTGCGTGGGTCCCAGCTGCCGCGCCAGCTGGTCGAAGGAGCGCTGTTGCGGCGACATGCGGTCGAGGGTGGTGTAGCTCTTGTAGTTTGCGACGTAGAGGTCGAGGTCCCCGTCGCCGTCCACGTCGCCCGCCGCGATCGTAGTGCTCCCGGCGGACGAGGCCAGGCCCGCCTGGTCTCCCTGATCGGTGAAGTGTCCGGCGCCGTCGTTCAGGAACAGCGTGTTGGGCCCGCCGAGGGCGACGAGGATCAGGTCGAGATCCCGGTCGCCATCCACGTCCGCCAGCGTGCACCCGGTGGAGTAGCGGTCCGCCGCCGCGACGCCGCTTCCACTCCCTGCGCGTGCGGTGATGTCCTCGAAGCGCCAGCCTCCGAGATTGCGGTACAGCGCGTTCGGCCCTTCGGTGCGAGCGAGGTAGATGTCCGCCAGTCCGTCGCCGTCCACATCGCCCAGGCACACGCCGGCACCCTGGGCCAGAATGCGGTTGCGGACCAGGAGCGACTCGCTGACGGTGTTCTGGAAGTCGACCCCGGTCTTGGAAGGACCGAGCAGCGTGAACCCCGGCTTCCCTCTGTGCGGGACGTCCAGGGCTCGCCAGCGGTATCCGGTTTCGTCATGCCAGCTCGTGTCGAGCGGACGGCCGCACGCCGCGAGGATCAGCGCGAGCGCTGCGAGCGCGCGCCGCCTCATCGAGCCCGCGCCGCGCGGGTGCGGAGCCGCTCGAGCACCGTCCGTCCCACGCAGCGGCCCTGGGCCTGGGCGTTCTCGTTGGACTGGCGGAAATGGATGCCGCCGTACAACCGGGACATGGCGGCCTCGTCGGCCGCAGCTTGGAAGGATGCGAAGCGCCGCACCGGGTGGCCGATCGTCAGGTTGGTGCTGTCCTCGAACGCGACCGGCCCGAGCAGCGCTGTGAGGACCGTCGCGGCCGCGGCGGACTGGCCCGAGTGGCCCGAGGGGTACTCCGGGAACGGCGGGGTGATGATCGCGGGCGTCCAGGTCTTGTCGATGTAGCGGCGGATGTAGGTCACCGGCCGGATCGACATCAGGAGAAACTTCTCGTGCCAGACCGCGATGAAGTCGTCCGCCTGGGCGAGGGTCACGAGCAGGAACAGCTCTGCCGCCTGTTCCGCGGAGAGCTTCTGCTGCGTCACGAGCTGGCTCCCGATGGCCAGCCAATGGCCGATGGGGGTGCCCGTTTGTCCCGCGTTGTCCGCCCAATAGAGCACGATCTGGCGCTGCTCGTCGGTCAGGGCGCGGCCGATGTCGTGCACCTCCTGCGCTGCGGCGTAGAACGGGGAGGACCGGGACGGGGACCAGGGCGCCGGGTCCGCCATGGGGCACTCGTCCGGGGCGCGCAGCACGAAGGGACGCAGCGTGCCCCACCACGGCTCAGTCGCACCCGTCGGGTTCACCGCCTTGAGGGTGCGGATGGCCGCGGACTTCGGGCTGGTGACGGCCAGGGCGCGCTCGCTCGCCTCACCGGCGCGGAGCGCCGCCGAGGGGTTGTCGAGCGCCACGAAGTCGCTGACCGCGGACAGGTTCTGGGCCGTGTACTCGTCGGCGCGGGAGTCATTGATCCAGTATTGCGGTCCGACGGGAGGCTTGAACGGCCTGGTGCGGGTCGAATCGAACCCGTCGCGCGCGGCCCAGGCCAGGATGGCGGTGCCGATGCGGTCGCCCAGGTCCCGGGAGTCGGCCCGAACCGCATTGGGAATCCCCTGGGCGAGGCGAGCGGCTTCCAGGGAGTCCGAGAGGGTCGCCAGGGCGGCCCGGGTGGCGGGCAGGCCCTCGACGAAGAAGGTGTCGAGCACGGCGCGCTCGGCGGCCAGCGCCACCAGGACCGGGTCGTAGCGACGCCCCGCGGCGGGGCGGGGCAGCGAATCAAGCTCGTTCAGTTGACCGGCGAGCGAGACAAGCTGCGACGAGTCGGTCGCCAGGCCTTCGTACAGCGCGACGGCCGCATAAGCGAGCACGCGCGAGGCGACCGGGGGAGAGATCCGCTCGGCCCGGATCAGGCCGTAGTAGTTGCGCATCCACTCCGCCACGAACTGCGGGTCGACGGGTGGAATGGGGCGCGCACACGCGGCACAAAGGACCAACGCCGCGGCGAGCGCGGCGAGGCGTGGACGGGCGATCACGCTGCTCTCTGGAGGAGTGACGGGCGGGAATCTACTCCCCACCTCTGGGGCCAGTAAGGGTGCGGGGACCAGGGACCGCGAAGGGGCTGAGGCACTAGGCAGGAACGGGTGCACTCCTGAGGGGACAGCCGGCCGAGCAGGCCCAGGCCCCCTCTTGTGACCGCGCGGAATTTGGCGTCAATTAGATAGGCGGTGCCCTCGCGGGACGAGACCCACGACCGCGCCACTCCGATTTGCGCCAGGCCGTCGCGGGCTGCCGACACTCACCCAGGCCGTTGGGTGGACAGCAGCCCCGAGACATGATGATTCGATGAAGACGGGTGTGAAGGTGCAAGGCACCGGGGGTCGCCGGCCTAACGGGCCGGGCGGCCGTCCGGTGTTGGCGTTCCCACTCGATGGAAAGGAGGGCGACACATGGGGTTTCGCACTGTTCGTCGGAGTTCGGCTCTCTGCTGCTACGGCTGCTCACATTGACGGGAGGCGTGCGCGCGAGTACCGGCGTGCGACCTCCCGATTCTGCGTGCGGTTCGACAGAAAGTGAGAACTTCGAACACCTGTGAGGAGAACGATCATGCGATTTACTTTGCGTAATTCCATGCCTGGACCCTTGCTGGCGGCCGCGCTGCTGGCGACGCTGGCAAATCCAGGGCTGGCCCAGCAGGCCACCGGGACGGTTGCCGGTCGTGTGACCGACAAGGGGACCGGCCAGCCGCTGGCCAGCGTGCAGGTGACCATCTCCCCCACCACGCGCGGCGCGCTGACGGATCGTGACGGGCGCTACCGCATCGAGAACGTTCCGGCGGGGACGGTGGAGATTCGCGCCCGGTTCATCGGGTACGCCATCGGCGTGCAGACCATCGCGTTGACGGGCGGGCAGGAAGCCACGGCGGATTTCGTGTTGACGGCGAATCCAGTCGGGCTGGAGGCGGTGGTGGTCACGGCGTCGGGGGCCGAGCAGCGTGCCCGCGAGCTGGGGAATACGGTGACGCGGATCGATGCGTCCAAGACCACCGAGGAGGCGGCGCCGACGAACCTGGCCGACCTGCTCAACGCGCGCGCACCGAACGTCATCGTCCTGCCGTCGGGTGGCACGACGGGGACGGGCTCGCGGGTCCGTATTCGCGGTTCGACGAGCCTCTCGCTCAACAACGAGCCGATCATCGTGGTCGACGGGATCCGGGTGGACAACGACGCCACCTCCAACTCCCTGGGCGTCGGCGGGCAGTCGCCGTCGCGCCTCAACGACATCAACCCGGATGAGATCGAATCGATCGAAATCGTGAAGGGCCCGTCGGCGGCGGCGCTGTACGGCACCGACGCGGCGAACGGCGTGATCCAGATTCGCACCAAGCGGGGCCGGCCCGGGCCGACCCGGTGGACCGCGTACGGCGAGGGTGGCGTGCTGAACGACGTCACGGCCTGGCCGGCGAACTACACGTCGGTCACCAGCACCGGCGCGGGCTGCACCCTGACGACGATGGCCGGCGGCGGGTGCGTCATCGACACGGTGCGGAGCTTCAATCCGCTCGAGGTCAATTCTCCGTTCCGCCAGGGCGTGCGGCAGCAGTACGGCATGAGCGCCTCGGGCGGCAACGAGCAGACCACGTTCTTCCTCTCCGGTGATTTCGAAAAAGAGAAGGGCGTGTACACGGTCAACAACCTGCGGCGGGTCAGCCTGCGGGCCAACGTGACGAACCAGGTGAGTCGCCTGATGGACGTCCAGGTGTCCACCGGGTACGCCTCGAGCCAGCTGCAGCTGCCGCAGAACGACAACAACGCCCTCGGCATCGTGTCCAGCGGCCTGCTGGGACGCGCCGACACGATCAACCAGGGATACGGCTTTCTGCGGCCGCTCCAGGTGGACAACATCTTCGTCGGGCAGCGCATCGAGCGCTACACCGGGAGTCTCACGGCGAATTTCCGGCCGTGGAGCTTCCTGACGCTGCGCGCTGTTGCCGGGACCGACGTGACCAACCGGTTCGACCAGCAAACCATTCCGCCCGGACGGGTGCCGTTCAACCAGAACACCCTGGACGGCAGCCGCAACTCGAATCGCACGCAGGTCTTCAACTACACGGCGAACTTCACGGGCACGGGCCAGTACCGACTGTCGCCCAGCATCATGACCACGACCACCGCCGGGTTGCAGTACTTCAAGGCGCTCTTCACACAGACGACCGCGTCGGGTCGTAAGCTGGTGGGCGGTACCTCATCGCTCAACGGCGTGGTGATCCCGACGGTGGGCGAGGCCATCGACGAGGCCGTGACCCTGGGCGGGTACATCGAGGAGCAGATCGCCCTGAGGGACCGGCTGTACCTGACGGGCGCGCTGCGCGGCGACGACAACTCCGCCTTCGGCACGAACTTCGACTTCATCGCCTACCCGAAGGTCTCGGCGTCGTGGGTGCTCAGCGAGGAGCCGTTCTTCCCGCAGGTCTCGTTCCTGAACTCGCTGCGGCTGCGGGGCGCGTACGGACGGTCGGGCCGTCAGCCGGGGCCCACGGACGCCCTGCAGTTCTTCACCCCGGTGGCGGTCGCCACGAACAACACCGACTCGCCGGGTATCACGGTCGGCAACCTCGGCAACCAGGATCTGCGCCCCGAGAAGACCAGCGAGTTCGAAGCGGGCCTCGACGCCGATTTCGCCTCGCAGCGCCTGCATTTCGAGTTCACCTACTACAACAAGAGCTCGAAGGACGCACTCATCGCGCGCCGTCTCGCGCCGTCGCTCGGCGTGAGCACGACCCGGTTCCAGAACCTGGGCGAAGTGAACAACAAGGGCGTGGAGCTCGTGCTGACCGCCCAGATCCTCGACCGCCCCAACTTCGGCTGGAACATCACGGCCAGCGCGTGGGGGAACAAGAACCGCCTGATCGAGCTGGGCCAGGGGATCTCCCCGATCATCTTCGGCCTGGGCGGCGCCTCACAGCGGATGCAGGAAGGCTATCCGCTGGGCAGCTACTTCGGACGCCCCTACACCTTCAATGACGCCAACGGCGACGGGCTGATCTCCCCGACGGAGGTGACGGTCAGCGCGACCGAGGCGTTCCAGGGCTCGCCGTTCCCGACCCAGGGCGGCACCCTGACGACCGAGGTGAACTTCCTGCGTCACTGGCGCCTCTACGGGCTGCTGGACGGTCGCTTCGGCAACAAGCTGGACAACAGCACCGAGGCGTTCCGGTGCGGCTTCGGCATCTGCCGCGGGCGCCGCGATCCCACCGCGTCGCTGGAGGATCAGGCCGCGGCGGTCGCCAACGTCTTCTACGGCCTCGAGACCGGGTTCTACCAGGACGGGGGCTTCGTGAAGCTGCGCGAGGTTTCGCTCACCTACTCGGCGCCGGCGAGCCTGGCGTCGCGCATCGGGGCGAACTCCCTGAGCTTCACCCTGACGGGCCGCAACCTGGCCACCTGGACGAAGTACGACGGCGTCGATCCCGAGCTGAACAACTCGGGCCAGTCGAACTTCAACACCGCGGACTTCCTGACGCAGCCGCCGGTGCGCTACTTCATCGCCCGCGTCAACGTGACCTTCTGACCCTGGGAGACGACCATGAAGAGTGCAATCTTCCGGGCGGCCAGCGGGCGCGGCGGGTTCCGGCGCCTGTTGTTGTGCTGCCTCGGTGTACTCGGCGGGCTCGCGCTCGTGACGAGTGCCTGCAGTGATCTACTGAACGTCAACGACCCCGACGTCGTGACGCCGGGGAATCTGGGGGACCCTTCGGTGCTGCCGACGATTCGCGCCGGCGCGGTGGGTGACTTCACGCTCGCCTACAGCGGCTCCGGTGCCGACGGGTCGGGCGGCATCGAGGGCGTCATCATGACGGGCGGCCTGCTGTCGGACGAATGGGTCAATTCGGAGACGTTCCCGAACCGGATCCTGGACGACGCCCGGCAAGTCGCCATCAACGATGCCACCATGCAGACGGTGTTCCGCAACGTGCAGCGCGCGCGGCGGGCGACGGAATTCGCGGCGAACCGCTACCGCGGCCTCGCCCCGGATACGTTGACCGAGCCGGGATTTGCAGAAATGCTCGGCCTGGAAGGGTTCATGTGGGTGTTCATGGCCGAGAATTATTGCTCCGGGGTCCCGGTGAGCCACGCGAACGAGGACGGCACACTGGTCTTCGGAAACCCCCTGACCACGACGCAGCTGCTGGATACGGCGTTGGCGCGCTTCGACGCGGCGATCGCCACCACCACGAGTACGACGATGATCCGGCTCGCCACGGTGGGTAAGGCCCGGGCCCAGCTCGACCGGGGGCAGTTCGCCGCCGCCGGGACCACCGCCGGGGCGGTGCCGCTGACCTTCGCCTATACGGTGCAGCATACCGAGAATACCGGGCGGGAGAACAACGGCATCTTCAACGCCAACGTGATCAACGAGCGGTATTCGGTGGCGGACAAGGAAGGCATCAACGGATTGGCCTGGCGCTCAGTGCCCGACCCGCGCACGCCGTTCGAGCGGGTCCCGGGGACCGACGTCGGGTTCGACAACGCCACGCCGCAGTATGACGCGCTGCGTTACGGCGACCGCAAGGCCGCGGTGACGGTGGCGACGGGCGCCGAGGCCGGCCTCATCGTGGCCGAGGCCGCGCTGCAAGCGGGGGACACGGGCGCGGGCGGCGGATTCCTGACGGCGCTGAACGCGCTCCGGGCGGCGCCACCCGCGTACTTCAACAGCACCCGCGCCGGCGTCCTCCCGGTGGCGCCGATGGCGGCGCTCACCACGGCCGACATCACGGCCGCCGGGGGCGCGGTGAACGTGCTGTTCAACGAGCGGGCGCGCTGGCTGTGGCTCACGGCGCATCGGCTGAACGATCTGCGGCGCCTGGTGCGGCAGTACGGGCGGCCGGTGAACACGGTGTTCCCGACCGGCGCCTATTTCAAGGTGCAGGTGCCGACCTACGGGAACGACGTGAACTTCCCGATCCCGATCGACGAACAGAATAATCCGAACTTCACGCAGTGCATCGATCGTAATCCCTGACCGGCGCAGTGCCGGTGGAACACGACGGGGGAGGGACCACTGGTCCCTCCCCCGTTGCACTGCGGGGCCCTCGTCGTCCGGCGTCTATTCCGGCGGGCCGGACTTCGTGCGCACCAGGATCACGCCGCTCACCGCGTCCGTGCCGTAGTAGGTCGTCCCGTCGATTCCCGAGAGCACCCAGATGTCGCGCAGCACCGACACGGGGATTTCCGCGAGGACCTTGAAGTCGGACATCCGGACGCCGTCGACGAAAACCATCGGTGGGTTGTCGAGCAGGATACTCGCCCGCCCGCGCCGTTCGAAGCGTGCCGGCTGGCCGTAGCGGTTCTCCCGGTAGGTCAGCACCGGGGCTTCCCGCTTGAGGACCTCCCAGGCCGTCGAGCCACCAGAACGCTGGATCCGATCCTCGTCGATGAACAGGCCGACCGGCTTCGTCGCTGCATGCTCGTGCCGCGTCGCATTGGCGCACCCGAGTCCCAGCAGTGCGGCGGCGACGAGGCAGGGTCCACCCAGAGCGTTCATGATCCCTCGACGTTGATCACGGCCTGATTCAAATAAGCCGTCAATTGCCGGTGCCGTCAAGCTATGGAGTCCGGCCGCGTGGAGTGTAGCTTTGCAGCACGACAATGCCTCTGCTGCTCTGGCTGCTCGCGCAGACCGCCCAGCCTCAACTGCCTGCACCACGCGGGTTTGTCAACGACTTCGCCGGCGTCGTCCCCGCTCCGGCTGCTGCCCGGATGGAAGCGGCGCTGCGTGACCTCCAGCAGAAGACCCGTGGGGACATCGCCGTCGTGACCCTGCCGGATCTGGGCGGGCGTGCGCCTGCGGACGTGGCGCTGCAGATCGGTCGCCAGTGGAAGGTCGGGGGGGCGGGCGAGGCCGGCGACCCGGCGCGGAACCTGGGTGTCGTGGTGCTCGTCGTGCCCAGCAGCCGTGACCTCTACATCGCGACCGGGCGGGGGGCCGAGGGGTTCCTTCCCGATGGGCGCGTGGGGCGCATCCGGGACGCCATGACACCGTACCTGGCGGAGGGCGACTACGGACGCGGCCTGGAGGTCGGCGTCGGCCTCCTCGTCCAGGCGTTCGCAGACGAGTTTCACGTACGCCTGGATAGCTCGCTGGCCGTGGCGGCGCCAACCGGGCAGGAGGATGGACGTCCGCTGCCCGGGATCGTCATCGGGATCATTGCGGTGATCGCGCTGCTCATATTCCTCAATATGGTCTCGCGAGCGGCGCGGGTCGGCCGGCGGCGCGGCAGCTGGTGGACCGGCGGGGGATGGGGCGGATGGGGTGGGGGCGGCTGGTCGGGCGGAGGGTTCGGCGGCTTCGGCGGGTTCGGGGGAGGGGGCGGGGGAGGCGGAGGGTTCGGTGGCTTCGGGGGCGGCGGAGGATTCTCAGGCGGCGGCGCCGGGGGGAAATTCTGATGGCCGAGACGATCGCCTCCGTCGAAGAGCTGGCGGCGCGAATTTCCGCGACGCTGGGCGGCCGGCTGGTGTGCTTCCTCGTCTACGGCTCTGCGGCGCGTCCCGGCGCTCCGGGTTCGACGACGGGGGTGGACACGGTGCTCATCGCCGACGGTGTGGACCAACGGCTGCTCGATGACGTCGCAGCGGCGGTGGCGTCGTGGGTCCGGGCCGGGAACCCGCCGCCCATCGTCTTTTCCGAGTCCGAATGGCAGGCTTCGGCCGACGCGTTCGCCATCGAATACGAGGATATGCGGGCCGCCTACCGGCTCGTCGCCGGCCGGGATCCCTGGCCCGGGATCACGGTGCAACGCGAGGACGTGCAGCGCCAGCTCGAGCACGAGCTGGTCGGAAAGCTGGTGCGACTGCGTCAGGGCTACGTCGGGGCGCAGGGTGATGGACGGCGGCTGACCGCGCTGGTCGCGGCGAGCGCGTCGGGCTTTCTGACGATGCTCCGCACCACACTGCGGCTCGCCGGAACGCCGGTGCCGGCGTCACCCGTGGAGGTGGTGCTGGCCGCCGCGGCGGTCATCGGCTTCCCCGCGTCGGACCTCGCCGACGTGGTGGCCAATGTCGAGGGGCGGGCGCGCCTGTCGCTCGAGCCCCGCGATCCGCGGGCGGTGGCCTATCTGGAGGCGGTGGCCAAGACCGCCGACTACGTGAATCGATCCTGAACGAGAAACGGAGCGCGTGCGCGTGAACACCAAGCGTCGGTTTTGGGGGTGGCCGCTGCTGGCCCTGCTGGCCGCCGGCTGTGGGTACAACACGATCCAGACCTATGATGAGCAGGTCAACTCGGCGTTCTCACAGATCAAGGTGCAGCTGCAACGCCGCGCCGACCTGATTCCCAACCTCGTCACGACCGTCCAGGCCTACGCGAAGCAGGAGCGGGACATCTTCACGGCCGTGGCCGAAGCCCGCTCCCGCCTCTCGGGCGCCATCCAGAGCGATGATCCGCAGCAGATGGCGGAGGCGAACCAGGCGTTGAACGCGCCGCTGGGCCGCCTGCTCGCGATCGTGGAGAACTACCCCCAGCTCAAGTCCAACGAGAATTTCCGCGCGTTACAGGACGAGCTGGCCGGAACGGAGAACCGCATCGCGGTGTCGCGGCAGGATTACAACGACGCGGTCAACCGCTACAACGCTTACATCCGGCGGTTTCCGCAGGTGCTGACGGCGAAGGTGGTGGGGGCGAAGGCGAGGGTCTACTTCCAGTCGTCGGCGGCCGCGGACACGGCGCCGGTGGTGAAGTTCAACTAGTCGACAATCGCGTTCGGCAGCACGTAGTGAATCGGATTCACGGGCTTCCCATTGACCCACACTTCGTAGTGCACGTGGGGGCCGGTGGACAGGCCCGTCGAGCCGACCAGGGCGATGCGTTGACCGCGCTTCACGCGCTGGCCGCGTCCCACCAGGATCTTGGAGCAGTGGGCGTACTTGGTCACGATGCCGTAGCCGTGGTCGATCGTGAGGACGTTGCCATAGCCGTCTTCCCACGTCACCTGCGTGACGATGCCCGCGGCAGGGGCCTCGATCTCGGCGCCTGCCGGCGCGGAGACGTCGATGCCTTCGTGCGGGCGCGCCATGTGCAGAATCGGATGCACCCGCTCCGCGGCGAACGCCGACGTGAGCCACCCCTTGGTCGGCATGATGGACGGCATGGCGGCCATCCGGGCCTGATGGGTGGAGAGTGAGTCGTAGGCTTCGTTGATGGAGCGCACCAGGATGTTGGCGCGCCGGGTCAGTCCGTCGAGATCCTCACGCGCCGCGAGCGCCTGGGCGCCCAGCGCTCCCGAGGCGGTCAGGCTGTCGCGCTCCGACCAGGTGCCCACCGGACCGCCGATGCCCGCCTCCACCACGCTGGAATCGGTGGGCGAGAGTCCCGCCAGGACGCGCAGCTCCTGCGCCCGCTGGTTGATCGTCGACAGCGTGTCGTGCAAACCGGCGAGACGCGAGCGCATCCGCGAGATCTCGTCGGCGAGCACGCGGTTCTCGCGCTCCAGCATGTTCCCCTTGGTGATGCTCACGCCGCGCGACAGCGCGGCGCCGCCCAACACGAGCAGCAGCAGCACGATCACGCCCCCGATGCCGACCAGGGTCTTGAGGACGGCGTGGGAAACCTCCACGGCGCGGGACGAACCCGAGCCGTGAGGCACAACCATCACCGTCCACTTGCGATCAGAGCCGCGACGCATACGTATCCGAGTTGCTAGTTCTGGCGGTTTTAGGGAAGGCAATAATAGACCTCGCGGTCCTCCGCCGTCAACATTGGGAAACGTGAGCCAGGTCACACGGTCCCGGGCCGTGAGTTGCCCGGATATCCCTGTTCCCGTCAGGGCTCTTTGGGGAAGAGCGGCTCGGGCTTCCTGACGGTCCAGCCGGCGGGATCGAGCGACTCGAGGCTCCCGAGCTCCCGGCCGGTGCCCAGGGCATCCCAGAGCTGGGCCGCCTTTCCCGGCATGAAGGGCTGTGCCAGCCCGGCGAGGCGGGCGAGCGTGCGGGCCAGGTTCGCCAGCACGGTGTCCAGCTCCGCGTCGCGCTGTTCCTTGGCGAGCTTCCAGGGCGCGGTCTCCTCGACGTAGCGATTGGCGCGCGTAGCGAGCGCGATCAGCTGAGCGGCGCCCTCGTCGAGCGCGAGCGAATCCATGGCGCTCGTGTAGGCGGCGAGGATGTCGCGGGCGTCGTGCTCGAGCGGCGTCGCGAACCCGGTCGGATCCCGCGGCACGACGCCGGCGCGGTAGCGTTGCACCATCGACAGCGTACGGGACGCCAGGTTGCCGAACGTGTCGGCCAGATCCGCGGTGTAGCGCGCGTCGAAGCGCTCCCAGGTGAAGTTGCCGTCGTTCTCGAAGCCGATCTCACGCAGCAGGAAATAGCGCAGCGCGTCGGGTCCGTGGCGGCCGATCGCCTCGTCGACATTCACTACCGCCCCCGCTGTCTTGCTCATCTTCGCGCCGCCCCACTGCACGTAGCCGTGGGCCCACACTTGGCGCGGCACGGCGACGTCGGCCGCGAGGAGCATCGCCGGCCAGACGACGCAGTGGAAGCGCGTGATCCCCTTGCCGATCACGTGCAGATCGGCCGGCCAGCGCTCCTCGTAACCGGCGTCGGGGAATCCGGTCGCGGTGAGGTAGTTGATCAGCGCGTCGAACCACACGTAGACGGTCTGCTGCGGGTCGCCGGGATATGGGATGCCCCACGGCAGGCGCTGGCGCGAGATGGAGATGTCCTGCAGGCCGCCCTCCAGCAGCCGCAGCACCTCGTTGCGACGGATCGCGGGCTCGACGGCGAAGGTCCCGTCGGTGATCAGCTGCAGCACGCGGTCGCGATAGGCGCTCAACCGGAAGTAGTGATTGCGCTCGCGCTTGGGTACCAGCTCGAGTGTGGGGTGCTCGATGCACCGGCCGTCGAGGATCTGACTCCCCTGCTTGAACTCCTCGCACCCGGTGCAGTACAGCCCCTCATACTCGGCCTCGAACAGGTCGTCGGGACGGCGGGTCTGAATGCGCTGCAGCAGCGCGGTCACGGCGCGGACGTGCCGCGGCTCCGTCGTCCGGATCCAATCGTCGTGACTGCAGAGGAGCCGCTGCCAGTAGGTCGTGAACGTGGTGTTCATGCGGTCGACCCACTCCTGTGGCGTGACGCCGGCCCGTGTCGACGCCTGGATGACCGACTGGCTGTGCTCGTCCATCCCCATCAGGAAATGAACCGTATCACCCCGGAGGCGGCGCCAACGCGCGATGCAGTCGGCGCCGACCTTCTCGAGCGCGTGGCCGAGGTGGGGGTCGCCGTTGGAGTAATCGATCGCCGTCGTGAGATAGAACCTAGGCACCGGGCGGGGTCCCTCCGCCGCCGCGTGGGCGCCGCCGCCGCCGCCGGCGGCGATGCTCACCACCGGGCGATGCGGGCGGGGCCGGGGCGGGGGAGGTCGGTAGGGCCTGGGGAGCCTCGCTCGCCGGCGGGGCCGCGGGAGCAACCGCGGCTGCCGGCGCTGCGGGTGCCGGCGCCGCATCGGGCGCCGCGGCGCCCAGCTCCTCGCGCAGCCGCTCGAGCGCGACGACGCGCGTCCCGTGCTCCTCGGAACGCAGCGTCACGCGATCGCGGAAGATGTCCACGGCCAGCACCCGCTCAGGGCCCACCGCGGTCTGCAGCACCTTGCCTTCCTTGGGGAAACGCTTGCGGCTCTGGACGTAGAACTCGTGCTCGTAGTGGAGGCAGCACAACAGCCGGCCGCAGGGGCCGGAGATCTGCGACGGGTTGAGCGAGAGGTGCTGGTCCTTGGCGACCGAGAGGTTGACCGGCCGCAGCTCGGGCAGCCAGCTGGCGCTGCAGTACTCGCGGCCGCAGCGGCCGATGCCGGAGAGCCGCCGAGCCTCGTCGCGCGCTCCGATCTGGCGCAGCTCGATGCGCGTCCGGAAAACGGCAGCGAGGTCGCGCACCAGGGCGCGGAAGTCCACCCGCTGTTCGGCCGTGAAGTACAGCGTGAGCTTGCGGCGGTCCCACTGCCACTCGGCGTCGGAGATCTTCATCGGCAGGTTGTGCGTCCGTACCCGGTCGCGGGCGGTGCGCCGCGCCGCGTCCTCCTCGGCGCGCAGCTTCTCGGCCTGCTCCACGTCGGCCGTGGACGCGCGGCGCACCACTCGACGCTCCACCGTCGCGGGGACGTCGGGGAGCGGGCAGCCCCCGCAGCCGCGCGCGCACTTCTTGAGGGCCACCTCTCCGAGCGCGGACACGCGGCCCATGTCCTGGCCGCGTTCGACCTCGACGATGACCGGGTCGTGCAGCCCCAGGGGCTCGGCCGAAGTCCAGTTGAAGTACTCCTGCCGATTGCCCTTGAACCGTACTTCGACGACCGCGCTCACTTCTCGCTCAGGGCGCCCATCGAGAGGTACTTCTCCTCGCGCCGCTTCAGGAGCTTGTCGATCTTGATGCGTCGCAGCTCGCGCACGTGGTGGCGCAGTGCGGCGCCGAGCACCAGGGCGGTGGCGTCGGGATCCGCGTGGGCGCCGCCGGGCGGCTCGGCGAGGATCTCGTCGATGACGCCCAGCTTCAGGAGATCCTGGGCGGTGAGCTTGAGCGCCTCGGCGGCGCGCTCGCGCTGGCTGGCGTCCTTCCACAGGATGGCGGCGCAGCCCTCCGGCGTGATCACCGAATACACCGAGTTCTCGAGCATCAGTACACGGTCGGCCAGCCCCACCGCCAGCGCGCCCCCCGAGCCCCCCTCTCCGATCACGGCCGCGACGGTCGGCGTACGCAACGACGCCATCACCAGCAGATTGCGCGCGATGGCCTCCGCCTGGCCCCGCTCTTCGGCCGCGAGACCCGGATACGCGCCGGGCGTATCGACCAGCGTGATCACCGGTGCGTGGAATTTCTCGGCGAGCTGCATCAGGCGCATCGCCTTGCGGTAGCCCTCGGGATGGGCCATGCCGAAGTTGCGCTGCAGGTTCTCCTTCGTGTCGCGCCCCTTCTGGTGCCCGATCACCATGACCGACACGCCGTCCAGCCGGGCCCATCCACCCACGATCGCCGGGTCGTCGCGGAAGAGGCGGTCGCCGTGCAGCTCGACGAAGTCCGTGAACACGGCGCGCAGATAGTCCAGCGAGTAGGGGCGACGCGGATGCCGGGCCACCTGGACGCGCTGCATCGGCGTGAGGTTGCGATAGATCTCGGCGCGCAGCTCGGCCAGCTGGCGCTCGAGCGGCCCCGTATCCGCCGCCTGGTCGCCCCCGGTCTTCTTGAGCTCCTCGATCTGCCGCTCGATCTCGAGCAGCGGACGCTCGAAGTCGAGCGTGTAGGTCGCCATTCCCGGTCAGCTCGCTTTCACGAGGTGCACCCCGTCGGCCCCGAAGATGCCGCGCAGCGCGCCCAGCAGCTCCTCGTCGGGCTCCACCCGCAGACTCCGGCTCACGAGCCGGGCCGCGAGCGGTACGCCGCCGCCGTTTCCCTCGCGGCGCTCGTCGCCGCCGTTGCCATCATCCCATTCCACCAGCACCGGCGCCGGCCCGGGGTGGGCCGCGCACAGGGCGGCAGCCGCGCGCGTGGCATCCGCGTCCGGCGGTCGCGCGGCGCTCCAGCGGAGCGCGAGGCCGATCTGCCCGCTTTCCTTCAGCTCTTCGAGGGGCCGCGCCCCTTCTACTATGAAGGGCGCCGCCTCCTCTCCCCGGTCGCGGAGGCTGTACCCGCCCGTCAGCAGCATCGAGCGATCGGGCCGGATCACGGAGTTGAGCCGCGCCCACGCCTCCGGGAATACCAGCGCCTCGGCGGTGCCGTGGAAATCTTCGAGCACCAGCCGGGCGTATTCCGCGCCGGACTTTTTCGACACCTGCCGCTTCACGACCGTGACCACCGCCGCCACGGCGACCTTCTGGTCGCTCCAGGTCCCGAGCGTGGCGGTGGTGCGGGTCCCGAAAAGCTCCACCTCCGCGCGGAACTTCGCGAGGGGGTGCCCGGAGATGAAGAAGCCGAGGACCGCTTTCTCGCGCGTCAGGCGCTCGTGCTCGGTCCAGGGCGGGACTTCGGGGAGCGGGGAGTGGGGAGCGGGGGTGGCGCTGTGATCCCCGAACAGGGCGCCCTGGCCCGCCTCACGCTCCACCTGCCGGGCCTGGGCCTCGCCGAAGGCGTGCTCGAGGGCGGCCACCAGCTGCGCGCGATGGCCGCCGAGCGAGTCGCAAGCGCCGGCATCGATGAGGGCTTCCAGCACTCGCTTGTTGCACAGTCGCAGGTCGATGCGCTCGCACAGCTCGACCAGAGAGCGGTACGGCGCCTGGGCGCGCCCGGCGAGGATCGACGCAATGGCGCCTTCCCCTACCATCTTGACGGCGCCCAGCCCGAAGCGGATGCGCCGCTCGCCCACCACCGTGAACTTGAAGCGCGACTCGTTGACGTCGGGCGGGAGCACCTCCAGCCCGAGCTCGCGCGCCTCGTTGATGTACTCGACGACGTTGTCGGTGTTACCGATCTCGCTCGACAGCAGGGCGGCGAGGAATTCCGCCGGGTAGTGCGCTTTGAGCCACGCCGTCTGGTAGGAGAGGATGGAGTACGCGACCGCGTGCGACTTGTTGAATCCGTAGCGCCCGAAGGTCTCGATCTGCGCCGCGATGTCCTCGATGACCCGGCGGTCGTGCCCGCGGGCCACGGCGCGCTCCACGAACCGGCCGAGCTCCTCCTGGATCAGCTCCTTGATCTTCTTGCCCACCGCCTTGCGCAGCACGTCGGCTTCGGCGAGCGAGTAGCCCGCCAGCACGTTCGCGATGCGCATCACCTGCTCCTGGTAGGTGATCACCCCGTAGGTGGGCTTGAGCAGCTCCTCGAGCGCCGGGTGCGGGTAGCGGACCGTTTCGCGGCCCAGCTTGCGATTGATGAAGACGAGGTGCATCCCCGTGTCGAGCGGGCCGGGGCGCAGCAGGGCGTTCGCCGCCACCAGGTCGTCGAACCGGTCGCACTTCATCTGCCGCAGGCAGTCGGTCGCGAGCGGCGACTCGAACTGGAACACGCCGGCGGTGCGCCCCGAACGCAGCAGGCGATACACCTCGGGGTCTTCGAGGTCCAGCCGGTCCATGTCGAGCGTGACGCCGTGCCGCTCCCGCACCATCTCGATGGTGTCGTGGATGACGGTGAGCGTGCGGAGCCCGAGCAGGTCGATCTTGAGCATCCCGACCTTTTCGAGCGCCACCATGTCGTACTGCGTGATGATCGCCTCGTCGTCCTGTGGCGCGAGGCAGACCGGGACGTAGTCGGTGAGGGGGCCTGGCGCGATCACCACGCCCGCGGCGTGCACCGACGCGTGGCGCGCCAGCCCTTCGATGCGGCTGCCGAGGTCGATCACCTTGCGAACCCGCTCGTCCTGCTCGGTGATGGAGCGGAGCTCCGGGATCTTCTGCGCCGCCTCGGCCAACGTCCACATCGCCGCGGGCCCCGCAGGGATGAGCTTCGTGGTGCGGTCCACCTCGCCGATCTCCAGGCGCAGCGTGCGCGCCACGTCGCGGAACGCGGCGCGGGCCTTCATCGTCCCGAACGTGATGATCTGCCCCACCGATTCGCGCCCGTAGCGCGCCCGGACGTACTCGATTACCTCGCCGCGCCGCTCGAAGCAGAAGTCGAGGTCGATGTCCGGCATCGAGATCCGCTCGGGATTGAGGAACCGCTCGAACAGCAGATCGAACTGGAGCGGGTCCACGCTGGTGATGCGCAACGCGTAGGCGACGAGCGAACCGGCCGCCGAGCCACGCCCCGGGCCCACCGGGATGCCGCGGTCGCGGGCCGCCTTGATGAGATCGTAGACGATCAGGAAGTACCCGGCGTAGCCGGTGCGCTGGATCACGTCCAGCTCGTAGGCCAGCCGCTCCTCGACCGCAGGGGGCAGGGGGTCGCCGTAGCGCTCGCGCGCACCCGCGCGCGCGAGGTGCACCAGGAGATCGTTGTCGGTGGCGAACTCCGCCGGGCGGGGAAACTGCGGCAGGAAGTACCGCTTCTCGAAGTCGAACTCGCACAGCTCGGCCACCCGCGCCGTTTCGGGGCACACGTCCGGCCGGCCGGGGAACAGCCCCTTCATCTCCTTTTCGCTCTTGACGTAGCTCTCCGAGCCGAAGAAGCGGAACCGCTTGGGGTCGTCCAGGTCCTTGCCGGTGCCGATGGCGAGCAGCACGTCGTGCGCCTCGGCGTCTTCCTTGCGCAGGTAATGGGCGTCGTTGGTGGCCACGACCGGGATGCCCAGCTCCTGGGAGAGGCGGAACATGCCGGCGGTGACGGTCTCCTCTTCGGCGATCCCGTGGTTCTGCACTTCGAGCCAGAAGCCGTCGGGGCCGAACAGACGCGCGAAATACTCGGCGCTCGCCTTCGCAGCCTCGTATTGGCCCGCGCGCAGATAGAGCGCGATCTCCCCCGAGAGGCAGGCGGCCAGGCAGATCAGCCCTTCCCTGTGCCGCTCCAGCACTTCGCGGTCGATGCGCGGCCGGCGATAGAAGCCTTCGAGGAACCCGATCGACGACAGCTTGACGAGGTTGCGGTACCCGGCGCGGTTCCGGGCCAGCAGGACAAGATGGGAGTAGGGGCCGGGAGCGTCGGCGGGCTTCTCGCGGGCGTGTCGACTCCCGAAGGCCAGGTAGGCCTCGAAGCCTAGGATCGCGCGGACCTTCCGGGCCTTCGCCTCTTCATAGAACGTCCAGGCGCCATGAAGGTTGCCGTGGTCGGTGATGGCGAGCGAATCCATCCCCAGCGCCACGATCCGGTCCAGCAAGTCCGGGATGCGGTTGGCGCCGTCGAGGAGAGAGTATTCGCTGTGGGTATGGAGATG
Source organism: Gemmatimonadales bacterium (assembly GCA_035456525.1). Taxonomy (GTDB): domain Bacteria; phylum Gemmatimonadota; class Gemmatimonadetes; order Gemmatimonadales; family GWC2-71-9; genus DASTHG01. The sequence goes on from DATICZ010000051.1 coordinate 19,240, forward strand.
AACGAAGGCCATCGCGCCGACCGCGGAATCAAGTCAAGATACGGGCGCCGGCTCGCATTGTCAAAACCCGTTGCGGCGTCGAAATTTCGCCGACTCCATGCGCACCGTCGTCCGGCTGCTCGCCCTCGCGCTCGTCCTGGCGCTGGTCTACAAGTACACGGCCGGGGCGGGCCCCGAGCTCCGGGCCGCGCTGGCCCTGGGTGTGCTGGTCGTGGCCGCCGAGCTCGCGGGCCGCCTCGCGCTGCGGCTGCGGTTGCCGCGCGTGTCGGGCTTCGTCGCGGCCGGCCTGTTTCTGCGGGCCAACTGGTCGATCAATCGCCTGGACGAGCTGGAGACGCTGCGATTCGTCGCCGATGCCGCGTTGGCGTTGTTCGCGCTGCGCGCCGGTCTCGCGTGGCGCAGCGACGGAACCGGTGCCACCTCCGGCCTCGGACGCTATCTCGCATCCTCCCTGATACTGCCGTTCGCCCTGACGGCCGCCGTCGTGTACGCGCTGCATCCCTGGTTCCCGCTCACCGTGCATCAGCCGTCCCGCGACGCGCTGGCGGTGGCCCTCGTGCTCGGCGCCTTCACTGCCGTAGCGGCGCCGGCGCTCGCGTGGATGACGCTGGCCGACGGACCGGCCGGACCCCTGGGGGATGTGCTGCTGCGGCTCCACGCGCTGCGCGACATCGGCGCGGTGCTGTTGTTCGCCGCGGCACTGGCGCTCGCGCGACCGCTCGCCAGCGCGGGCGCCCTCCAGCCGCTCGCGTTCGTGCCGCCGCTGGCCGCACTCGGCG
>DATICZ010000052.1:0-2444 GCA_035456525.1 Gemmatimonadales bacterium
GAAGCGATACGTCGGAGTATTCGTCGCAGCGGCGCTCGCGATGCCGATGGCGCAGATGGTCATGGCCCAGTCGAAGACCATCACCGGAGAGATGAAGACCCTGACCGCCACGGTCGAGGCCATTGAAGCCTCGAGTCGGACGGTCACGCTGAAGAAACCAGACGGCACCTACGTGACGACGGTGGCGCCGCCCGAGATGAAGCGGTTCTCGGAGGTCAAGGTCGGAGACCAGGTCTCTGTCCGGTACTACGAGAACGTGGTCATCCGGCTCAAGCGGCCCGGCGAAACGGACGTGGACACGGCCTCCAAGGCGGCCACGCCCTCCAGCCAGGCTCACCTCGGAGGCACGAGCGCCAGGCAGCGCACCATCACCGCCACGATCACGGCCCTCGACCAGGACACGCCGTCGATTACCTTCGCCGGTCCCAACGGCTGGAAGTACTCGTCGCGGGTACAGGACAAGTCCGCCATTGCCGGCGTGAAGGTCGGCGACAAGGTCGACATCACCTGGACCGAAGCGACGCTGCTGTCGCTCGACTCGCCCGGCAAGTAGGCCCGCGCTCCCTTCCCGCGCCGGCGGCTCCGCGAGCGCGGGCGCGCTCTCGAGCCTCGACGTTGGGTGCCGTCCAGGGCGCCCGAAGGTCGGGGCTCCGTCAGCGCGCGCCCGTAATCACCCCGGACTCACATGGTTGTCACTATGGGGCGGGCCTTCAGGCATGCACGTGCGGCATTCAGCAGGGCTCCTATGAGGCGGCTTGATGTCAAGTCCCCTGTCGGTCCCGGCCGTGTCGATAGACGTCACCGGAGCGGACCTCCTACCAGCCCTGAGGTCCGTGGAGGTGACGTCTCGGTTGTGCCCTCCGCGCGCGGTGTCCACTTGGGCGAGATCGCTCGCCACCAGCTCCTATGCGTGTCGGCCGAGCCGAGCACCAGATCCTGTATGCGCGCCGTGCGCGCCGGTGACACCGTTCCACGCGCCCCCTCTGAAGCCCGGGCCGCCAGCGGCCCCTACCCTGCAACGGGCTGCGTGTCGCGCGGTGATCGCCGTCCGCTACGCTTTCATCTGGGCGCCTGCGGGGACGATCCCCTGGTCGACATACCGCCACAGCGCGATGAGCACGCGCCGCGCTAATGCGACAATCCCAATCGCCCGCGTGCCGGGCCCGCCACCGCCGAAGCGGTGCTGATACCACCGGCTCAGCGCACTGTCCGGTTGATAGCGCAGCCACGCCCACGCCAGTTCGATGGCGATCCGTCGCACGCCCGGGATCCCACCCCGCGTCACGCCTTGATCCCGGACGATCGTGCCGCTCCGATACGGAGCAGACACCAAACCCGCCAAGGCGCCCACCTCCCGCCGGTTTCGGAGGTCCCGGTTGAAGAGCTCGTGGGCGAGAATCGTCGCGGTCCGCGCCCCAATCCCGCACAGCTCGGTGAGTTTCGCCGCCTCACTCGCCCGGTCGGCCGTCGTCTGCCGCCGTTCCTCCGCCATCGCCACCTGCCGCTCCCGCTCGACCTGGGCCAGCAGCCGCCACGCCTGCCCGATGCGGGCCTGCACGCCCGGCGGCAGCGGCTCCCCGGCCCAATCGCGCAGTTGCGCCACCCGCGCCGGCAACTGGGCATCGAGGCGCACCTGCCGGACCCCGTGCAGCGCCAGGAGACTCCGAATCCGGTTCCGCCCCCGGGTGCGCTCCGCCTGCAACGTCGTCAGCCCCCGACTCGCCTGCCGCGCATCCTCCCACCCACGCGAGGGCACCCGCACTACCTGCCACAACCGCCGTTCCCCGCTGCAGTACCGCAGCAGCATGCGGAGCAGCGTGTCTCCATCGAGGCGATCCGTCTTCGCGTGACGGGCCCGCCGCGGCACCTCGATACTCGAGGAGTCCACCACCACGTTGCGGACCCCCAGGCTGACCAGACACCGATGCGGCCAGAATCCGTCCCGGCCCGCTTCGTAACAACTCCACACTGGCGCGTCCGGCGCCACCCCCAGCTGCTGCTTCCCCGCCGTCAGCGCATTGCGCACCTGGTCCGGACGCCCCGCGCCGATCCGCCGACGGACCCGCCGCGCCGCCGGGCCGCTGCTCATCGTCAACAGCCACTCGGCCGCCCCCAACTCCACCGCCACATACAACGCCGCTGCACTACACTCCGCCTGATGGGTCGTGCTCGTCATGTCGGAACTCCTTTCGAGTTGCCTGCTCAAAAAGAAGCTTCAACATACAGCCGACCCATCGTCGACCTACATAGGGTCTGAAGCCCTGCCCCACGTACGACGGCATCCCAGAGCAACGGCGTGTTTGCGGGTGCCGCCGGGACTCAGGGCAGCATCCGCACGCACACTTCCGAAATGCCATACAGACCCCGCCAGGTCTGCGGCAGGGACGCCGCCGCAACGACCGCCGCGCCGACGGCAACGACAATCCGCCCGCCGCAGCTGGTCC
>DATICZ010000053.1:0-3264 GCA_035456525.1 Gemmatimonadales bacterium
CGCGTCTTGAAGCCGCGGATCGTCCCCAGGTCCACCGGAAGGAAATCGAAGAACAGCGTGCGCTCGGTCTCGGTGGCGAGCGAGATCATCTTGCCGCGGGTGTTGGGCGCGACCTTGCCGTAGATGTGCTCCAGATTCGTCGTCTTGCCGCCCAGTCCCGGGCCGTAGTACACCAGCTTGCAGTTGATCTCGCGGGAGGCGTAGTTGATCATCGACATGGACTAGGTCTCCCGCCTACCCGAAGAGCTTGTCAATTTCGTCTTCCGCCCCCTGCAGCAGCCCCTTGGCCTCGCCCGGTCCCGCGCCGACGCGGTCGAACATGATCTGGAAGACGTGATTCAGCGCCTCGACCGTGGCCTTCGCCTTGAGCTTCACGAGCCCCAGCGTGGCGCGCTGGTCGAACAGCACCACCAGGATCACGCGGCGCGCCACGTCCGCCAGGTACATCGATTCCTTTTCGCCCTGGTGCACGAGCGAGGCGAACTCGGCCTCGCCGATCATCTTCGCGAGCTGATCGTTGGCGGAGAAATCGGCGGCGGTGAGCGAGGCGAAGGCGGTGGGGTCGAACGCCGGGGGCTCGCCGACCGTGGCGACCAGCTGGCCGGTGCGGTCCACCAACAGCGCGCAGCGGGCGTTCGAGTCGCGCAGGAACGCCTGCAGGTGCTGCTGGATCTGGCGGTAGTCGCTTTCGTTGAACGACCAGCTCGCGGCACCCGTCATCGCGCCCCCGCTCAGTCGGTCTCGGTCATGTCGCGGCGGGCGGCGAGCGCCTGCGCGATGGTGACCCCGTCGGCGTACTCGAGGTCGCCCCCCACGGGGAGTCCTCGCGCGATGCGCGTGACGCGGATCCCGGTGGGCTTCAGCACCTGCTGCAGGTAGGTGGCGGTGACCTCTCCCTCCATGGATGGGTTGGTGGCGACGATCACCTCACGCACCCCGGCGCCGTTGGACACCCGCTCCAGCAGCCGGTCGATCTGCAGCGCCTCGGGGCCCACGCCCTCGAGCGGCGACAGCCGCCCCCCCAGCACATGGTAGAGGCCGCGGAAGCGCCCGGCGCGCTCGATCGCGCTCACGTCCCCCGCCTCCTCCACCACACACAGCACCGTCGCGTCCCGCCGCGGGTCGCTGCAGATGGCGCAGGGGCTGGCGTCCCCCAGGTTGCCGCACGTGGTACAGGCCTGCACCTGGTCGCGCACGCGCCGGATCGCCTCCGCCAGCCGGCGGGCCGTCTCCGGGGGCTCCTTCAACAGATGGAACGCGAGCCGCTGGGCCGTTTTCCGCCCGATACCGGGGAGCTTGGCGAGCTCCGCGGTCAACTCGTCAATTGCGGACACTGGGCGCGGACACGGGGGATGCTTACAGCGGCAGCTGGAACGGAAGCGGCAGTCCGGCGGTGAGCTTCTTCACCTCCGCCTGGTACAGCTCCGCCGCGCGCTGCTGCGCCTGGGTCACGGCCGCCAGCACCAGGTCCTCCAGCAGCTCGACGTCGCCCCCCTTGAACGCCTCGGGGTCGATCTTGATGGCGCGGATCTGGCCGCGCCCGTCGGCGGTGGCCTGCACCATGCCGCCGCCCGACGACACCGAGACGGTTTCCTGCGCGAGCTTGGTTTGTATCTCGGACAACCGGCCCTGGGCCTGCTGGGCCAGCTGGAACAGACTGGATAAATCCGCCATGGGGCGAAAGTTACCCGGCGCGCAATCGGGTCGCAAGCTGACCGACCGCGCGCCGGGCCGCTCCTGCCTCAGTTACCCGCGGCGACGTCCCCCGCAGGCTGCGGGCAGAAGGAATGCGACGCGGACTGGGGGGTGGGGATCGCCACGTCCCAGCCCCATGCCTTGGCGCCACCCCACGGCTTGAAGGCATCGCTCATGGTCACGCGGCCTTCCTGCGTGGTGGCGATGAACACGCCGGAGTTGAGATCGATGAACGGCCAGAGGAACTGCACGCGGCCCTGTGGTCCCAGCCGGCCCTTGCGCAGCTCGTGCCCCACGCCGTCGCGCACCGACAGCCACACCGGCGTGTCCGTGCTGTTCACGACGCAGACGTAGGATCCCGCCGCCGGCCAGTTTCCCGGCTTCATCGACGGGCCGATGCACGCCGCCAGGAATCCGCAGCTCAGGACCATCAGGGACTGTCGCATGGGACACCTTCTTTCTCTCAGGCTCAGCGCCCGCACCCTCTGGAGTGCACAACCGTTCAGCTCCCCGGCACGGCCGGACGGCCGTGCAACGGCGGGGACTTTGTGGGATCGCAAGAATCGGGCCCATCGTCCGCGTGGTCGACGTCCAGCGTGAGCAGCGTCACAAGCCCCGACCAGCCGCGGGTGTCGATGGAAACGTACGTGGCCCAAGACAAGCGCGCGACAAGCAGCGAGCAATCCGCGGGAAGGTTCGTACGGTCATCGAAACCGGGGCTCCCTCGAGCCCATCTCGATCGCGCGGTCGGGATGTCGCTGGGCCTGGCATCTCACGTACTCCACGGCTGCTCGGAGGTTACGCGGGCTGACCGAGATGAGATGATACCCGCGAGCCCACCGAAGTCCCGCAAGGCTGATCCGATTGTCCTGGTTGGCCAGTCGGGCGCTGGCACCCTTCAGGCCCTGGACGAGGCGCGGCAGGTCGAATCGCCCGGGAAGGCGGAGGACGAGGTGTACGTGGTCGCAGACCATGCCCAGGGCAATGATGGCGGTACCGTGGCGCTGGGCCTCCGAAGGAAGGAAGCGACGGAGGAACTGCGCCTCCGTCGGGCCGATCATGGGCATGCGACGGAACGTGGCCCAGGTCAAGTGGATAAAGAGGATGATGGGCATCCGCACCTCGAGATCCGGGAGTGTGCGACGCCGGCCCGCAAACGGAAAGGTCGGAAGCGCGCGAGCGGGTGCGATTGAACGCGCCCAAACCCCCGTTGTTCAACGGGTGAGCCCGTCGCTCGAGCAGCTGGGGGGTCCGCTGCCTCCGTTGTTCGACGGGTAAACCCGTCGCTGAGCGCTATCGCGACGCGTCCTGCTGGACGCCCCGCCGCAGGCGCCGAGCCGCGGCTTTCAGCCGCGGAACGGAGCGGGCGGGGTGCGGAGCCTCCGTGTTCGACGGGTAACCCCCTCGCTCGGAGCGGGCGGGGGTCCGCGGCCTCCGTTGTTCGACGGGTTAACCCGTCGCTGAGCGCTTTCGCGACGCGTCCTGCAGGACGCCCCGCCGCAGGCGCCGAGCCGCGGCTTCCAGCCGCGGAACGGAGCGGGCGGGGTGCGGAGCCTCCGTGTTCGACGG
>DATICZ010000054.1:0-4863 GCA_035456525.1 Gemmatimonadales bacterium
CCCTCCCGGTGGCGGGCTGGATCGTCGGCCGGCTCGGCAGCCGCGTGGTGACGGCAGCTGCCGGCGTCGCACTCTGCCTCGTGCTCCCCCTGCCCGTCGCGAGCCCCACCGTAGCCATGCTGTGCCTCTCCCTGGCCCTCCTGGGCGCCTGCAACGGTCTCCTCGACGTAGCGATGAACGCCCAAGCCGCCGACGTCGAGCAGCGTGTCGGACGGCCGATCATGTCGTCGTTCCACGCGCTGTTCAGCCTGGGCGGCGTCGTCGGGGCGCTGCTGGCGGGCGGTGCGATGGCCGTCGGCATAGGGGATGTAACCCACGTCGGCGTGTCCGCGGTCATCGCGTTGTCCGCAGCGGTCGTAGCGCTCCCGGGGCTCGTACGCCCGCGGGCGGCGCACTACCACGCGGGCCCATCGGTGGCACGGCCGTCCGGTATCCTCTTGACGCTCGGGATCCTCGCTTTGCTCGGGCTCCTGGCCGAAGGCGCGATGGCAGACTGGAGCGCGGTATACCTTCACGACACGCTCGGCTCCAGTCCGTCGGTGGCCGCGGTCGGATTCGCCGCCTTCTCGCTGGCGATGGCGGCCGGACGCTTCACCGGCGACGCCCTGGTTGGGCGGCTGGGGCCGCGCCGCGTCCTGCGTGGCTCGAGCGCGGTGGCGGCGGGCGGGCTGGGCGCCGCGCTGCTCCTGGGTCATCCGGCGATCGGCGTCGTCGGCTGCGCGCTCGTCGGGCTCGGCATCGCCAACATCATCCCGGTGCTCTTCAGCGCCGCGGCGCGAATGCCGGGCGTGCCGCCGGGCCGGGCGCTCGCGGCGGTGGCGACGACCGGCTACCTGGGATTCCTGGCCGGGCCGCCGCTCATCGGCGTCGTGGCCGAGGCGGCGGGCCTCGCGACGGGGCTGGGCTTGGTGAGCGCCGCCTGCGCGTTCGTCGCGCTGACGGCGGGCGCGCTGCCGGAGGCCTCCACCCGGAGAACCTCGGCGACGAAGGGCGCGCACAACGCGGCCGCGCCCGCCGAGGAGGCGCAGCCCACACGCACGTAGGCCAACGCGGATGCTCCGCGTTCAGGATTCGTGTCTCGCCGCGCGCAGCGCGGTGGAGAGAAACGCGTAGCCCGCGCGTACGGTGCCGAGAAGCGTGCCAGAAACCTTGGAGCGACCGGCGAGTCGAGCCGTATGCGAAACCGGCACTTCGAGTACCCGCGCGCCGAGCACCGCGGCCTTGACCACCATCTCGACTGGCCAGCCGAACCCACGGTCCTGCATGTCGAGGCGTCGCAGCAGGTCCACGCGGATGGCGCGCAACGGGCCGAAGTCCGTGATCGGCACGCGCCATCGCCAGGCCACGAACCGCGCGACGAGGCGAGTGCCGGCCACCGCGTGCATGGGATGACGCCCCACCAGTTGCCGCGCGCCGAGCACCAGGTCCGCGCGGCCGGTGAGGACGGGGTCCAGGACCAGCGGGATCTCCTCCGGTCGCTGACTGCCGTCCGCGTCGAGGAACACAGCGACACCAGCGTCCGGCGGAAGCGCGATGACGCCAGCGAAGCAGGCCGCGCCGTAGCCGCGCCTCGGCTCATGCACCACGCGGGCCCCCGCATCGCGCGCGACGGTGGCCGTCGCGTCGGTGGAGCCGTTGTCCACGACGATCACCTCGGCGATGATGTCGCGCGGCGTTCGGCGAACAAGATCGCCGACGACGGCAGCCTCGTTCAGCGCGGGTACGATCAGAACCGCCTTCATCCTGCTCTGGCACGGGTGCGCACGCTCGGGAGCCACCCGAAGGCTCCGCGGAGCCTTACGGCGGCGGCGATCGCCAGCGGCGCCACTTCCACGAGCCTGGCCCACCCCGGGATCGTCCACGGTTCGGACAGAAAGAAGCTGTACGCGAAGCCCACGGTGCCGGTGACGGCGATCAACGGGACGGACGGTGTCACCGCCAAGAACGGGACAAGCCACACGACGTACCACGGAAAGACATTCGCCCCGAGCACGATGACGCCCGCCACCATGGGCACGGCCCGCATGGCCAGGCTGCCGGCGTGCCCCCGTGACGCGACCGCGACCATCCAGGCAGCGGTCGCCGCGAGCGCCAGCAGTGGCTCGTTCACGAAGGTTCGCACGAGGCCAGGATTGAAATACTCGTCCGAGACGTAGCGCCAGATCGGCGTGATCGGCCAATGGCCAAGTCCGCCGGCAGAAATCGTGCCCGCGACGACGACGGTTCCGAACAGCGCGTACACCGATACGCGGCGCCGTCCGGGCAGCAGCAGGAGCAGTACGGCGGGGTAGAGCTTCACGAGGGTGCCGATGCCGAGCAGGATGGCGGCGATGCCGTCCCGGCGCCGGGCGGATGCCAGCGCCGCGGCGGTGACCGTCGCGAGCACCAGGGCGTCCAGGTGACCACTTCCCCAGATCTCGACGAGGACCAGCGGATTCCAGGCGTAGACCGTCAGCCGGCCGAGTGGGATGTCGAGCGTCCGAAGCAAGAGGGCGAGTGTGGCGAGCGCGAGCAGCTCGGCCATACCGAGCGCGAGCTTCATGGCGAGCACGTTGTCGGGCGCGAGCCGATACACCGCGCGAAAGAACGCCTGCGCGACAGGAGGGTACACGGTGCGCCACGTCGAGTGGTTGAGCCTCGGGTAGATGTCGGTGTCGCGCAGTCCTGCGACCTCGGAGGCCGCGGGCGGGTACGCGTAGGGATCGATCCCGGCACTGGAGACCCGGGCGTCCCAGACATACCGGTAGGCGTCGGTGGAAAGCGAGGGCAAGGTCGGCAGCAGGAGCATGCGGCTTAGCACACCGACTGTCAGGATCACCACGATCGTGGTCCGGGCGCCGAGCTGAGCGGTCACGAGTGCGCCGCACGCGTAGGCGAGCCACGCGAGAGTAAAGAGCACCAGGAACGTGCGCGGCGCCAGGACGAGGTTCGACACCCGCGCGAGCCCCCAGCACGCGGCGCCCAGCGCCAGACCTGCGCCGACCAACACGAGGACCGTGCTCGCGCTCTCGGTCGTTGGCGGCGCGCCAAGCCGTCTGGCCACGTCGCGAACGCTCAGCGCACTGACCTGAAACTTACCCGGTGGCAAGGGTCGGCACGAGAGTGTAGCCGAGGCTCTTGGCTGTTTCAGTGAGGGCGCCGAGGCGTCGGACCTGGAACTGATGCTCGTAGGCCTGTTCCCCGATGTCGACGTATGTGTGACCGTAGCGGAGCATCCGGTAGATGAGCCGGGCGAGTTGCCGCGCGGTGGCAAAGACGGCGACCGCGCCGCCCTTGTGGCGGGCGATGCGGCGGAAGGAGGCGCCGAGGGCCGTCTTCGAGCGCTGGAGGGAGGTCGCCGCCATCCGCAGGACCCCCGCGATCCGATTGGCCCCCAACCCGTTGCGGCGTTTCTTCAGCGGCTTCCCGCCAGAGATCGGGGTCCGCGGACACAGGCGTAACCAGGAGACGAAATGGTCCTCCGAGGGGAAGGCGGCGAGGTTCGGGCCGACTTCGGTCAGGACCACCTGGGCCGCGGCGGCGCTGATGCCGTCGATGCGCGTCAAGTCCACACCGGCGAAGCGCCAGAGGGTGGCGCGGGCCGGCTGCTCCCCGCGCGCCTTGAGAGCTTTCTCCTTGGCCGGATTGGGGTGGGGTGGGACCGGGTCCGCCTGCCGTTCTGGAGGCTGCAGAGCCTCGATCTCTGTAAGCAACCGGCCCTCATACGCCCCGATCTCGCGCTCCAGCGCATCGAACAGCCGGAGGGCGGACGCCAGGTTGAAGAGATGCTCGTCACGCCAGTTGCCGGAGAGATGCCGGGCGATCTCGGTAGCGGACTTCCGACACCGACGGTCGCGGTGCTGGGCGAGCCGGGCGGGCTCCCGTTCCCCCGCGACGATGGCGCGCACAATCGCCATGCCGGTCGTCCCCGTGAGGTCGGTGACGGCGCGATGCACTTGGACGTTCATGTGATCCAGGGCCTGCTGCATCCACTGAACACACCGCGTGCGCTCGGCCACGAGATTGGCCAGCTGGCGCTGGAGCGCGCGCAGCCGGGTGATCGCCTCGACCGGGCGGAACGAGCCTCGGAGCAGCCCGCAGCTATGGAGCAGTTGAAGCCACTGACAGTCACTGAAGTCGGTCTTCCGCCCCGGGACGTTGTGAAGCTGGCGGGCGTTGACGAGCAGGACCTCGATGCCTCTTGACTCGAGCAGCTCGTAGATAGGAATCCAGTAGACGTGCGTGCTCTCCATGGCCACCGACTCCACGCCTTGCGTGGCCAGCCAGTCGGCGAGCGCATTCAGCTGATCCGTCGTCGTCCCGAAGACCCGCACGTTGGGTTGGCCGTCCTCCCTCGCCGGGCCGCACACCCAGTGCTGTGAGCTGCCCACGTCCAGGCCGGCGACCCTGGGCCGAATGGCGGGCAGCGATGTCGGCAACGAGGGCGCCGGCCTCCGGTTGCGCGTCGTCTTGGGGTTGGTCATATCCTCACCTCGTCCGGCGGGGCCCCGACCCGAGGTGGCAGGAGTTCTGGATTCTGACCTGGGAGAGTGCGCACGCGGTCCCACCGCGTGCACCTCATCAATGAACGATCGCCTACTCGGACCCAAACTAGCCCTGGGGCACGCGCGCTCCAATGTGTTAGCGGGGCATGACTGTCGGGGCCACGCCGCGACTTCGATACCACGGGCACGCCAAGTTTCATCCTCGAACGATCCGCCGCAGGCGGGGGCGGAGCTAGCCCGCATTATTCACGAACGCTCGCTCGGGCGGCGGGCGGGGCCTGGCGCAGGGTGCGGCCCCCGCGGGGCCGGCTCCGTCACCCACTTCGCCCGACTCGCAGCTCTTCGAGCTGCGGACGGGACTCGGGGGTCCCACTCCGCG
>DATICZ010000055.1:0-2323 GCA_035456525.1 Gemmatimonadales bacterium
TCCACAGTGCCACCCAAGAAGGGGCGATGTTCCACCTGCTGGGCGGGCTGTCGGAGTTTGGTAAGTTCGGATTGATGACGGTCGCCGAGACACCCGATCGCGCCGAGGCTCTGTACCGAGACACGGTCGCCGTGATTGAGCGTGAATGCAACCGGGGTCAGTGAGCCGGGGCAACGTCGGTCGGGATGTCTGGCACGCTTATACCAGCGTGCGCTGAGGCTGACTCACGAAGGGGGTAACTGCTCACCCCCCGGTGATTTTTCCTTTTGACGGGGTGATTCGGGCGTGATTCAAGCTTGGGATGAATCGCGACGACCTTACCTCCCTGAGCAAAGAGCAGCTGATCGAGCTGGTGCTCGACCTCTCGGAGCGGGTGGCGAGGCTCGAGACCAAGCTCGGGCTGCCGCCGAAGACGCCTGAGAACTCCAGCCTGCCGCCGAGCGGCGGGCGCAAGCCCGCCGCCGGGCACGAGCGCAAGCGCCGGCGCAAGGGCCGGCCCGGGGTCGCCCGCGCGCTCGATCCGAACCCGACGCGGCTGCGCGAGATCCGCGCCGCCTGCTGCCCGCATTGTCGGGGCGATCTCGCGGCGGCGGCTCAGGCGCCCTGCGAGAGCTATGATCATGTCGAGATCCCGCCGATCCGCCCGGAGGTGACGCGGGTGACGCTGATGGGCGGCTGCTGCCCGCATTGCGCCAAGGCCTTCAAGGCCGCCCCGCCCGCCGACATGCCGTCCGGCTCGCCGTTCGGGGAGAACCTGCGGGCGATGGCGCTGCATCTGCGCTTCAGCCAGAACATCGGCCTCGCGCGGCTCGAAGGGCTGTTCCGCGACGTCTTCCGGGTCGCGATCAGCCAGGGCGGGCTCGTCAACCTCATCCGGGCGGCCGCGGCGCCCTTCGCGGCCCAGGCGGCGCGGCTGCGCGACCGGCTGCTGACGAGCCCGGTGCTCGCCTCCGACGAGACCGGACTCCGGGTGGCGGGGAAGAACGCTTGGCTCTGGGTGGTGCACCACGCCGACACCGCGGTGTTCCGCAGTGCCCCCAGCCGCGGCAAGCGGGTGCTCGAAGACTTCCTCGGCGCGCACCGCCCCGCCTTCTGGATCTCCGATCGTTACGGCGGGCAGAAGGGCTTTTCGACCCGCGGCCACCAATTCTGCCTCGCGCATCTGATCCGGGACGCACAGTATGCGATCGACGCCGGCGATACTGGCTTCGCCCCCGGGCTGCTGGCGCTGCTCCGGCGCGCCTGCCGGGTCGGCGCGACCCGCGCGCGCTTCAGCGACCGCCAGCTCGCGGCCTACCTGCGCAAGTTCGTCAAGAAGCTCAGCGAGCTGCTGCAAAGGCCTCCGACCCATGCCGCGGGCGTCAAGCTGCAACGCGCCATCGCCAAGGGCCGGCGCAACCTCTTTCTCTTCGTCACCAACCGCGCCCTCGAGCCCACCAACAACGGCTCCGAGCGCGCGCTGCGCCCCTGCGCCACCTTCCGCAAGGTCACCGGCGGGTTCCGAACCTCTGGCGGCGCCGCCTTCTACGCCGACATCCGCTCCCTGCTGGAAACCGCCCGACGACGCGGCATCCCGCCCCTCCAGGCTCTCGCCCTCACCATCAAGGGATGCCCCCTGCCGCTCCAAGCCGCTTGAGCGGGGGGTGAGCAGTTACGTTCGGACCGCCAGAATGGCCGCGTCCGCCCGCCGGTATGATACACCACGTACGTCGCTCCGCCGGGTTGGCGGGCGGGCGGAATGCGGCAGCACCGGCAATGGTGTCGTCCAGTGTGTATCAGGTTCACGCTGCACGACGCACGGCATCTCGCGGCAGGACTCGGAGAGCAATCGTCGGCCGTGGCTGTCCCTCGGACGTCAGCCCGCGAGCAGCGCGCGCGCGGCGGCGCGGGCCTCGTCGGTCACGGTGTCGCCAGCGAGCATGCGGGCGATCTCCTCCACCCGTTCGGCGGCCGCGAGGCCGGCGATCTCGGTGCGCGCGGCGCCGCGCGCGAGCGTCTTGCCGACCTGCCAGTGGTGCGCGCCGCGCGCCGCCACCTGCGGCGAGTGGGTGACGACCAGCACCTGCGCGCTCTGGCCGAGCGCCTGCAGCCGCCGGCCGACGGCATCGGCAGTGGCGCCGCCGACGCCGCGGTCGATCTCGTCGAAGATCAGCGTCAGCCCCGGCGAGCGGGCGCTGAGGCAGACCTTCAGCGCCAGCAGGAACCGCGACAGCTCGCCGCCCGAGGCGACGCGGTCGATCGGCCCCGCCGGCGCGCCCGGGTTGGTCGCCGCGGTGAACCGCACCCGGTCGGCCCCTTCCGGCCCCGGCTCGCCCGCGGCGAG
>DATICZ010000056.1:0-5905 GCA_035456525.1 Gemmatimonadales bacterium
AAGATCACGCCGGTGCTGACGGCCGAGGACGTGCTGGCGCTGCAGCATCTGGTACGGCGTATCCCCGCGACCAAGCCGCTGGTGCGTGCGGCGGTGACGCTGGTGCGCATGACCCGGCCCGACGATCCGGGAGCGCCGGGCTTCGTGCGGGAATACATCTCCTGGGGGGCGGGACCGCGCGCGTCGCAGTACCTGGTCCTCGGCGCCAAGGCCCTGGCGGCGCTGGACGGGCGGCCCAGCCCCGATTACGAGGATCTGAAGCGGGTGGCGCCGCTGGTGCTGACGCACCGGCTGGTGATCAACTTCGCGGCCGAGGCGGCGGGCAAGTCCGCGCCCGACCTCGTGAGGGAGCTCGTGGCCGGGGGTGGGTGGCTCCCGGCCTGAAAGGCGGTGCGACCATGGCAAGACCCGGGATTCGGCCCGGCGCCGGGCCAACGAAGATCGCGCTGTCGCTGGTATTCTGGTCCCTCGCAGGGTGCGCGCCGGTGAACCCTCAGACAACCGTGCTCGTGGAATACCACCGCTCCGGAGGAATCGCCGGTCGTGAAGACCGGCTCGTGGTGAGAAGCGACGGCACCGCGCACCTGTCGCAACGCGGTATCGAAGCGGACTTCACCGTCGCGCCGGACACGTTGGCGCAGCTGCGGACCCTGCTCGCCGGCATCGATTTCGCGAGCCTGCGCGCGGAATACCTTCCGGCCCGTCGCGGAGCGGACCTGTTTGAATACGTGGTGGTGTGCGAGGGGCGCCGCGTGCGCACCATGGACACTGCCGTTCCCGACGCGCTGCAGCCCCTGCTTCAGCTCCTCTCCCGACTCACCGCCCGTCGCTGATCCATCGCCCACCGGAACCAGAACGCCCACGTCGCGAAGGTGGCCAGCACGATTCCGGCCTCCCACACCACCTCGTGGGCCGGCACGAACAGCCGCGGGGCGTACACCCCCAGGTAGAACAGGTGCGCCAAGCGTAGCAGGTTGACCGCGAGCACGATCGGCACGCCGACGGCGAGCCCGCGCCACTTTTCGGCCAGTCCGGCGGGCGCCGCCAGGATCGCGATGACGAGCACCATCGCCGGCAAGAGTCCGGTGCACCCGATCCCGACCTCGTACCCGAACGCTCCCGGGACGTAGAGCCACGCCCCGGCGCGCAACGGGTGGAGCCCGCCCCAGCCGAGGAGCGCCTGCACCAGGGCGGCAACCGATTCGGCCACCGGGGTGAGCAGCCGGGCCGGGCCGGCGACTCCCGCACGCGCCAGCACAATCACCGCGAGCCAGCCGAGCGGCGCGCCCAGCAGCGCCGCACAGCGCCAGCCGCGCATGCTAGCCCCTGGCCTCGCCGCGCCTTCCCCGCCACGCCATCGCGAGAACGATGAGGGCGACCAGGATCGCGACGGCCAGCAGCGACAGGTCCGCCGGCACGGGGAACGGAAGGCACGTGTTGGCCGGCGGCTGCGCGGTGCCGTCCAGGCCGACCGCGTTGAAGCCGCTCTCCACCGCCTGCAGCTGCGGGCTCGAGGCCCCGAACACGTCTTCGGCCGCCTGCAAGGCGGCCGCGCGCGCGTCTTCCAGCGTCGACTGCGGCTGCAGGTACACCGTGAGCGCGCGATAGAAGATCCGTTCGGCGTCCCCTTTGCCGATCGCGGCGGCGACGTTCACGAAGGCCTTGTTCGGTATGCCGCTGTTGGTGTGTACGCCTTCGTTGTCGCTGCACGTCGCCACCCAGCCGCTCAGGGTCTCCGGCTGTCCGAAGCTCGCGGGGTGCTCGAGATCGCGAATCGCCCCGATCGGCAGATCCTCGCCCATCAGCCAGTCGTCACGATCCACCATGGCCCCGAAGATGTCGGAGAGACTCTCGTTCAGGGCGCCCGACTGGTAGCGGTACTCGAGATTGGCGGTGCGCTCGGTGACGGCGTGGGTGAGCTCGTGCGCCGTCACGTCGCGCACGGGAAAGCCGTCGCCGTACACCATCTGCGTGCCGTCCCAGAACGCGTTCTCGAAATTGACGCTGTAGTGCACCGAGGCGATCAGCGGGGCGCCGGCGCCGTCGTAGCTGTCGCGCCCGTGCGTGGCGGCGAAGTAGTCGTAGGTCTCCCCCACGAAGTCGTGCGCGTGATCGACGTCCTGGTCGCCGGTGGGTGGAGCGCCTTCGCCGCGGCGCAGCGTCCCCGGCAGGGTGGTGCCGTGGCCCGCGTCGTAGGTTTGGCGGTTGCGCGCGATGTAGAGGCGGTCGAGCACGTCGAGGAGTCTGCCGCTCTGGGCGTCCACCACGTAGTCGCGGCGGGCGAGGAGGGAGTCGGCACCGCCCTCCCGCAGGCGAATCGTGTCGCCGCGCACCAGGACGATCCACGCCAGCGTCGCATCGGCGGCCCGCCGCCGCCCCGGGTAGACCACGAGCTGCGACGAGACGGCCGTACCCCGGCCGAGCTGGGAGGCGGCCAGGGCGCGCGCCGAGACCTCGCTGATGGCGGGTTGGGTGCTCGCGACACGGATGTTCGGCACCGCGTTGCTGCTCACCGCCGCGATGAGCCCCCCTTGTGGAACGAGATGCAACGAGACCGAGGCCGCGTAGACCGGCACGCCTTGCACGGTTTGCTGCATCAGCAGATGGCGCATCCCGAGGGAATCGGTGCGCGACTCGACGAAGCGCAGCCCCTGGATAGTCGTATCGATCCCGAACACCGTGGTGTAGCGCTTCATGAATGCGTGGCCGACGGCCTGGGAGGTATCGGATGGGAGCAGGCCGAGCGCCGACAGGGGTATGCGGCCGCGGATGAAGCTGGGGCGGCCGGTGAGCGGGTTGTAGGTCACCTGCATCGGCGCCTGGGCGTCCTGCGTGAGTGCCGCGGTACTCACGGCCTGGGGGGTCGGGGGGGCTGGGCGGCAGGCGCCGGCGAGCAAGGCCGCGGCGGGAAGCAGGCGAACCCACTGGGGACGGGGACGGGCCACGACGACCTCCTCGAGGATAGGGCTGGAGGGGCGGTGATCGACATCGCCGGCCATTCGCGAGACACTGGCGCGGCGGCCAGGTACTTGCCGGCCGCGGGCAAGGTCGCGCCTTCCGCACGATCCGGGCTTCGGGTCCCGGTAGAAGATCTTGTTCACGATCTTCCATTCACCGCCAGCGGGGTGTCGCAACGTACCCCGCGGGAGATTCGGAGTGCCCTGCTTGATTGCGCCGCACGTTAGCCTTCCGCCTTTTTGAGAATTGTCGGTTTTGTGAGCCTTCGTGCCCACGAAATCCGTTGCGGGGCAACATGTTGACATTGTTTTGAACATCCTGCCTTATTGTCTTCTCGGCCGTCGTCAGAGGTAGTTCCGTGGTTCACCAGGTCGTGCCCCATCTGCGCCTACTCACCCTGGGCGCCCCGTTACTCGTCTCCACTACCAACGAGGCAGTGCGCTACCGCACGCGCAAGCACTTCGCGCTGCTGATCCGCCTCGCCCTCGAGCCCGGCAAGAAATTCGCGCGTGACTATCTGATCGATCTGCTGTGGCCCGACGTGCCCACCGAGCGCGGCCGGCATTCGTTGTCGCAGGCAATCACCGTGCTGCGCCAGAGCGTAGGTCGACAGAATCTGGCCGCGTATCGCGCGAGCATCGCGCTGGCCGAAGGGGTGGTCGAGACCGACGCGCTGCAACTCGAGGCGGGCGAACCGGAAATCCGAGGCCGGTTTCTGGAGGGGTTCGAGGTACGCGGCGCGAGGGCGTTCGACGAATGGCGCGAGGGATGGGTGGCGCAGCTCCACCCGCGCATCCGTGACTGCCTGGTGAAGCGCATGGACGCGGCGCGCCGCATCGGCGACTTCTCCACGGTGGAACGGCACGCCCGTGTGCTCGAGGAAGTCGATCCGCTCTCCGAGGATGCCGTCCGCGGCATCATGGAAGCGCGGGCCTGGGTGGGGGATCGCAGCAGCGCCCTCAAGGCGTTCGCGCGTTTCGCCGCGCGGCTCGCCGAGGACTTGAAGGCCAAGCCGAGCGCGGAGCTGCAGCGCATCGCGGATCTGCTGCGGGAGGGCCGCCGGGCTGCTCCGCGGCCGGCCGCCGACGGCGCCCCGCCCAGGCAGGAACGGCGCTTCGAGGCCGAGACGATTATCGGCCGGCAGAATGAGTTCTCGACGCTGTATGACGCCTGGCTCGATGTACGGCAGAACCAGTCCCGGGTGATCGTGATCCTGGGCGAGCCGGGGATCGGGAAGACCACGCTCACCAATGCCTTCGTCTCCTCGTGCCAGATGGAAGGCGGCATCATCGCGCGTACCCAGGCCTACGACGCGGAGCGCGAGCTGCCGTACGCCGTTCTGGCCGAGCTGGTGCGGCAGCTCACGTTGCAGCGGGCGATCGGCGCAGCGGAGCCGGAAGCACTGTCTGAACTGTCGCGCCTGACGCCCGAAGTCGTCTCGGTCTTTCCTGGCGTGCAGCGGCCTGGGGAGTGGCCGCCAGAAGTCGTGCCGTTGCGATTGGCGGACGCCTTCTTCAAGGCCGTAACGGCCGCGACCGACGACTTCCCCGTCGTGTTGATCGTGGACGACATCCACGCGGCGGACAACGCAAGTGTCGCGATCCTGCACATGCTGGCGCGCAAACTCGCCGGACTGCGGGTCCTCCTGATCGTGACGGGGCGCCCGGGCAGCCTGCGGCCGCCATCCAGCGCGCACGCCCTGGTGAACGACACGGTGATCGAGGGTTTGGGTACGGTGGAGCTCGACGCCCTGTCGAACGAGTCGGCGGCGCTGCTGGTCGCACGCGCGAGTGCCAAAGGCATCGAGCGCTGGGGCGAGCCGCCCGTCGAGCCCATCGTTCGGGCGGGTGGTGGCAATCCACTGGCGCTCGAGCTGTTGAGCAGGGACTGGGTGGGCAGCGGCAGCGATTCCCTCGTGGGAAAGCTCGATCCGCTGCATCCCCTGCCTGCCGGATTGCAGAGCATCCCCAAGGCCATCCGGACAATAGTCGAACGGCAGACGGAGTCGCTGGCCGAGCGCACCCGGGCGGTGTTCGATCTCGCGTCTGTGCTGGGGCGCCGCATGGGAGATCTGTGGTTGTACCAGGTGATCGGGTGCTCCGAGGCCGAGGCGCTGTACCAGCTGGGCCAGCTGCTCGAGGCCCGATTGCTGCGGGACATCGCGGGGACGCTCGAATTCCGTAACGAACTGATCCGCGCACACACGTATTACGAAGTGCCGAGCACTGTGCGGCTTGAGCTGCACCGCCGGATCGCTACTGTTCTAGAAGCTCGCGTTGGTAGCGATGCGCAGAATCACCTTGAGATAGCCTGGCATTGCATCCAAGGTTGTGACCTCGCTCGGGCAATTCCACTCGCCCTGTCCGGGGCGGAGCGGAGTCTCCGAGCAGGGGCGCCGAGGGAGGCAGAGATGATCCTACACCGACTCAGACGTGAGGAGCCTGGGACGGATAAGGTAGACCTGTTGCTGTGTGAAGCACTCCTTAGCCAGTCGAAGGCTGAGGAAGCACTTCCAATACTCGAGAAAAGACTGGGGGACAGAACGCTTTCCAAGCATGAGTCCGCTCAGGCGTCTCGCCTGTATGCCACTGGTATCTACCTGGTGAATAAGAACCTGGTCGCAAGGCACAGCGAGATGGCCAAGCGTGCGCTCCAAGTAGCACAGGAGTGCCAAGACCCAGGGCTTCTTGCCCAGGCGCTGTTCGAGTCGGCCAAGGCAGGTGTTGAGACTGGAGATCAAGAGCTGACTATGACCACTCGTGACGCGGTCAGGTCGATCATTGCAGCCGAAGATGGGAGTACCCCACCAATAGCCTATCACGCTGACGCCTATTGCAGCTACTACCTCGCCGACATTGACGCCGGGCAACGATCAGCTACACGCGCTATAGCGGCCTACGGCACTGCCGAGAACATTGGCGGACTGGCACATGCCTACACTGGGCTT
>DATICZ010000057.1:0-11286 GCA_035456525.1 Gemmatimonadales bacterium
TTCCCGGCCGCATCGAGTACGACCACGTAGCTCGTGGACGGAGCCTGGAACGCGCGCACGGCATTGCCGTTCCGATCCCACAGGAACCGGAACGGCATCGGGTGCCGGGCGAGATGACGCTTCACACTGGATTGGCTCTGATTGACCGCCACCGCAATGGCGACGAACTCCACCTGACCGCCGTAGCGGCGGTGGGCCGCTTCGAGCCTGGGGAGCAATGCCTCACACAGCGGGCACCAGGTGGCCCAGAACTCGAGCAACACGGGCTTCTTCCCCACCACCTGCCCGAGGTCCACGGGACGACCCTCGAGGTCTTCGATGGTCACCGCCGGGGGTTTCGCGCCCAGCGCGATTCCCAGGTCGCCCTCGTCTTGCGCCACCGCGCGCCCGGGCACACTGAGACTCGTCGTCAGTACCGCGATTACCACGTACCACGCGCCACGCACCAGTCTCACAGCGTCTTCCCCAGCTGGATGAAGTAGTACTCGGCCACCAGCAGTAGAACCACGGCCGCCGCTCGTTTGATCCATACCATCCAGGGACCGGGCTTGGGCAACGCCGCGAGTGTCCCCGAGAACAACCCCACCACCGCCAGGACCGCTGTCATGCCGAGGGAGAAGACGAACAAATAGAAGAAGCCCAGGACTCCGCTCCGGGTGGTCGCCACCCAGGTCAGGACGGCGCCGAACGCAGGGGCTCCGCACGGGGCCGCCACGATCCCGGACGTTGCACCGAGCAGGAACACCGCCGGGTAGGAACCGCCTCCCAGTCCGCCCGCCCACGCGGTCAGCCGCTGCGGCGCCCGCATCGGAATGACGTCGAGCATCGCCAGGGCGAACACGATCAGCAGGTTGCCGACCGCGAGGCGAACCCACGGGTTGGACGACACGGTGCCGAACAGCGTCCCAGAGAGGCCGGCCACGAGGCCCAGCAGGGAGTAGAACAGGGCCAGCCCCAGGATGTAAGTCAGCGTCAGCCCTACCACCCGCGATCGCGGGGCGTCGGGGCGTGCCGTGCCGCCGAGCAGCCCGATCGTGATCGGGATCATCGGCCAGATGCAGGGAGAGAGGCTGGTGACGAGGCCGGCCGCGAACAGGACCCCGACGGCCGCGAGCGGATTGTGTTGCAGCAGGTCGGAGAGCCCCAAGAGCGCGAGCAATGCAATCGGCATCGCGACAATCTACATTCCCACCGTCCGAGTTCGGGGGGAGTGACCGTGGGCAGACGAGATCCTGACGGCAAGTCGCGCTGCGCCTGGCTGGGTGCCAGCCCGGCGATGCTCGCCTATCACGACCGGGAGTGGGGCGTGCCGGTGCGCGGCGACAAGCCGCTCTTCGCCAAGCTGATCCTGGACGGATTTCAGGCGGGACTGTCCTGGGCGATCATCCTGCGCAAGCGCGACGCGTTCCACGAGGCGTTCGACGGCTTCGACCCCGACCGGATGGCGCGCTACACGGCGGCCCGCCGGCGGCGGCTGCTCGCCGACCCGGGGATCGTCAGGAACCGCCAGAAGATCGATGCCGCGATCGCCAACGCACGCGCGTTCCTCGAGATGCGGGAGGCGGGAGTGCGCTTCGGCCGATTTCTCTGGGACTTCGTGGACGGCGAGCCGAAGCAGAACCGCTGGCGCTCGCTGCGGCAGATTCCAGCCACGAGTCCGGAGTCGGAACGGATGAGCAAGGCGCTGGTGGAACAGGGATTCCGGTTCGTGGGTCCCACGATCTGCTACGCGTTCATGCAGGCGGTGGGGATGGTGAACGACCACATCGTGACCTGCTACCGTCACGCGGAGCTGCGCCGCTAGCCGCCGAACCCCATTTCCTCGAGGAACAGGCTCCCCCGCCCCGGTTTGCCGAATCGCGTCTCCGCCCGGGTGAGTACCAGCCGGTCCATCGCCCGCGTCATCCCCACGTACAGGACGCGCCGCGCCTCCTCGATGTCCCGCGTCGCCGCGCGGTCGAGCTCGCGGCCCCCGGGCAGCTGCTCGTCCTCCACGCCGACGATGTAGACCCGCGAGAACTCGAGCCCCTTGGTCGAGTGCAACGTCAGCAGGTTCACGCGGTCGGGGTCCACCTCGATGCCGTCGGAGGTGGAGAGCGCCACCCGCTCGAGCAGCCGGCGGATGCCCGCGGTCAACGTGTCCGCCGCGCTGGCTTCAACCAACACCTCCAGCCGGGCGACCGCCGATGGGTACCGCTCCGCCGGCGACCGCTCGGCCCGCAGACGCTCGAGCAGCGCGAGTCCGCCCAGCCGCTCGATCAGGACCTCCCGGGTCGGTGCGTCGTCGCGACCGTCGCGCTCCCGCTCGTAATCGTCGAGGCAGCTCGAGTAACGGCCCAGGGCATACACGTACGCGACTTCCGCCAGGGCACGGCGCTCCGCGTCCACCCTCGGGTCATCAGCCAGCGCGAGGGAGAGCCCGAGCTGGTCGAGCAGATTGACCAGCGCCGTGGTCCGGGCGCGGCGCTGCCTCTCCCGCCACAACGCGGTGAGGACACCAGACAGCGCCACGGCATCGTCCTGCGCATGGTGCGCCCGCTCGAGCGGCACCCCGAAGCGCTCGGCCAGGGCCTCGAGCTTCGCGCTCTGGTCGGACAGCGCGCGCGCCAGCGGCAGCGTGTCGAAGAAGACGAGATCCGCGGCGCCGGTGAGACGGCGCAGCACCGGAACGTCGAACCGCTGGCCGTTGTGCGCGACCAGAATCCGGTTTCCAATGAAGGCACGGAATCGGGGCCACACCTCCGCGAAGTGGGGCGCCGCGGCCAGGTCGGCGTCGGTGTAGCCGTGCACCTCGGTGGCCGAGCTCGGGACCGGACCGTCGGGACGAACCAGTGAATGGAACGTGTCGACGACCCGGCCCTGCTCCACCAGCGCGGCGCCGATCTCCACGATCTCGCACGTCTGGACGTCGGTCCCCGTGGTTTCGAGATCGAAGCTGACGTAGCTCGAGAACGGCTCGCTCGCCTCGCGTACGTGCTCGAGCTGCAGTGCCTTGAACACCCGCACCACGAGCTCCCCGGGGTCGCCCTCGTCGGGACGCAGCACCACGTCGCCGGGAGCGGGGGCATCGCCAGACCCCAGCACCCGGACCGCCTGCACCGCTTCCGAGCCCACGAGGAGTCCGCGGATCCCGATCTCCAACCCGTGCCGCGGGGCAATCCATACCGTCCGCCCCGATTCCCGGGCGGCGCGTAACGCGCCCGCGAGCTCAGCGGCGCCGGGGGAGACGGCGGGATCGACCAGCTCACCCAGATGCTCTTCGAGGGGGTTGCGGTATTTCCCCATGCGTTCGCCCAGCAGCTCGGTCACGAGCCCGCCCAGGCTGTCCTGCCCCTGGACCACCGCGCGCAGGTTCTCCACCTGATACACGAAGCGCCAGAGCCAGCGGCCATCCTGGTCGCCACGGGCGTCGCGCGCCACGCGCCGCACCGCGTCGAGGAACGGCTCGCCGCGCCGCGACGCCGCGCGCACGCGCTCGAGCAACGCCTCGGGCAGCACGTGGGCGGCCAGCGCCTCCAGGGCCACCGGGTCCTCCGGATCGGCGATCACCCGCAACGATGCCGTCACCTGGCCGATGACGGGGTCGTCGCTGATGGCGCGGCCCCGGGCCATGCGGCAGGGGACGCCCGCCTCGAGAAAGCGCCGCTCGAGCTCCCGACCGATGTCGTGACGGCGGTACAGCACCGCGACCTCCCCCCAGGCGAAGCCGTGGGCCGCGCGGTCGCGCGCGATATCGGCGAGGATCCACGCGGCCTCGGCCGACTCGTCGGGAAACCGCTGCACTTCCACGGCGAAGGGAGACTCGCGCAACGCCTCGAGACGCTTGTCGAACAGCCGGGGATTGCGCTCCACCAGGCGCCGGGCCACGGCGAAGATGGCCCGCGCCGAGCGGCGGTTCTGGTCCAGCACGATCGGCTCGACGCCGGTGTCCGTGCGGAAGCGGCGGATCACCTCCGGATCGGCCCCCGTCCAGGAGAAGATCGACTGCTCGTCATCGCCCACGGCGAACAGGCTGTGGTGCGGCTCGGCCAGGCGGGTGACGATGCCGTACTGGACCGGGCTCAGATCCTGGAATTCGTCCACGAGCAGGTGGTCCCAGCGAGCGGCTTGGGCGGCGGCTACCTCCGGATGGCGCTCGAACAGGTCCGCGACGAGTACCAGCAGATCGTCGAAGTCGGCCATGTTCCGGTCGCGCAGCGCCGCGACGTAGCGGTCGAACACCGCGTCCACGTCCGGTTCGAGCCGGTAGTCCTGGAGCCGCTTGCGTGAGAACAGTCCCAGCATCCACGCGCGGCGCTTGCGGGGTCGCACGCCCAGCCGGCGCAGCAGCGTCTGCTGGTAGTCCTCGTCGGCGATGCCGAATCCGCGGCGCAGACCCACCAGCTCGGCGTGCTCACGCAACATGCCGGCGCACAGCGAGTGCAGGGTGCCGCGGGTGACGTCCAGGGCGGAGCGCCCGAGCTGTCGGTGCAGCCGTCGCACCACTTCCTCGGCGGCCTTGTTGGTGAACGTGACGGCGCAGATCCGGGAGGGACGAGCGCCGTGTGCTTCGATCAGGTGCCGGACCCGTTCCACCAGGCAGAAGGTCTTCCCGGCCCCTGGGCCGGCCAGGACCAGGACCGGCCCGAGCGGCGCCTCGATCGCCCGCTGTTGCTGCGGCGAGGGCGGGGAGTCCGCGGGGGCGAAGGGTGCGAGGGTGGGTTCTGGCATTCGGCTCTTACGAAGAAGCTAAGTTCCCCCCGTGTCATTCGACATCATCATCGCCGGCCTCGGAGCCGTCGGCAGCGCCGCGGCCTACCAGCTCGCCGGCCGCGGACTGCGCGTGCTCGGGCTCGACCGCTACCACCCGCCGCACATCCTGGGGTCGAGTCACGGTGGGTCACGCGTCATCCGCGAGACCGCGTTCGAGCATCCGCGCTACGTCCCGCTCGCCCGCTTGGCCTACGAGAACTGGCGCCGCCTCGAGCGCGATTCAAGTGAGGCGCTGCTGCACGTCACCGGCGTGCTCTTCGTCGGATCGCGCGAGAGCCCGCTCGTCGCCGGCACCGTGGCGAGTGCCCGGGAGCACGGCATCCCGCACGACCTGCTCGAGACAGGCGACATCGCCCACCGATACCCCGCCCTGCAACGCCTCGATGACGCGGTCGGCGTGTTCGAGCCCGGCGGCGGCTGGCTCGACCCCGAGCGCTGTGTGGCGGCGAGCCTCCGACTGGCGGCTGAACGGGGCGTCTCGCTCCGGTTCGAGGAACCGCTCGAGCGCTGGGAATCTGACGGGGACGGCGTCGTGGTCACCACCGCCCGCGATCGCTATCGGGTGCGCCGGCTGCTCCTCGCCGCCGGACCCTGGATGCCCGAGCTGCTCGGCGGCGCAGGGGTATCGCTCAGCGTCGAACGACAGGTCCAGCACTGGTTCACGGCGGCCACGGCCGATGCCGCGCGTCTCCCGATTTTCATCCGTCAGGTTCCCGAAGGGGTGTTCTACGCCCTGCCCCCGGTGGGAGACGAGATCAAGGTCGCGGTGCACCACTCCGGCGCCGCTACGACACCGGCCACGGTCGATCGCACCGTGTCAGCCGGGGAGATCGAGCGGGCGCGGGCGTTGCTCGAGCGCTACGCGCCGGCCCTGGGCGGCGAGCACCGGCGCGCCGCGGTGTGCCTCTACACGAACTCGCTGGACGGCCACTTCGTGATCGACCGCCATCCGGCGCACCCCGCGGTGGTCGTCGCCAGCGCCTGCTCGGGTTTCGGGTTCAAGTTCGCGAGCGCGGTGGGCGAGTTCCTGGCGGATCTCCTGCAGGAAAGGCCGCCGGGTATCGACCTCACCCCGTTCCGGATCGGACGGTGACGCGCGCGACGGCCCGGACCCTTCGGGCATCATTCGGCTGGGTTCATCCGCGATTCACGTGGTTCCCCTTACGTTCGATGGTCATGCTATGAAGGCCAACGCGCTTCCCACGCTCCTCGTCCTGGCGGTCCTCCCCGCCGGCGTCGCGTCGCAGACCCGGCGATCGGCCGATCTCGACGCCTCGCGCCGCACCGCCATCGTGACCGCGGCGGCCCGTGCCGCGCCGGGAGTCGTGAGCGTGAGCGTGCTGAAGCGGGCGCGGTCCCAGCCTCAAGACCCGTTCGCCTTCTTCTTCATGCCGCAGGACCGGGAGGTCCAGGGATACGGCTCGGGGTTCATCATCGGCGCGGACGGCGTCATCATCACGAACCAGCACGTCACCGCGGGCGCTCAACAGATCGTCGTGACGACGCGCGACGGCCGCGACCTGCCCGCCCGCCTGCTCGGGGAGGACCCCCAGACCGACATCGCCGTGGTGAAGGTGGACGCGACCGGTCTGCCGACGGTGCCCATCGGGTCGAGCGAGAATCTGATGATCGGCGAGTGGGTGGTGGCGATCGGCAACCCCTACGCGTACCTGCTCGGCAATACCGAGCCGTCAGTCACCGCCGGGGTGGTGAGCGCGGTAGGGCGCAACCTGCTGCCGTCCCAGGACCAGGCGGGCGTGTACGTCGGGATGATCCAGACCGACGCCAGCATCAATCCCGGCAACTCCGGCGGGCCGCTCGTGAACGCGTTGGGCGAGGTGGTGGGCGTCAACAGCAACATCTTCTCCAACACCGGCGGGTCGGTCGGGATCGGGTTCGCGATTCCCATCGAGCGGGCGATCCGGGTGGCGACCGAGCTGCGGCGCTACGGCCGGGTGCGGCGCGCCTGGGTCGGACTGGACGTCTCGGGATCCAACGAGCTGCGTGGCTGGAAGCAGGCGGGCGGGCTGCAGATCACGACGGTGGCGCCGGGCGGGCCCGCCGCTCGCGCGGGGATGTCGGCGGGCGACGTGCTGCTCGGCGCACACGGGCAGCGGCTCCGCACGTTTCTCGATTGGGATGCGGTATTGCTGGACGCGGGTCCGGGTGACACGTTGTCCGTGTCCTGCCGCTGCGGCGGGCGGTCGCGGATCGTCCGGCTGGTGGTGGCCGACCTGCCGACCTCCAGCGCCGAGAAGGTCGCGGTGCTCGGCGACGTCCAGGTGGTCACGCTCACCCCGGCGATCCGCCAGGAGCGCGGCGTTCAGGTCGCCCAGGGTGTGTTGATCTACGACCTGGGGGACGACACGCGCCGGGCCACGGGACTCGCGCGGGGGGACGTGGTGTTCCAGGTGAACCGGCAGCGCATCGCGTCCGCCGCGGAGCTGCGCGCCGCGTTCGCCCAAGCGGCGGGAGGGCAGGCGATTACGCTGTGGTTCGAGCGCAGCGGGATGATCGGAAGGACGTCGTTCTATGTGCAGTAACGGGGTGTCCAAGAAGGAAACGTTAGGGAACTTTCCGGGTATATTGGCGCCTCATGAAACTCGGCGTCGCTCGCCGAGTGACCGTTAGGTTGGTGAGATCGCTCACACGCAGCGCGGACAGGTGGCGGGGGGCGTCACCGGTCCGGCCGTCCGAAGTGCCCCTGTGGAGGACATGTCCCATGAACAGCAGGATTCGCATCCTCGCGACCGCCGGTCTCGCGCTGGTCGGCGCGCTCGCGTGCCAGTCGAAGCCCTCGCCGCAGCTGCAGGCGCGTATCGACTCGTTGCAGAACGCGGCCAATGAGCGGGATCGGCTGGTGCAGGAGATGGCGCAGGACGCCCGGATGATCTCCGACGTCTCCGCAGAGCTCGCCAAGGTCCAGGTGCGCGGCAAGCTGAACGTTTCGAGCGAGTCCCCCGGGCAGGCCTCCCGGGACAGCGTCGTGGCGCGCGTGCGCTACATCGCGACGCGGCTGAACGACACGGAGTCGCGCCTACGCTCGAGCGAGCGCCGCATCCGCGGGTTGACGTCGGTCTCCGACAGCCTGCGCAACACGCTGGCGGCCACGATCGCCAACTACGATTCGGTCGTCAGCTCGCAGCGGACACAGCTGGTCGCGTTCGCGACGGAAATCGACTCACTCAAGGGCGAGAATGTGGCCCTCACGGCCGTGAACACCGCCCTGAAGGACACGGTGGGCGACCTGACGTTGCGTGACAACACGGTCTACTACGTGATCGGGACGAGGGACGAGCTGAAGTCCCGGGGCATCATCGACGAGACCGGCGGCAGCCGCTTCCTGTTCATCCTGTGGAAGTCGGGGAAGTCCGTCCAGCCGGCCCGGACGCTCGATCCCAGTGCGTTCACGGCGATCGACAAGCGGCAGGTGACCACGATCCCGCTGCCCGATTCGTCCAAGACCTACCAGATCGCGTCGCGTCAGGACCTGACCGCGCTCGCCACGCCCCCCGACGGCGACGGCAAGCTGCACGGCAATGTGCAGATCGCGGCTCCGGCCAAGTTCTGGTCCGCGTCGAAGTACCTGATCATCGTCGAGAGCTGAGCCGGCAGCGGTTCTCGCCGGAACGAGCCCCGGGCTTCGCGCCCGGGGCTTCGTGTATCCGGGGATGGACAAGCTTCCTTCCTGACCGCTTCACGCCCCGTTCACGCTTGAAGCGTAGTTGAATAAGGAAGGAGGTGAACACCATGCCAGACCAGGGCGGCGGTTCGTCTATCGAGATGTGGCTCAGCGAGCATGAAGACCCCGGGATGGACTCCGCGCTCCAGGATCGCGTGCACGAGGAGCTGCGCTGGGAGAGCGGGCTCGACCCCTCGGGCATCACGGTGGGAGTCAACGCCCGTGCCGTCACGCTGGGTGGCTCGGTGCGGACCTACCCGGAGAAGAGGGCCGCCGAGCTGGCGGCGTGCCGGGTCCCTCGCGTGCAGCGGGTGATCAACAACCTGCGCGTCGACCTGGCCCCGGGCCACGCTCGGCCCGACGGTGTGCTGCTGGAGGAGGTGACGCGCGTACTGGAATGGGATACCCAGGTGCCGGCCGGGCGGGTGCAGGCATCCGTCGCGGGCGGCTGCGTCACGCTCACCGGCGACGTCGACTGGGACCACCAGCGCGTGGCGGCCGAACATGCGGTGTCGCCGCTCATGGGTGTCACCGCGGTCGACAACCGCGTCACGGTGCGCCCGAAGTGGACCACCGGTGAGTTGCAGACGGCGGTGACGGCGGCGCTGCGGCACCGCCACGACCTGCACACCCAGCACGTGCATGTCGAGACGGTGCGCGGGATGGTCGTGCTGCAGGGCTATGTCCCGTCCCTCGCCGAGCGCGCCGCGATCGAGCGCGTCGCGTGGGAGGCGCCCGGCGTGCTGGGCGTGGCGAACGAGCTGTCCATCGAGCGCTGAGCGAAGCAGCCGTACGGAGTACGTCACGCGCCGGGCCCCGGGACACCGGGGCCCGGCGGGCGTTTCGGGACCCCGGCGACTATCTTGTCCGCGTCATGTCCATCGCCCGCTCCCTCCTGCTGCGCGCCTCTCGCAGCCCGTGGCTCGCCGAGCAGTTCCGCCGGCGCGCGTTCGCGCGTCGCGCCGTACGCCGCTTCATGCCGGGCGAGAGCCTGCTGGATGCGCTGGACGCGTCCGCCGAGCTCGCCAAGGCGGCGATGGGAACCGTCCTGACCCAGCTGGGGGAGCAGGTGCGCAACGCCGCCGAGGCCGAGGACGTGCGCGACCACTACCTCAACGTGTTCGACCAGGTGCGCGACCGGTTTCTTCCGGCGCAGGTGTCGGTGAAGCTGACGCATCTCGGCCTCGACGTCGACCGGGACGCCTGTCTGCGCCACGTGCGGGCGCTCGCGGAGAAGGCCCGCAAAGAGGGCTGCTTCCTCTGGATCGACATGGAGGAATCCCGCTATGTGGACGCCACGCTCGATCTCTACCGTCGCGTGCGGGAGGAAGGCCCCGGCGTCGGCGTCTGTCTCCAGGCGTATCTGCGGCGTACGCCGCAGGACCTCGCGGCCCTGCTGCCGCTGTCGCCCGCGATCCGGCTCGTGAAGGGCGCCTACAACGAGCCCGGAAACGTGGCGTTGGCGCGCAAGAAGGACGTGGACGCGCAGTACTCCAGCCTCGCCGTCCAGCTGTTGGACGCCGCGGCTGCAGGTCGCGCGACCGCGGTGTTCGGCACCCACGACCTCCGGCTGATCGAGCGCATCGGGGAGCAGGCGGCCGCGAGGAAGGCCGACGGGCGCTACGAAGTGCACATGTTGTACGGCATCCGCGGCGACGCGCAGCGCCGGCTGGCCGGCCAGGGTGTGAAGGTGCGGGTGCTGATCAGCTACGGCTCACACTGGTTCGCCTGGTACATGCGGCGGCTCGCCGAGCGGCCGGCGAACGTGTGGTTCGTGGTGCGGAGCCTCTTCTAGCCGAGCACTTTGCGGCTCAGCGCCCGGCCGATGAACCGCAGGCGCTCCGGCCAGGAGAACCGCAGCAGGTTCGTCTTCACCACACCGGCCGTGAAGAAGGTCTTGCGCGAGTAGTCGATCGCCACGTCCACCAGCACCGGCCGGCCCGCAGCGAGGATCTCCCGCACCCGCGCCAGGACAGTCCCGATATCCGCGTCACGCGCCATGGGCAGCGCCTCGACTCCCAGCGCCCCGGCGAGCGCCCCAGCGTCGTAATCGGGTAGCTCGCTCGCCGTCTTGCGGGAGAGCGCCGTCGACTGGAACTGTGCGATCTGCGCCAGCTCACGATCGCGCAGCACGAAGACCGCCACCGCGATCCCCAGCTGCGCGGCCGTGAGCAGCTCGAGACCCGTCATGAGCAGCGCCCCGTCCCCCGCGAGCGCCACGACCGGACACTCCGGCCGCGCGAGCTTCGCCCCGAGCGCCGCGGGCACGGCGTACCCCATGCACGAGTAGTCCACCGGCGCCAGGAACCGGCCCGGACCCTCGAGGCGCAGGCACTCCATCGCGAGGAACGTTCCGTTGCCGCTGTCGGTCGAGAAGACCGTCTCCGGTCCGAATGCTTCCTGGAGCGCCCGCAGGAGGCGCGGCGGGCTCACACGGTCGGCCTCGCTGTGCGCCAACCAGTCCCGCCACACCCCCGCATGCCCGTCGCGGATGGCGGCGCGGAGCGGTTCATCCCGCGGGCGCCCGGTGAGCCGCGGCAGCAGGGCGCGCACGAACGCCGCCGCATCGGCGGCGACCGCGACGTCGGTCTCGTAGTTGCGGCCCGGGACGGCGGGGTCGATGTCCACGTGCAGCAGCGGACGCGGCGGCTCGAGCCCATAGCTGCCCGTGCCCACCTCGCCGAACCGGCAACCGATCGCGAGTGTCCCCCGGCGCCGCTCCGCCACCCCGCGCGCGAACGGCGCTGCCGCGGCCCCGAAACCGTTCCACAGGAACAGCGGGTGCGACTCGGGGAAGACGCCTTTCCCCTGGAACGTCGTGGCGACCGGAGCCTCGAGACGCTCGGCCAGGG
>DATICZ010000058.1:0-9195 GCA_035456525.1 Gemmatimonadales bacterium
GGCCGGATCGGCCGGGGGAAATCCGATGTCCACCACGATCACCCGCCCGCACCAGTCGCGCGCCAGGAGGTGCCCGCGGCGCGCGCCGCCGAAGGTGATCGTGACGTTGGCGCGCACCGGACCGTGGGCTTCCCCGTTCGAGAGGTCGAGGCCGGTGGGACCGTCCAGGGCGAGGATGGGGAGGGCGCTGGCCGCGAGCCGCCCGGCGGCGTCGAGCACGTCGCCGCGCGCCGGCCCGGCGGCGCCGGTGCCGAGCAGCGCGTCCACCGCCACCGCCGCCGCCGGCCACGGCTCATCGCGGGCCAGCTCCGTCACGCCGGCGATTCGGGCCAGGGCGCGGTTGTCGATCGCGTCGTCGGTCTTGGGGTCGAGCCCGACCACCCACACCGAGAGTCCCGCGGCGTGCAGCGCGCGCGCCAGCACCCAGCCGTCGCCGCCGTTATTCCCCGACCCGGCCACGACGAGGACGCCCCGGGTCATGGCATCGGGGAACTCGCGCACCAGCACGGCCGCGGCGGCGCGCCCGGCGCTCTCCATCAGCACGCGGCTCGGGATGTGATACTGGGTGCGGGCGGCCGCGTCCCAGGCGGCGGCTTCGGCGGCCGACAGCACCGGTATCGTCATCATGGAATGACGACCCCCCCGTACCCCACGACGCGCGCCTCGTCTCCCGTGACCCACCCCGAGTGACGGTAATCCACGACCTCGGCGCGCGTGGCGCCGAGCTGGCGCGCCGCGGCGAGGGTGGCCGCGACCGGTGCCCGGCCGCACATCGAGATCCGTTCGGCGCGGCAACGGCGCAACAGCTCCGCGCCATCCATGACCCGGATCGCCTCGAGCGCCTGGGCGTCTTTCAGCTCGGTGACGGAGCCGGACTCGTAGTGGTTCAGGTCACTCGAGGCGAGCAGCAGCACCGGCTCGGTCCAGCTGCGCACCACGCGCGCGATCGCCTCCCCCAGGTCCCGGGCGCGCTCCCAGTCGTCCCAGGCCAGCACGAGGGGCACAATCGCCACGTCACTCCGCCGGACCTGGAGGAACGGCAGCTCCACTTCGACGGCGTGCTCCTCCGCGTGGGCGGCATGGTCCACGCCCACCAGGGGAGTGGCGGCGCGCACCGCTTCGGCCAGGTCGGCCGCGACCGGCACCTCGCCGAGCGGCGTGGCGAATGCGCCCGCCTCCCACAGCGACACGCCGCCGGGCGCGTGGCACAATCCGGTGTGATTCGGGGCGAGGATCACGACGAGGCGCGGCAGCTCGATGCGGGCGAACACATGGGCGGCGGTCAGTCCCGAATACACGTACCCGGCGTGCGGGACGACGCAGGCCCGCGCGGAGGCCGGATGCGCGATCGGTTTCAGCGGATCGAGGAGCGAGCGCACCTCGCGCTCCACCGCGTCGGCGGTGGCCGCATAAAACCGCCCGGCGACGGCAGGCCGACGAACGGCGCGCAAGCCTACTTCTGACTCTGGCCGATCGCGCGGCCGAAGGAGATCTCCCCGTTATCGATCCGGACGTTGAAACCGCAATCTGGACTGGAGCACACCCACGCCTTGTAGGTGATGGGGGCACCGTCTCGCCCGTAATCGGACAGGGGGATCAACACGCCGCGCTGACACTTCTGGCAGGCCGGCCACTCCTTACCGTCCATTGCGCCACCTCCACTTCCCCGGACTACGCCTGCTCCAGACCGGGCCAGCGGTAGCCGGCCCTGAACGCTTCAGCGAACTCATACACCCGCTCGAAGTCCTCGATTCGATCGCTCGGCTGGCGGGCCAGGAGCCCCGCGTCGATCAGCGCGAACACGATCGTGCCGAAATCGGCGGTGGCGTGCACGCCCCAGTACGTGAGCACCGTGGGCGCCAGCAGGCCGAATTGCTCGAGGGCGAAGTCGCGACAGGCCCAGGCGAGCTCGCTCCCCGACAGGTGCCGTCGCGCCGGGAGCCGTCCTTGCGCGTATTCGAGCGCGGCGAGCACGAACAGATAGGCGCGCTCGTGGAAGCGCCCGTCCCGGGCGCCGATCTTCTGGAGGGCATCCTCGAGCGCGGCGTAGTCGCTCATGCGCGCGCCCCCTGGGAGGACGCGACGCGCGCCGCTCCCCGCGCGCGGACGCCGCGCCGTGCCGTCTGGGGCTCGAGCAGCGCCTGCGCCAGCACTTCGTCGAGCGACCCCACCGTCCGGATGTCGAGCAGCTGGCGTACCTCCTCGGGGAGCTCGACCAGGTCGGGGCGGTTGCGCTCGGGGACGAGCACCGTGCGGACCCCGGCTCGAGCGGCCGCGGTGAGCTTCTCCCGCAGGCCGCCCACCGGCAGCACGCGGCCACGCAGGGTCAGCTCTCCGGTCATCGCCACGTCGTGACGGGCCGGCCGCCGTCCCAGCAGCGAGGCGAGCGCGGTCGCGATCGTGATGCCCGCCGAGGGGCCGTCCTTGGGGACGGCGCCCGCGGGCACGTGCAGGTGGACGTCGGTGGCGACGAACGTCTGCGGCGGAATGCCCAGCGCGGGAGCGCGGGCGCGCAGCAGGCTCCAGGCCGCCTGCGCCGACTCGCGCATCACGTCGCCCAGCTGGCCGGTGAGCGTGATCTGGCCGCGTCCCGGCATCTGGATCGCCTCGACGAACATGATGTCGCCGCCCGCGGGGGTCCAGGCGAGCCCCGTGGCCACGCCGACTTCGGGCTCGCGGCCCGCCACCTCGTTGAGGACCTTGGGCTGCCCCGCGAACTCCTCCAGGTTCTTGCCGGTCACCTTCACCGCCGCGCGCCCGTCCTCGACCACCTGGCGGGCCGCCTTGCGCAGCACGCCCTGGATCTCGCGCTCCAGCTGGCGCACCCCGGCCTCGCGCGTGTACTCGCCGATGAGCCGCTCCAGCGCGCCGTCGGCCACGCTCGCCAGCTCAGCCACGAGCCCGGTCTCCTTGAGCTGCCGCGGCAACAGGAACCGTTTCGCGATCGCCAGCTTCTCGGCCGGCGTGTAGCCGGCGAGGGTGAGCACCTCCATGCGGTCCAGCAGCGGATCGGGGATCTGGGCGAGGCTGTTGGCGGTGGCGATGAACAGGACGCCGGAGAGGTCGAACTGCAGCTCGAGGTAGTGGTCCACGAAGGTCGCGTTCTGCGCCGGGTCGAGGACCTCGAGCAGGGCGGCGGTGGGATCGCCGCGCACGTCGGCGCCCATCTTGTCCACTTCGTCCAGCATCAGGACCGGGTTGCGCGTCTCGCAGCGCTCCAGCGCGTGGAGGATCCGCCCGGGAATCGCGCCGACGTAGGTGCGGCGGTGTCCGCGGATCTCAGCCTCGTCGCGCACGCCGCCCACCGAGACGCGGACGAACTTGCGCCCCAGTGCTTCGGCGATGCTCTGCCCCAGCGAGGTCTTCCCCACCCCGGGAGGCCCGACGAAGCAGAGGATACTGCCGTGCGCGTCGGGGTTCAGCGTCCGCACGGCGAGGTGCTCGAGAATGCGATCCTTGATCGGCGCGAGGTCGTAGTGGTCGCGGTCGAGGATTTCCCGCGCCGCCTTGAGATCGAGCCGATCGGGCGAGACCCGCTCCCACGGCAGCGCCCCGATCACCTCGAGATAGGTGCGCGCCACGTGGTACTCGGCCGACTGGGGCGACATCTGCTTGAGGCGCCGCAACTCGCGATCGGCGATGCGGCGCGCCTCGGGCGACAAGCCGGCCGCGTCGAGCTTCTGCACCAGGTCCTCGACGTCGTCGTCGCCCGCCTCCTCGCCCAGCTCCTGGCGGATCACCCGCAGCTGCTCGCGCAGCACGTACTCCCGCTGGTGCTCGTCCAGCTTGGCCCGCACCTTCTCCTGGATCTGGCTGCCGACCTCGAGCACCTGCAGCTCCTGCGCGAGCAGCTCGGCCAGCCGCTCGAGACGGCGCGGGATGTCGCCCAGCGACAGCAGCTCCACCCGCGCGGGGAGCGCGAGATCCAGGTTGGCCGCGACGAAATCGGCGAGCTTGCCGGGGTCGGTGATCCCCTCCAGCACCTCGTGCAGCTCCTCGGCCAGGTAGGGCGCCAGGTCGATCACGCGGCTGAACTGCGCCACCACGTTGCGCCTCAGCGGCTCGACGCGCGGGTCCTCCGCGCCCGTCGTGGTGAGCGGCTCGTAGGCGGCGCGCAGGTATGCGCCGTCATCCTCCGGCTTCCTCAGCCACACGCGCTCCACGCCCTGGATCATGACGCGCATCGTGCCGTCCATCAGCTTCATCATCCGCACGATCAGCCCGAGCGTCCCGACCTCGTAGAGGTCCGCGAGGCCGGCATGCATCACGGGCCCTTCCTGCGGATCCTGGTTGTCGGCGTGCCGCACGACGCCCAGCAGCAGCCGCTTCTCTCCCTGCACCACGTCGTCGATCAGCTGCAGGGCGCGCGGGTCGCTGATGGAGAGCGGCAGCACGACGTGGGGATACACGACGAGCTTGCCGAGCGGCAGAACCGGAAGGCGCTCCACGTCAGGTCACCTTGACCGTGTGCGAGCCGGATGGCCGGGGCGGGAGCTTCGTGAGCAGGACTTCGAGGAATCCCTGATCGTAGGTGGCGCGCAGGCTCGTAGGGTCCACCGGCACGGGGAGGCGCAGCCGCCGCTCGAACGGACCGATCTGGACCTCCATCGCGTGATAGTGGCGCTTCCCCTCACCCCGCGCGGGCCGCTCCCCTGCGATGGTGAGCACTCCCTCGGCGTATTCGACGGTGAAGTCCTCCGGCCGCACGCCCGCCACGTCCATGTGGACCACGATCTCGGTGGCGGTTTCGTACACGTCGGTGGGAGGTTTCCACTTGGGAGAGGCGACGAAGCCCACGGGCTTGCCGTGGGCGACTTCGTTGAAATAGACCTCAAGCTCGTCGGCGAGATGCACCGTGGACGCCCCTGACCCGCGGGACGGCCTATGGGGGGGAGAACCCGATTCCGTCATGGGAAGAAGATAACGCTTTAGAACGCCTGGTCCCAACGGATCGACAGGCGGACCGCCGAGCCGATGATCCCCACCATGCTGTAGGTCTGCACGAAATTCCCCCATTGCTCGCGCGTCCGGGGGTCGATGTGCTCGGCCAGGAGGCCGAGCCGGTTGCGGCAGGTCAGGAGGTTTTCGAACAGGGCGCGGGCTTCCTCACGGCGGCCCAGCTCGGCCAGGGCGTTGATGTACCAGAAGGTACAGACGAGAAACGCGTTCTGGGGCGTGCCGAAGTCGTCCGCTTCGACGTAGCGGAAGATGAAGTCGCCGTGGCGCAGCTCCCGCTCGATGGCGCGGACCGTGCTGGCGAAGCGCGGATCGTCCGCCGCGAGGAATCCGATCTCGTGGAGGCGCAGCAGGCTGGCATCCAGGGAGTCGCCGTCCATCGCGCCCACGAAGGCCCCGCGCTTGGGGTCCCACGACCGCCGGCACACGGCCTCGTGGATGCGGGCGGCGTGGGCCGCCCAATACCGGGCGCGCTCGTCGAGGCCGAGATGCGCGGCGATCCGGGCCAGCCGGTCGCACGCGGCCCAGCACATCACGCTCGAGAAGGTGTGCACCCGCTCGGTGTTGCGCAGCTCCCAGAGACCGGCGTCCGGCTGGTCGTAGAGATGCGCGGCCCGCTCGCCCAGCGCCTCCAGACGCGCGAACAGCACCGAGTCACCGTGGTGCAACAGGCGGCGGTCGAAGAACACGTGGGTCGCCGCCAGGATGGCGGCGCCATAGACGTCGTGCTGCACCTGCCGGGACGCCTCGTTGCCGAACCGCACGGGTCCCATGCCGCGGTATCCCGCGAGTGAGCCGACCGTGCGCTCCTCCGGGACGGCGCGTCCGCCGATGCCGTACACCGGCTGGAGCCGCCCCTCGGGAGCGGCAGCCACGACGTTGACGATGTAGCCGAGGTAGCGCTCCATCGTGCGGGTGGCGCCGAGGCGGTTCAGGGCGTTGACCACGAAGTAGCCGTCGCGCAGCCAGCAGTAGCGGTAATCCCAGTTGCGCCCGCTGTCCACCGCCTCGGGGATGGAGGTCGTCACGGCGGCGACCACCGCGCCCGTGTCCTCGTAGGCGTTGAGCTTCAGGGTGATGGCGGCGCGGATGACGGCGTCCTGCCACTCGAAGGGGATGCCGAGGTAGCGCACCCACTCCCGCCAGTAGGCGATCGTCTCCTCGAGAAAGCGGCGCCCCACGTCCGCGACCGCCCCCTGCACCGTCTCGTCCGGCCCGAGCAGCAGGGTGACGGTGTCCTCCAGAAAGAAGGGATTCTCCTCGCCGATGGCCGTGATGGAGGCATCGGTGGTGAGCCGCAGCACGAGATCGGTGCCGATGTAGCGGATGTGGTTGCTGCCGGTGGTAGTGGCCATGGCCTGCGCGCCGGCGTGGTGGGCGGGGCGCAGCCGCACGCGCACGCGCGGGTTGCCGGCGGTGCGCCGGATCTGCCGCACCAGGGTCATGGGGCAGAACATGCGCCCGTACTGGCGGAAGCGCGGCGCGCAATCGACGATCTCGATGGCGCCGCCCAGGCTGTCCTGCAGGCGGGTGACGAGCACGGGGGTGTTGGCGAGGTACTCCTGCTCGTGGCTCACGGCGTCGAGCAGCTCGACGCCGAAGAAGCCGAACTCCGGCCGGGGGCTCTGCGGTTGCAGCAGCGTGCAGAACGCGGGGTCGCCGTCGAACCGGGGGAAGCACGACCAGACGATCTCCCCGACGGGATCCACCAGGGCGCCGATCGTGCTGTTGCCGACGAGGGCGAGGTCGAGCGAAGCGGTCATGAACCGGCGCCGAGCGCCGCCGTCCGGTCGGCCGCGGCAGGCCCGGTCAGGCGACGACGGCGCCGCATCCCGGACGCGTCGATCAGCATCCGCCCGGCCCAGCGGAACACGTTGAATTCCTGCACTAGACCGCGCATGAGCCGCATGCGCGCACGCTGCTCGCGCACCGGCATCTCGAGGGCGAGGTGCAGCGCGGTCGCGCACTGCTCGGTGTCGTAGGGGTTGACGATGATCGCTTCCGGCAGCTCGCGCGCGGCGCCGGTGAACTGGCTGAGGATGAGCACGCCGCGGTCGTCGTTGCGGGCGGACACGAACTCCTTGGCGACGAGGTTCATGCCGTCGTGCAGGCTCGAGACCATGCACAGGTCGGCCGCGCGGTAGTACTCGTAGACGTCCACCGGCTCCTGGTGCTCCACCAGGAGCAGAATCGGCGGCGCGGCGGCGCCCGGGAAGCGCGCGTTGATGCGGGCGGCCATGGCGTTCACGCGGGTCGCGTAGTCCTGGTACTGCTCGATGCTGGCGCGCGTCGGCGCGGCCACCTGGATGAACGTGAACCGCCCCACCCACTCCGGCCGCAGCTCCAGCAGGCGCTCCACGGCACGGAAACGCTCCTCGATGCCCTTGGTGTAGTCGAGGCGGTCGATCCCCACGCCGATGGCGTGGTCGGGGGGCAGGCGGTGGCGCTCCCGCACGTCGAGCCGGCACCGATCCACCGGTTTGTCGAGCAGCTCGGCCGCGGGGGGCCATTCGACCGAAATGGGATAGCGCTTCACGGCGGTCAGCTTGCCGCGGTAGGACACGGTGAACGTCTCGCGGTCCACGCGCGCTTCCAGCAGCCGGTCCACCGTGTCCACGAAATTGTTGCAGTGAAACTGCGTGTGAAAACCGAGGATGCTGCTGCCCAGCAGGCCGTCGAGCAGCTCCTCGCGCCAGGGGCAGATGCCGAACGCTTCCGGGTTGGGCCAGGGGATGTGCCAGAAGGTGATGATCGTGGCGGCGGACAACTGCTCCTGGATCATCCGCGGCAGCAGCGCGAAGTGATAGTCCTGGACCAGGACGATGGGGTCGTTGGACGTGGACTCCTGCACCACCGCGCGGGCGAACTGGCGGTTGACCTTCATGTACTGCTCCCAATCCGCGGCCCGGAACGTGGGGCGCACGTGGGCGATGTGGCACAACGGCCAGAGCCCTTCGTTGGCGAACCCGTAGTAGTAGCCGGCTTCCTGCTCAGGCGTCAGCCAGACGCGGCGGAGCTGATACGCCGGATGATCTCGCGGGACGCCCACCCGGTCCCGGTCGTCCACCACGGCGCGGTCGGCCGAGCCCGAGCCGTGGGCGATCCAGGTCCCGGAGCACGCGCGCATCACCGGTTCGAGCGCGGTCACGAGCCCGCTCGCCGGCCGCTGCACGACGATGGCCTCGCCCTGGCGCACGTGGATGTAGGGCTCGCGATTGGAGACGACGATCACCTCCTGGCCCCGCAGCTCGCGGTGCAGGATGCCGCGCAGCGTGTCCGGCGTCCAGGGCATCTGCTGGTCGTCGCGAGAACGATGCTCCGCTTCGAGATCGTGGATCAGCGCGCGCAGGTCGCTCGCGATGGGCCGCAGCTCGGCGCGCTCGGACTTCTCGGCGGGCCGGAACAGCACTTCGCCGCGCAGCAGCGCCCGCAGCCCCTGCACCCAGCCGCGCCAGCTCAGCTGTGCCACGACCACGGTGATGAGCGAAACGATGAATCCGAGCCCGAGGAAGAAATAGAAGAGGTATTTCCGCGTCTCGGCGCTGCGGCGCTCGGCGAAGCTCATGTCGTGCACCAGCACGAGCCGGCCCCCGGGCGCGGCGTTCACCGGCAGCGCGCGCACCGACACCAGCAGCGCCCCCTGCCCGCCCCGCAGCAGGTGCCCCTCCGGATTCGAGAAGCCGGCAAGGCTGTCGCAATGGATCGCCTCGGGCAGAGTCACGGTGGCGATCGGCCGGGACCGCGGCGAGGCGCAGAACCCCATGGCGTAGATGCGCTCGTCCTGGGTGATCCGCGTGAACAGCTGCCGTACCCGGTTGTCGTTGCCGGTCCCGATCAGATCCTGTAACGACTCCTGCATGGAGTTGGCGATCAGGGAGGACCGGCTGTCCAGATCCCGCATGAACCAGCGCAGCGTCAGCCGGTCCGCCAGCGGCACCGCCGCGTAGGCGAAGGCCGCCATGACGAGCAGCAGCGGGACGAGAAACCGCAGGGAGAGACGCATCGAAACCTGCCTACACCTTCCGGGAAGCGACGTTCACCTCATTGACCCAGGTCGGCCACTCCTACCTCGCCGCGTTGCCGCGCATACAACGGAAAGGCGTCCGTCAGCGCGCGCACCGCGCCCTTCACCCGGGCCAGCGTCGCCTCGTCCTTGCGGATCAGGACTTCGTCGATCAGCTCGGCCACGCGCGCCATCTCGGACTCGCGGAAGCCGCGCGTCGTCACCGCGGGCGTGCC
>DATICZ010000059.1:0-8174 GCA_035456525.1 Gemmatimonadales bacterium
AAGGGTTCACGGGCCCGCCGCGGTGGCGAAACCGTTGTGGCCCGTTTATTTAAAGGGCCGGGACAGGTGGCCGAGCGGCTGAAGGCACACGCCTGGAGAGCGTGTAAACGGGTAACCGTTTCGTGGGTTCGAATCCCACCCTGTCCGCTAGACTAGACGCGTAGATGCTCAGATGCTCAGTCGCATAGAGGTACCTGATTGAGCCCGCTAAGCGACTGAGCATCTCAGCGTCTTCGCGACTAGTAGTCCGGACAGGTGCGTGAGCGGTTGAAACGGCCGGTCTCGAAAACCGGTGTGCCCGTAAGGGTACCGAGGGTTCGAATCCCTCCCTGTCCGTAGTTCTTCGCTTACTTCCATGCCATTCACCCCAGCACCTCCGACGGGCCCAATGCCCCGCCGGAGGGGCGGGGAACTTCAGCTTTCTCTCACGCCGGTCTAACCCAGCATCCTGTACACTCGCTTGTACGACAAGGGCAAACCCGGCCAAAGCCGGGGACGCAAAGCCACGGGTCCTCGCCGCCTCCGTGCAGATCGCAAGAAGCGCGCACCCAGGTCCGCAAGATCGCCGAGCTGCCGAAACACGCAGTCCGGCGATTCTCGTTTTCGTGGAGGAGATATGAACACGCGGTTGACGGCGACGGCGCTGGCGCTCGCTTGGAGCGGCGTCCTGCTCGCCGGGTGTACGGAGCGGCCCACCGAGCCGCTGGCCACGACGAAGCCACGAGCCAACATCGGTCCTCTGGGAGTCGCAGGCGTGACTGCGACTATTGAACATGAGAACGTTCCGTTGCTGTACACCGGCCAGGCTCTGGAGCTCTCCGGGGGGTACACAGACCTCAATGGTCGCCCGGTCGTTTCCTGGGAGTGGGCGGTTGAGTCCCCGGTGGATGCGCAGTACAGCTTCTCGGACGCGACGTCCCAAAACACGACCTTTACCGCTACGGACCCCGCCGATTACGTCCTGACCCTGAAGGTCTGCGTACAGGGTGAGACGGAAGAGGTGCCCGAGTGCAGCCAGCCCGCGGTCGATCCGGAGTTCGACGAGGCCCGCCTTGAAGTGCACGCGGTAGTGAACCAGCTCCCCGATGCCGGCATAACAGTGGAGGAGGACAAGACCACGGTGCAGGTCGGGGAGCAGGTTTGCTTCAACGCCCAGAGCTCATACGACCCGGAAGGGGGACCGCTGGAATACTGGTGGGATTTCGGAGAAGGGTTCTACCCGTTCGGCGAGAATACCTGTCACACGTATACCGAGGCCGGGGAGTACACGGTCACACTCGAAGTCCGGGACGAGCGTGAAGACACCGACCAGGCTTCCGTCAACATCACGGTGACGCAACCCAATCCGCCCACTCCGCAGGAGGCCATTCAATCCCTGATGGACGAAG
This sequence comes from Gemmatimonadales bacterium, assembly GCA_035456525.1. Lineage (GTDB taxonomy): Bacteria > Gemmatimonadota > Gemmatimonadetes > Gemmatimonadales > GWC2-71-9 > DASTHG01. The sequence goes on from DATICZ010000059.1 coordinate 1,389, forward strand.
TGACCACGCTGGTCTCGCAGGGCCAGCTGGGCGCGGACCGTGGGGACGGCATGGTGACCAAGCTGTCCGCCGCCATGACCAGTCTGAACAACGGCCTGACCACCGATGCCTGCAAGCAGCTCAAGGCGTTCGTGAATCAGGTGACCGCCAGCATCAAGGCCAAGAAGCTGAGCTCGGCAACGGGTCAGGCTCTGATCACCTCGGCCCAGGAGATCCGGACGCAGATCGGGTGTGCCTAGGTGTGATGTAAGCAGTCGGACGCGGCGGGCGGCTCCAGATGACCGGGCCGCCCGCTTCGTGTAAGCGGCAGCGTGAACCGAGGCGAAGGCGGCTCAGTCAGTGGCGTCGGGCCGGCGCTCGAGCTTCGCGAAGAATCGCTCGATCTCGGGCCATTGCGCGCCGAGGTCCTCGTACCCGAGCTCCACGAGCTGCGACGTGAACTCCGGCTCGAACAGCAGATAGCTGAGAAACTCCGCCGCCCCTTCGCGCCGGCCGCCGATCCCGTCGACGATCCGCCGCACCTGTTTCGGCAGGGTGGTCGAGAGCCCGCGCGAGAGGGTGGCCAGGTCGCGGCGCGGGCGCAGCACGAGGAGGTCCACCGGCCGCAGGGACTGCGGCGCCGGCGTGTGCGCCGGCAGCGCATCCAGCAGGCTATTGATGCGCGCCAGCTGATCCGCATCCGCTTCCAACTGGTCCTGAAAGATGGTATCGAGCAGCAGGCCGGAAACCTCCGCCACGCTGGGATATGGTTGGGTGGCGGGAGCGGGGCGCACGTCCCGGTAGCGCGTCTTCAGCCCGATCACGAATGCCGCTCGTGCGCCGAGGCGAATCGCCGGCCCGAGCGGTGCGGCCTGGCCGACGCTCCCGTCGCAGAAGAACTCCCCGATCAGGGGCACGGCAGGGAACAGAATCGGGATCGCCGCCGACGCCATGACGTGCTCGAGCCGCAGCGGTGTGCGCAGGCCGGCGTGCTTGAGTCCCTCCCAGGCCGGCTCGTCGCTACGGCCCTGGATGAACGTCACGGAGCGGCCCGAGTTGATCGCCGTCGCCGTGAGCGCCGCGGTGCGCAGCCGTCCGGCGTCGATGTTCGCCTGGATGCCGCGCACGTCGACCGTCGCTTCGAGAAACTCGCGCAGCGGCTGCGTGTCGAGGATGCCGCGAGCGGGCGTGGGTCCCGTGCGCCGTCCGAGCAGGGAGGCGAGGAACCAGCGTGCCGCGGCTCCCACCAGGCTTCCGGGGCGCACGCGGAACACCTGCTCCGTGGTGAGCCGTCCCCAGGCGACCTGCAATCCGGCGACGGCCTGGGCGAGCTGTCCCGGATAGGCCGCGAGGTAGATCGTGTTGATCGCACCGGCGGAGACGCCGGTGAGAATCGGGAATTCGAGCTCCGGCAGCCGTTCTGCCAGGGCGGCGAGCACCCCGACCTGGTACGCCGCTCGTGCGCCGCCACCGGGAAGCACCAGGGCGAGCTTGGAGGAATAGCGCTGCGGTCTTGCCAGCCGCTCTCCGGCGGCAGTCACGCCCGTGCGGTACTGGGGCCCCGACACGACCCGGAGGGATTCGGACATGACGCTCAAGATGCACTGCTCGGCAAGGCGCCGCGAAAGCGCGCCGTCCGCAAGCCGTCAGCGGCCGACGGCGGCGACCGTCTCCTGCAGCCGCGCGACGGCGTCCCGGAGCTGGTCGTCGCTCAGGTAGGGCGCCGGTCCGAGCCGCAGGGTATCGCCGCGATAATCCGTCCACACGCCGCGCTGGCGCAGGTCTTCCGAGATTTCGCGGGCGCGGGGGGCGTACAGCGCCAGGAACCCGCCCGTCGCCTCGAGCGGCACCGAGCGGCGATCGCGCTTGATCACCGTGCGGTCCAGGTCGAGATGGTCGAACTCGTGCGCCAGCAGGCCCACCTGATGCTGGCTGACCTCGCGCAGGAGCCCCGGCGTGAGCCCCTGTCGCTCGAAGAAGTCGAACACCGCCGCCGCCCGGTAATGGCTCGTGGGATCGTAGGTCGCGCCGGCGAAGCGGGCGGGCCCGCGGCCGTAGGGGACCGGCCCCGAAAGCGGGGGAGAGGAGAGCAGGGAGAATTCGCTGTACCACCCCGTGACCACGGGCCGCAGGGCGCAGTCCGGCGGCACGCGGAGGAAGGCGTTGCCCTCGCCCAGCTGGCAGTACTTGTAGCCGCCGCCGACGACGTAGGCGCCCTCCAGGCGCTCCGCCGCGAGGGAGACCGGCACGACGTTGAGGGCGTGGTAGGCGTCCACCAGCAGCTCCGCGCCGAAGCGCCGGCATGCTTCCAGTGTGAATCCCAGGTTCGGCACGATATGAGCGTTTTCGTACAGCACGGCCGACACCAGCACCGCCGCGGTCCGATCGGTCACCATCCGGGCGAGCCGCTCGGCCAGCTGGTGCGCCGGTCGAGCCGGTACGCGTACCACCTCGATCCCTTCCTCGTGAAGCCGGTCGAGCTGGCGCCGGACGGTGTGGAACTCGCCGTCGGTCGTGACGAGACGGGGTCGCTTGGCCAGCGGCAGCGCTGAGAGGAAGCGCACCACCAGCTCGTGCGTGTTCACGCCGAGGGCGATGTCCCCCCCGGGATCCTCGAGCAGCCGGGCGAATCCGGCGCGTACCCGGTCGGCCATCGCGAAGGCCCGGTCCCATTTGTCGTCCACCAGCTCGGCGGCGTCGAGCCACGCCTGCTGCTGCGCCGCAAACCCGACGTCGGGCCACGCCTGGTGCGAGTGGCCCGTCAAGAGCAGCCGCTCGGCGACACGAAAGCGGGAGTAGTGCTGCGCCAGCGCGTTGGGGGACGCGTAGAGCGCGTGCGCGGTGATGGTCACAGCTCGGTGCGGATCTCCCACAGGTCGGGGAACGCGGGCCGGTTGAGGGTCGTCAGGAGGTAGTCCGCGCCCGCGGAGCCGCCCGTGCCGCGCCGCGTCCCGATCGTGCGCTGCACCATCTTCACGTGGCGATAGCGCCACTCCATGAAGCCTTCGTCGAGATCGATGAGCCGCTCACACACCGCCGTGACGGTGGGGTCGGCGCGGTACACCTGGATCAGGACGCGCTGCAGCTCGGGGCTCGGCTCGATCGGCCGCGTGAGATCGCGCTCGAGCAGCGCCCGTGGGACCGGATACTCGTGGTGCTGGAGGAAGACGAGGAACGCGTCCCACAGCCCCGGCTCGTTGTAGCGCCGCTCCACCCGCTCGCGGTGCGGGCTGCCGTCGGGGTAGCGCTCCACCGCGCTCACTTGCTTCAGTCCGAGTACGAACTCGAGCTCGCGGAACTGGAACGACTGGAAGCCGCTGCCCGATTCCAGGCGGTCCCGGAAGGAGAGGAACCCGAGGGGGTTCATGGTCTCCAGGATGTCGATCTGTGCGACCAGCACCTTCAGGACGGTGAGAATCCGCTTGAGGGTGTGCAGGGCCTGCGGGGTCGCGTTGTCGCGCAGCAGACGCGTCAGGTGGTCGAGCTCGTGGAGCAGTTCCTTGAACCACAGCTCGTACACCTGATGGATGATGATGAACAGCGTCTCGTCGTGCTCGAGCGCTCCCTCGTGCGGGCGCTGCAGGGCGAGCAGCTCGTCGAGCCGCAGGTAACTCGCGTAGGTCACGGCCATGATGGTTCGTCCCTAGATGAAGCGCGGTTTGTAGCGATCGAGCGTGTGGTACTGGTCCGGCCACTCCATCGGCCACCCGAGCGCCTGGGCGGCGTGACGGGTCCAGTACGGATCATAGAGATGCGCCCGCGCCAGCACGCACAAGTCGGCGCGGCCGGCGGCGAGGATGGTGTTGACGTCGGTGAAGCTGGAGATGTTGCCGACCGTCATGACCGGCATCCCCGCCTCGTGGCGAATGCGGTCGGCGAACGGCGTCTGGAACAGCCGGCCGTACACCGGCCGCTGGTCGGCCACCGTCTGGCCTGCCGAGACGTCGAGGATGTCGCAGCCGTGCTCCCGGAGCAGCCGCGCGACGTCCACCGCGTCCTGCGATTCCATCCCGCCCGGGGCCCAGTCGACGGCGGAGATGCGCACCGAGATGGGCTTGGCCTTGGGCCAGGCGGCGCGGACGGCGTCGAACACCTCGAGCGGGAACCGCATGCGGTGTGGCAACGGGCCCCCGTACTCGTCCCGGCGCCGGTTGGTGAGTGGGGAGATGAATCCCGCGAGCAGGTAGCCGTGCGCGTAGTGCAGCTCCAGAGCGTCGAACCCGGCCTCGTCGGCCATGCGCGTCGCACGGGCATACGCCGCGACCACGGCGTCCATGTCGCCGCGATCCATTTCCCGGGGCACCTGGCTGTGCGGGTAGTAGGGAATGGGCGACGCCGCCATGATCGGCCACGCCCCCTCCTCGAGCGGCTCGTTATCGCCCTCCCACATCTTCTTGGTGGCGGCCTTGCGCCCCGCGTGCCCCAGCTGGATGCCGATCTTCGCCCGGGTGTTGTCGTGAACGAAGTCCACGATGCGGCGCCAGGCCACGACGTGCTCGGGCGTGTACATCCCGGTGCAGCCGAGTGAGATGCGCGCTTCGCGGGACACGTCGGTCATTTCGGTGAACACGAGCGCCGCGCCGCCCAGCGCGCGCGTCCCCAGGTGGACGAGATGCCAGTCGTTGGGCACGCCGTCCTCGGCGCAATACTGGCACATGGGAGAGACGACGCAGCGGTTCTCGAGCAGCAGCTCCCCCAGCCGGTACGGCGTGAACAGCGGCGGCGGTGGCGGGTCGAGCGGCACCGCGACGCGCGCCTGGCGGGCGGCACGCTCCGCGAACCAGCGATCCACGCCGGTCACGAACCGCGCGTCGCGGACTTTGAGGTTGTCGTGGGTGATGCGCAGCGACCGCGTGAGCAGATTGAATCCGAACTGGACCGGCTCCTGGTCCATGTAGCGCTCGGTATTCTCGAAGAACTGCAGGCTCACCTGGGCGGCGCGCTGCAGGCTCTCGACCACGGGCCGCCGCTCGGTCTCGTACGCCACGAGCGCCGCCGGCAGGTCGGCGGTGTTGCCCAGCGCGCGCACCAGCACGATCGCGTCCTCCATGGCGAGTTTCGTGCCCGAGCCGACCGAGAAATGCGCGGTGTGCGCCGAGTCGCCGATCAGCACGATGTTCTCGTGGTGCCAGCACTCGTTGCGCACGGTGCCGAAGCTGCGCCAGATGGAGCGGTTGCGCTGCAGCCGGTGTCCGGCGAGCTCTTCGGCGAACAACTCCTGGCAAAAGGCGATCGTTTCGTGCTCATTGGCGCGGTCGAGACACGCTGCGCGCCAGGTCTCCTCGCGCGCTTCCACGATGAAGGTCGACGCCCCGCGTTCGTACTGGTACGCATGGACACGCCAGAGCCCGTGGCGATCGGCCTTGAAGTAGAAGGTGAAGGCAGGGAAGGGGCGCGTGGTGCCGAGCCAGACGAAGCGGTTGGGGCGCCAGTCGATGGTGGGGCGGAACGTCGCGGCGTAGCGGTCGCGCACGATGCTGTTGGCCCCGTCGGCCGCCAGCACGAGATCGGCTTCGAGGTAGGGAGCGAGATCCGTCACCTCGATGCCGATCTCGAGGCGCACGCCCAGCTCCGTCGCCCGGCGCGCCAGGATCTCGAGCATGGCGCGTCGCGACAGTCCGGAGAAGCCGTGGCCGCCGGAGCGGAGCAGCTGCCCCCGGTAGTGGATCTCGATGTCGTCCCAGCGGGCGGAGCGGCGGGCCATCTCGTCGAATGTCTCGGGGTCGGCCTGCTGCAGGTTCTCCTGGGTCGCTTCGGAAAACACCACGCCGAAGCCGAAGGTGTCGTCCAGCCGGTTGCGCTCGACGACCAGCACGTCGTGCGACGGGTCGGCCTTCTTCAGGAGGATGGCCGCGTAGAGGCCCGCGGGACCGCCACCGATCGAGACGACTTTCATTTCAGCAGCTGGCCGGCGATCACGAGGTGCTGGATCTCGGTCGTCCCCTCGTAGATGCGCAGGCTGCGCACCGAGCGGTACAGCCGGTCCACGGGGTGATCGGCGAGCACGCCGCGGCCACCCAGGATCTGGACCGCGTCGTCCACGGCGCGCTGCGCCGCCTCGGTGGCGAAGGCCTTCGCCATGGCGGCTTCGGTGGTGATCCGTTCGGCGCCGCGATCCTTTTCCCACGCGGCGCGATAAACGAGCAGCCGGGCGGCGACCAGGTCCGTGGCCATGCGGGCGAGCTTCTCCTGGATCAGCTGCTGCGCGGCCAGCGGCCGTCCAAACTGGTGGCGCTCCGCAGCGTGCCGCAGGGCCTCGGCGAGGGCCCGCGCGCCCATGCCGCAGGCGGCGGCCCCCACGGTGGGGCGGAGCCGGTCGAGCGTCGCAAGCCCGAGCTTGAACCCCTCCCCTTCGGCGCCCAGGCGGTTGGTCACGGGCACGCGGCAGGCGACGAGCTGGATCTCCCCCAGGGGATGGGGCGCGGCGAGCACCAGCGGCCGGAGGAAGTGGAGACCGCCGGCGTCGGCGGGAACGAGAAAGGCGGACAGGCCCTTGTTGCCGGCGGCGGCGTCGGTGGACGCGAACACGACGTAGAAGTCGGCGATCCCGGCGTTGGAGATCAGCGTCTTCGTGCCGTCGAGGACGTACGTATCCCCGTCACGGCGCGCCGTGGTGGCGATGGCCGCGACGTCGGACCCGGCATCCGGCTCGGTCATGGCGAACGCGGCCATCGCCTCGCCGGCGAGCGCGGCGCCGACCCAGCGGCGCTTCTGCTCGTCGGAGCCGGCGAGGATGATGGGCAGGCTGCCCAGGGCCTGCAGCGCGAACACCGCGTCGGCCAGCGGGGACGCGGCCGCGAGCCCCTC
>DATICZ010000060.1:0-15864 GCA_035456525.1 Gemmatimonadales bacterium
AAGTCGATGAGTGCACGGTGGCCGTCGGTGGTGAAAGTGATCGTACCCAGCTGATCGGTCCGCAGCGTCGTCACATGGTGCTGCAGGAGTCGGGCCAGCACCTCCGGCGCCGGATGCCCGTAGGTGTTATGCGCCCCCACACTGATCACCGCCTCGGCCGGCGCCAGCTCGCTCAACCACTCCTCGGAGGTCGCCGTGCGGCTGCCGTGGTGTCCCACCTTGAGCAAGTCCACGCGGCCCACCTGACGGGCCAGCCGTGCCTCCACCGGCACCCCGGCGTCCCCCATGAACAGCAACCGGGTCGCCCCATAGGTCACCAGCAGCACGACGCTCTGTTCGTTCACATCCTCCTGTTGGGCGGCCCACCCGCTGTCGGGGCTCAGCACCTGAAACGTCACGCCGTCCAGCTCGACCCGGTCGCCGGTCCGCGCCGGGTGCCAGGTCGCGCCGGCGCGCTCCACATCGGCGAGGAACTCCAGGTACAGGGGCCGCCCCAGCGGCTCCCCCGGCTCGAGCACGACCCTGGGCGGCAACGCTTCGACCACGGCGGGCAACCCGCCCAGATGATCCGCGTCGCCGTGCGTGGCCACCACCAGGGCCAGCGCGCCGGCGCCGAGCCGCCGCAGGAACGGCAGCACGACCCGCCGCCCGGCATCGCCCTGCGGGGTCCGCGGGCCCCCGTCGATCAACACCCAATGCCCGGCCGGTGTGCGCAGCGCCGCAGCGTCGCCCTGCCCGACGTCGAGAAAATGTACGGTGAGAACGCCGTCGCTGTCACGGGGCGCGCGCGCCAGGAACGAGCCCCAGGCGAGCGCGGCGGCGATGAGCGCAACCCGGCCGGCGACGACCCAGTGGCGGCGCGGCGAGGTCCAGAGCCACCAGGCGACGGCGAGCACCCCAGTCCACGCGATCGCCGCCGGCCATCCCGGCATCGAGATCACATGACCACCGGGGACGCGCGCCGCGGTGGCGGCCACCAGATCGAGCAGCGCGAGCGTTGCGCCGGAACCGGCCGCGAGCAAGGCGCCGAGGGCAGGCACGAGGCTCGACAGCCCCAGCGCGAAAATCATGCCGGGGACGGCGATGGACCCGAGCGGGATCGCCACCAGATTCGCGATCACGCCGATCGGTGCTACCGTGCCGAAGGCGTATGCGGTGATCGGCGCGGTGACGAGGGTGGCGGCGGCGGCGGGAGCGACCAGCTTGAGTGGCGGCGGACCGCTGACGGCCCGGCCGGCCCAGATGACCGCGGCGATCGCCGACACCGAGAGCCAGGCCCCGACAGAGCGGATGGCCCAGGGATCGGCAAGGAGCACCACGAGCGCCGCCAGTGCCACCGTACCGCGCGGCGCCACGACGCGCTGGCGCCACCGGGCCACGCCGTCCAGCGCGAGCATCAACCCCGCGCGCGTGGCGGGCGCGGGGAAGCCGATCACCCAGCAGTAGGCGAACACCGCTACGCCCTCGCAGACGAGGCGCGGGCGCGGGGGAACGCCGGCCAGGCGCAGCAGCAACGCCAGCCAGGCGGCGAAGAAGCCGACGTGCAATCCGGAGATCGAGAGGATGTGCGCGAGGCCGGATCGGGCATAGCGCTCGCGCAGCTCGGAGTCGACGTCGGCGGTGCGCCCGATGACGAGCGCGTCCACCAGCGGCGCGCGGGCGCCGAACAGTGCGGCGCTGCGTCCCGCAATTCGATCACGCAGGCCGCCCCTTCCGCGTCGCGTGCCATCGAGCAGACGGGTGGACCGGACGCGCAGGAGTCCGCGGGCCGCGTCTCCAACGTAGGGTCCCGCCACGAGCCACGTGGTCCCGCCCGCCGCCGCTTTCCCACCGGGCCAGCGCAACGTGAGCGCTCCGCGGCACGGGCCGCCCCGCACCTCCGCCTCGACGATGCCGCCGTCGTCCGAGGCGCGATCGAGCAGCCGCACGATCGCCCCGTGCGCCACGCGTCCCCCGTCCCTCGTCCCTCGTCCCCAGATTCCTGCGCATGTCGCCTCCCGCCGCCCCACCGCCGCCCCGCCCCAGAGGAGCCCGGCAATCGCCGCGACTCCCATCGCGGCTGCCACGGGCGTCCGTCGCGCCACGAGCAGGGCCCCCACCAGCACCGGGGCCCCCACCTCCCACGCTCCTCCTCCCCCATCCCCAAAAGACCTGAGGCCGGCCCAGAGGCCGGCCCCGAAGCCGATGGCGATCCACATGAGCGGCGGGCGCACCGCCGCCTACGCGGTTACGCGAGCGTAACCGGTTTCGCTCCGCAGCGCGGCGCCAGTGCCACGCGCCGGAAGCCCTCGATCAGGATGACGGTGAGCTTCGCGGTCTCCTGATCGGTCCCCATCGTGATGCCCGTGAGGATCTCGCCGGCCCGCGTGGACACGTAGTGCGGCGACAACCGGTTCAGGGCGTACACCAGGACGTCGCCCCGACAGGTGTCGCAGCCGCAGAACTCGGGGTACTGCGCCCGCAGGCGCTCGTACTCCTTCTGCGTCGCTTCCATGGTGACGTTCGTTACCCCACGAGCGCCGCCTCCTGTTCCGCCGGCCACCCGGTGAAGGTGGACCCGGTCGTGCCGGTGAACCGGACCCGCCGGTAAGTCCCGATCCAGCCATCGGGCCCGTCGACCAGCGCCACCTTGTTGGTGCGCGTGCGGGTCTGCAGCAGGCCGCCGCGCCTGGCGCGTCCTTCGACCAGCACCTCGTGCGTGGTGCCCACCAGGTCCATGTTCCGGCGACGGGCCACGGCGCGGACCAGCGTGACGAGCCGCTCCAGCCGCTCGCCCGCCACGGCGTCGGGCACGTGATCCTTGAGGCGGACCGCGGGCGTGTCCTCGCGCACGGAGTACTTGAACGTGTAGGCGTCGTCGAACGCCACCTGCTCGACCAGCGACAGCGTCTCGGCGAAGTCGGCTTCGGTTTCGCCGGGGAAGCCGACGATGATGTCGGTCGTGAGCGCGATGCCCGGTACGGCCGCGCGCAAGGCGTCCACCACCTCGAGGTAGCGCTCGCGCGTGTAGCGGCGCAGCATGCGCTTGAGCACGCGGGAGCTGCCGCTCTGCACCGGCAGGTGCACGTGCTCGCACACCGCCCCGGTCTCGGCGATGGCCGAAAGGACCCGGTCGGTGAAATCCGTGGGATAAGGCGAGGTGAAGCGCACGCGCCGGATGCCCGAGACCGCGCCCGCCGCGCGCAGCAGGTCGGCGAAGTCGTGCGTGCCGTCGTGGTAGCTGTTGACCGTCTGGCCAAGGAGCGTGACCTCGGAGGTGCCCCGGGCGGCGAGACTCCCGATCTCGCCCACCACGTCCTCCAACTTGCGGCTGCGCTCCGGCCCGCGCGTCATCGGAACCACGCAGAAGGTGCACCGATAATCGCAGCCACGCTGCACCGTCACGAACGCCGAGACCGCGTCTCCCCGCACCGCCGGGACGTCCTCGTAATGCTCCCAGCTCCGGAACGCGACGTCCGCGCTGCGCTCCCCGCCGCGAGCCCGTGCGATCAGCTCGGGCAGGCCACGGTATCCGTCGGGGCCGATGACCAGATCGACCTGAGGGACGCGCTCCAGCAGTTTGGGCCCGAGACGCTGGGCCATGCACCCCACGACCCCGAGCACCCCGCCGGGGCGCTTGTAGCGCTTCAACTCGCCCATGCGGCCCAGCACGCGCTGCTCGGCGTGGTCGCGCACCGCACACGTGTTGACCAGCAGCACGTCCGCCGCCGCCGGATCGTCGGTCCGGACGTACCCCTCCCGCCCCAGCGCCCCGAGCATGAGCTCGGAGTCCGCGACGTTCATCTGGCAGCCGTAGGTTTCGATGTAGATGCGCGGCACGTTCAATCCACGGTCACGTCCAGCCGGGGGCGTCCGTCCCAGGCGTGGCTCGAAAGATAGACCGAGAGGTAGTCCTCCGTCAGCACATCCACGCGGCCGTCCGCACGTCCGCACACCACGCCGTCGGCCCGCGCGCCGTGGCGCAGCGTCCGGTGGGCGGCGGCCTTGGCGTCACCCAGCGCGCGCAGCTCCCGCGCCCGGTCCCGCACGACCGCTTCCGGCACCCGCGCCGCCATCCGGGCCGCCGGCGCGTCCGGTCGCACGCTGAAGGGAAACACGTGCAGGTAGGTGAACGGCAGCGTGTCGAGGAGCGTGAACGTGGCGTCGTGGTCGGCGGCGGTCTCTCCGGGAAACCCCGCGATCACATCGGCCCCCAGGCCGAACACCGGCAACCGCTCGGCGAGCCACTCGATGCGCGCCCGGTACGAGGCCGCCGTGTACCAGTGCCGCCCCATGCGCTTGAGCAGGCGGTCGGCCCCGGACTGCAGCGGCGCATGCAGGTGCGGGGCGACGTGCCGCGGCGCCTCGATCAGCAGCCGTGCGAGCCGATCGTCCACCTCGGTCGCCTCGACCGACGAAAGCCGGAAGCGCACACCGGGAACCGCGCTCACCAACGCCTCGAGGAGGGCGCCCAAAGTCACCCCGTCCCCCGTCCCTCGTCCCCCGTCCCTTCCGTAGGTGCCAATGTGGACCCCGGTGAGGACGAGCTCCGCGTGATGCACCGCGAGGGCGCGCGCCTCCGCGACGATTTCCTCGACCGGCCGCGACCGGTTGCTCCCCCGGGCGACCGTGGTCGCGCAGAAGGTGCAGTGCTCGTCGCAACCGTCCTGGATCTTGAGCCAGCCGCGCGCGCCCGCGTTGAATCGGCGCAAGACGGGATCCACGCGCTCGACGGCCACGCCCGCCGCGCGCAGCACCGGCAGCGGATCGGCGCCACCCACCACGGCGCGCACACCGGGGAGCGCGGCGAGGGTCCCGTCGTCCAGCGCGGCGGCGCAGCCCATCACGATCGCGTCCCGGCCGGCGCGCGCCTGCCGCCGCACGTACCGGCGCAGTTTCGCCTCGCTCTCGTGCGTCACGGTGCAGGAATTGACCACCGCGAGATCGGCGGCTTCGGGCGCGTCCACCACGCTCACGCCGGCGTCGGCGAACGCCTGGCGGACGCGCTCGGTGTCGTACTGGTTGGCCTTGCAGCCGAAGGTATGGAAGTAGACGTTCACGGCCGGACGGCGACGCCGAACAGGACCGTCCACGCCGTCTCGGTCAGCCCGGCGCCGGTGCGCCGCAGGCGCTCGACCGTCACGTCGATGATGCCGCGCCCGCCCGCGAACACGCGTCCCGTGCCGGCGGCAAAGGCGGTCTCGCGCGGCGCCCGGCCGCCCGGCCCGAACGGCAATGTCCCGCCACGCACCCCGACTCGCAGTGGCACAGTGCGGCCGAACTCCGCACCCGCCGACCAGCCGGTGGTGTTGTAGGCATTCGAATCCGCGGCGCTGGCCCACCCCCGGTACGTCACCGATGCCGCGACCGCCGCTTCCGGCGCCGGCCGCCAGCGGATCGCACCTCCGTACGTCGTGGGGAGATCGTTCGTGGCGACCTTTTCCCCGTTCTCCTCACTGCGCAGCCGAGAGTCGATGCGCCAGAATCCGGCCAGCTCCAGCTGCCGGCCCACGGTCAGGATCGCGCTGGCCGAGCCCCCGGAGCCCCGGTAGGCGACTTCACCGGTCTGGGCCACATCGCCGTAGGAGGACGTGTCGGTGAAGTTGCGGACGAACTGGAAGCGAGTCGACCCCGACAACAGGTGCAATCCGGCGCCGAGCGTGAGGCGCCCGAACCGCCGGGCCGCGACGACGCGGATGTCGGTGACGCCCCCGTCTCCCGACAGGTTGTCGGTGATGGCCTGTCGTGATCCGGCGAGCGTGACGGTGTCTTCGATCTCGACGTGGAAGGTGCGGTCGAGGTAGGTCGAAACCCCGGCGGCCAGCACGACCCGGCTCCAGGCCGGGCCGCCGACCTGGAACAGGGGGAACCGCGAGGCCCGTCGCGAGGCGCTCGCGCCGCCCAGATCATCCGACAGATACGACGTCGTCCCGGTGGCGATTGCGGTGAGCCGCCCCAGACCCGCGATCGACGCATCGGTGAGGGCGGACAACGGATCGAAGGCCGCGAACGCGCCGCCCGTGGCGCGGGCCCGGGCGCTCTCGAAGCGGCCGGGCGTCCCGAGGCCATTGATGCCGAAGGGGGAATCCTGGCCCTGGAGGGACGCCGCCGCGGCCCCGGCGAGCAGGGCTGCCAGCCCGGGGAGTATCCGATAGGTCATCGTCACGGGGCTCCGAATTTCACGCGCGGCACGTATGTGAGGCGAACCGAGGGACGGAAGGCCGACGAACGCGAAGAGAAGAGTCGCAGCGCCGCGAGCGTGCCGGCCTCGTCGCCCGACAGGTGGATCGAGTCGACCCGGTCGAGCCTGAGCAGGCTGAGATAGACCGCGGTCACCGCGTTCGTGTCGGCCTGCCACAGGCGAAACAGGGTCGTCATCTCGATGCGCACCGTATCGGACGGGACTCCGGCGAACGGCGGGGAGCTGGCGACGAGCGTATCGACCACCACGGGCGACTTCGCGCCGAGGTCCGCGAGCAGTCGCTTCACGCGCAGGAAGACCGAATCGGTGGTGGTCACTGCGGCGCCGGCCGGCACGAGCTGCAGGGTCGCCCGGATGATCTGCGTCGAATCACGCAGTCCGCGCGGCAGGTTGAACCGCAGCAACGAGCGAATCGAGGGCACGCCGCCCACCGTGAGGTTCGAGTCCAGCGTCACCGGCGGCGCGTCGAACACGAAGGAATCGAAACTCGGCGGGGCAGGAAGCGAATCCGGCGCCTTGAGCGGCAGCGAATCCGGCCGGATCAGCTTCCCCGCCGAATCGACGCGATAAAACCACCAGGCGGTGGCTCCCAACCCGGTCTCCACGGATCCCAGCGCGATACTCGGAGGGTTGTCGCCGGTGGCGATCACCCCCAGAGCGAGCTTCCCGCTGTCCGCCGCGCTGAAGCCCGTCTGGCTTCCGGTGAACTTGAGCCGCAGCGCCACCCGGTTGTGCGCCGAGTCGAGCGCGAGCACGGTGTCGCCGGTGACGGTGTCGCGGCGGCTGGAAAGCGCCGCCAGGCTGTCCACATTCACGGTTCGAAGGGGCGTCCCCGCGAACGCGGTCGCCAGGCCGGCGAAGGTCGTCGCGGTGTCGATTCCCACGGGCAACTGATAGAACGAGAGCCGCAGGTTGTGAACCGCGGCGGTGTCCGCCCGAAGCACCGTCACGGTGAGCTTCATCGAGTCCACCACGATCGGGCCGGTCGTCGTGTCGGTCCCGGTGTCGATGCGGAATCGGGTGTCGATGGGAAGGGAGACCCAGATCGGCCGGGATTGCACTCCCGGGACGCTCGACGCGATCAGCACCGGCGCCTGATGCGCCTGCACGTAACCCGCGAACGAGGAGTCCCGCTCGATCGCCGTCGAGAGCAGCGACTCGACGGTCTCCAGCCCGCCGACGGGACAAAACGTGGGGCACTGCGCCGGCGAGGTCGGGTTTTCGAAGCACGCCAGTGCCGCCAGCCCCCCGACCGCCAGCACCACGGCGCCGCGCCGCAGGTCGCGCCCGCTCATGCGAGCGCCTCCCGGGTGAATGCCTCGGGCAGGAGGTCGCGCAGCCGCCAGCGCCGCCGACTCGTGGGACCCGCCGCGATGATCTCCAGGTCGAGCCCGAACTCGGCCAGCAGCTGCCGGCAGGCTCCGCACGGCGTGGCCGGCGGCTCGACCGCGCTGGCCACCGCGATCCGCACCAGGTGCCGCTTCCCCGCCGCCACCGCAGCGCCGACGGCCATCCGCTCGGCGCAGATGGTGAGCCCGTACGACGCATTCTCGACGTTGCAGCCCACGTGGATCGACCCGTCGTCGGCCTCGATCGCCGCGCCGACGTGAAAATTGCTGTACGGCGCGTACGCGTTCTCCATCACGGCCTGGGCCCGCCGCACCAATTCGTCGCTCATGCCCAGACCTCCGGGAGGAACGACCGCCCCGCGACGAGCGGTGCGACACCGAAATACTCGCCCACCGTGGCGCCGAGGTCGGCGAACGTCGCGCGCTCCCCCACGCTCACCGGACGGACGCGCGGCCCCAGCGCCAGCACCGGCACCGCCTCGCGCGAATGATCGGTGGACGGCGTGGTCGGATCGTTGCCGTGGTCCGCGGTGATGATGATCAGGTCGTCCTCCCGCATCCGCGCCTCGAGACGTGGTATCCAGGCATCCAGCTCCAACAGCCCCTGATGAAACCCCGGGACGTCATTGCGGTGCCCCCACGTCTGGTCGAACTCGATGACGTTCACGAAAATGAACCCCGTCTCCAGCGTGTCGAGCGCCCGTTCGATCAGCCGGTAGGCGTCGCCGTTGGTGGGCGTGTGCTCGCTCGCGATGTTCCGCCCCGCGAACAGGTCGTCCACCTTGCCGATGCCGACGCGCTCCAGTCCCGCCTCCGCGAGCCGGTCGAGCAGCGTCGTGCCCACCGGCTCGATCGAGAAATCCTTGCGCCGCGCCGTCCGCCGGTAGTCTCCGGGCGTTCCCTCGAACGGCCGGGCGATCACCCGGCTCACCGCGTGCTCCCCGATCAGCAACTCGCGTGCGGTGGCGCACGCCCGGTACAACTCGGCCAGCGGCACCGTGGTCTCGTGCGCGGCCACCTGAAAGACCGAGTCCGCCGAGGTGTAGACGATCCACTTCCCGCTGCGCTGGTGCTCGGCGCCGAGCTCGTCGATGATCGCCGTGCCCGACGCCGCCTTGTTGCCGAGCCATCCGCGGCCGGTACGGCGCGAGAACTCCTCCAGCAGCGCGACCGGAAACCCTTCCGGATAGGTGCGGAAGGCCCGCTCCAGCAGCACGCCGCAGATCTCCCAATGCCCCGTCGTACTGTCCTTGCCGTGACTCCGCGGCAGCGCCACGCCGTGCGCCGCCCCCGGCGCCGCCGGCCGCGCCATGCCGCGCAGCGGCCGGCACAATCCCAGCCCGAGCCGCTCCAAATTGGGGAGCCGCAGGCCACCCACCGCCTGCGCTACGTTCCCCAAGGTGTCCGACCCGACGTCGCCGTAGGCATCCTGGTCCGGGGCGGCGCCGATGCCGACCCCATCCAGGACGATGATCGCTGCGCGCCTCATTCGTACAGCCGGGGCAGCCGGCGACCCAACCCCGTCAGCAGGCCGCGCGGTTGTACCCCGCTCGCCTCCGACACTTCGGTCAGGGTCAGTGCCTGCCCATCGGCCTCGCCCAGCAGCGTGGCAACGTCGCCCACGCGCACCGCCAGATCCCCGGCGTCCACCATCACCAGGTCCATCGACACCGTCCCGACGATGGGGCAGCGCGTGCCGCCGAGCAGTACCATTCCGCGCCCTCCGGGCCCGAGTGCCGGCGGCACTCCGTCGGCGTACCCCATGCCCAGGGTCGCGATCGTCGTATCCCGCGACGCGGTCCACCGGGCGTTGTAGCCCACCGTGTCGCCGCCGTGCAGGCGCCGCACGCTCACCACGCGTGCCCGGATACTCGCGACCGGCCGGCCCGGCGCGATTCCTCCCCCCGGGGACCCTCCGTACAGGAACACTCCCGACCGCACCAGGTCGAGTGCCGCCGCCGGCGTGGTCATCGCGGCCGCGCTGTTGGCGACGTGCCGCAGCCGAGGCGGCCGCGACAGCCCGGCCAGCGCGGCGTGAAAGCGCTCGAGCTGGCGTTGCACCGACCCATCAGCGCACTCCGCCGAGTGCAGCTGGGTGAAGGCGCCTTCGAAGCGCGGCGTGTCGAGGAGCTGCGCCTGCTGCGCCAGCTCGTCCCACCGGATCCCGCAGCGCGCCATCCCGGTGTCGACCTCGAGATGAAACGGCTCATCCCCTCCCTCGTCGAGCCAGCCCGCGAGGGCCGGGGCGGAGTCGAACACCGGCGTGAGCCGCGCCTCCCGGTAGTCGGCGAAGCGCTCGGGCGTCGCGGCGAGCAGCACGAGGACCGGACGTGCGATCCCCCCCGCGCGCAGCTCGGCGCCCTCCTCCACCGTGGCGACGCCGTACCCCCAGGGATCGACCGCTTCCAGCGCCCGGGAGACAGGAACGGCTCCGAGCCCGTACGCGTTGGCCTTCACGATCGGGAGGAGCCGCTTGCCCGCCGTGCGCGCCACCGTGCGGGCGTTTTCGACCACAGCCGCGAGGCTTACCTCGACCCACGCGCGGCTGCGCGGCGCACTCATTGACTCCATCAAAGGAGCGGGTATCATACCCCGCCCGGAGGCTAAATGCAAGGCGATTCAGCGCTTGGACGCGTGCTGGCGCTCGTACGGGAGCTGCGGAAGCGCTCCCCGTGGAACGCGGCTCAGACCCCCTACTCGCTCCGCCCGTACCTGGTCGAGGAGGTGCTGGAGCTCGACCATGCCATCGCGAGCGGCGATCCGCTGCAGCTGCGCGAGGAGCTGGGCGATATGCTGCTGCACCTGTCGTTCCAGCTGGTGCTCGCCGAAGAGCGCAGTCAGTTCGACGCCGAGACGGTGGTGCGCACGCTGGAGCAGAAGATGCGACGGCGCCATGCGTGGCTGCTCGGCGGCCAATCCCCCGCTGGGGGGGCCCAGCGTGACTCCTGGGAACGCAGCAAGCGGGCGGAGGCGGGGGCGAGCGGCCGCAGCGCGTTCGCCGGCGTGCCGCCGCATTTGCCGCCGCTGCTCATGGCGTTGCGCCTGCAGGAGCGGGCCGCGGGCGTGGGCTTCGATTGGCCCGACGAAAAGGGACCGCAGGCCAAGGTGCGCGAAGAAATGGCCGAGCTGGAGGAGGTATCGCGGGAGGCTTCCGACCGGGAACGCATAGCCATTGAATTGGGCGACCTGTTCTTCGCGGCCGTGAACCTGTCGCGCAAACTCGGCGTCGATCCGAACCAGGCGCTGGAGATCGCCAACAAGAAGTTCCGCTGGCGCTTCGAGGCCGTGGAACGCATCGCGCGGGAGCGCGGCGTTGAAGTGGGGGAGGCCACGCTGGACGAGCTGGACACGCTGTGGGAGGAAGTGAAAGAGGGAACCTGAGCCCTCCCTCAGGGGGTCTCGAACCGGCCGACGAGGGCCTCCCGCTCCGTGATATCCTCGCAGAAGCGATCCAGCGCTTCGTATTCCAGCTGCCACCGGTTCCGGAACGCATCGAACGCCGCGCTGGAGCTCCAGCGGTCGATCGTCAGGTACCCGCCGCCTGCCGTGTGACACAGTAGCTCGCTGCCGTGGTAGTCGGGACTGCGTGCGAACAGCCGGGACCAGTCCCCATCGGCCGCGTACATGCGCTCGAACTCCGGCTCGCGCCCGGGACGCGCCGTGAACGCCCAGATGATCACGAACACGGCGACGCCCTCATGGCCACAGCTTGTAGAGAGTGCGGGGAAACGCGATCGCCTCGCGGATGTGCGGGATGCCGCAAATCCAGGCGACCGTCCGCTCCACACCCAGGCCGAACCCGGCGTGGACGAACGTGCCGTACTTGCGGAGATCGAGGTACCAGCCGTAGGCCTCCAGCGGCAGTCCTTCCTCCTGGATGCGGCGGGCCAGCCGGTCGTAGTCGTCCTCGCGCTGGCTGCCGCCGATGATCTCGCCGTACCCTTCCGGCGCCAGCATGTCGTTGTTGAGGACGGTCCGGGGGTCGGCCGGGTTCTCCTTCATATAGAAGGCTTTGACCGCCCGGGGGTAGTTGTAGACCATGACGGGACGGTCGTACTGCTTGGCCAGGAGGGTCTCCTCGTCGCCGCCCAGATCACGCCCCCACTCCATGGTGGCGCCCAGGCCCCTGAGCTTTTCTACAGCGTCGGTGTAGGAAATGCGGTGAAACGGGGGCGTGCAACGCTCCAGGGGAGCGGTGTCGCGTTCCAGCTCGGCGAGCTCCGGGCGACGGCGCTCGAGGCAGCGGCCGACGATGTAGGCCACGAACTGCTCCTGCAGGCGCATATTGTCGTCGGAGTCGTTCCAGGCCACCTCCGGCTCGACCATCCAGAACTCGGTCAGGTGACGGCGGGTCTTGGATTTTTCGGCGCGGAAGGTGGGGCCGAAGCAGTACACTTTGCCGAGGGCGGCCGCGGCGGCCTCGACGTAGAGCTGGCCCGTTTGCGCCAGAAACGCCTTGCCCAGGTCGAAGTACTCGGTAGCGAACAGCGTGCCGGCATGCTCGCCGATCGATCCCGTGAGGATCGGCGTGTCCACCAGCACGAAGCCGCGCTCGTAGAAGAAATCGCGGATCGCCTGGATCACCTCGTGGCGCACCCGCGCGATCGCGACCTGACGGCGGCTGCGCAGCCAGAGGTGGCGATGCTCGAACAGGTACGCCGTCCCGTGCTCTTTCGGCGTGATCGGGAAGTCCGTACTGGGCCCCAGGATTTGCAGATCGGTAGCGCTCAGCTCCACCCCGCCGGGGGCACGTGGATCGGCACGGACCGCGCCCGTGACCTGGACCGACGTTTCCTGGGTCAGCCGGCCGAAGGTGTCCCAGGCCGCGTCGGAGATGTCCTTCTTGGAGAGGACCACTTGCAGGTAGCCCGTGCCGTCCCGCAGCGTCACGAACGCGATCTTGCCCGAGGAGCGCGTCGTCATCACCCATCCGCACACGGTCACGGTTTGACCGGCGAGCGCGCCGAGTGCTTCGATGCGTTGGGGTTCCGGCATAGGCGCGCCATACTAGTGGCGGCCGTGTGGGCTGTCAACGCAATCGCCTGCGTGCCGGTCGCGCGCTTCGGTCCGGAGTCCGATGCGCGCGGCTGGCCCGTGTATCTGGGCTCTGCCCGCCACGACGTGTCGGTGGCCGAGACGCTTGCGGCCGATCCTCAACCGCAATGGCGGATGAGCGCCGGCCGGTCGGTGCGTGGCGCCCTCGCGATCGGCACGTCCGTCATCGCTGTCGGAACATCGGACCGCGCCGTCGTGCTGCTCGACCGCGCGTCGGGCCAGCGCCTGTGGCGGCGCGGCGTGCGGGGCACGGTCGCGGGCGGTCCGTTGATCGCGGGCACGCGCGTGTTCGTCGCCACGCAGGCGGTGCCGGACGGACGGGTCTACGCGCTCGACCTGCGGACCGGCAAGGCCCTGTGGACCGCGCGCACCGCCGGCGTCACGGCGCCGCTCGCGCTCTCCGATTCCCTGGTCATCGCCGTCACCGACGCGGGCGACGTCCTGGCCCTCGCGGCCGCGACCGGCATCCAGCGCTGGAAGCGAGCGGTCGGCCGGGCCGCACGCGCCACGCCGGTGCCGACGGCGGACGGCATCGTCGTCGCCACGCTGGGCGACTCCCTGTTCCTGCTCGACGCGACGACCGGCGCCGTCCGCGCCGAAATCGCCACGCCCGGCACGGTCCTCGCCGCGCCGGCGTGCGACGGCCGCCGCCTGGTGTTCGGGACGACCGCCGGCCACCTGCTCGGCGTATCGCTTCCCACCCTCGCCGTGTCGTGGGACCGGACCGTGGAGGACGCCGTCTACGGAGCCGTGGCGCTGCACTCCGATACCGCGGTCGCCTTGACGGGCGGCGGCACCCTCTGGTACGTGCCGCTCGACGCCCCGGACGCGGCGCGCCGGGTGACGCTGGCGGTTCCGTCCACCGCCGGCCCGACCCCGGTCGCAGGCGGCGTGCTCGTGGCCGGCCTCTCGGGGGAGGTGCTGCTCGTCAACGGCGCGAACGGCGCCGTGCGCTGGCGCTTGCAGCGTCGCGCGCCGATCGAGGAGCCGCCGCTGGTACGCGACGGTCAGCTGTTTCTCGTCTCCGGAGGCGGCATGGTGGAGGTGCTGCGGTGAAGGCGCCCCTCCGGATCGGCGCGGCGTTGGTGGTCGCAGCAGCGGGTGCGCCCTGCCTCGTCGCACAGGATTCGCTCGCTCCCGCGCCGCGCACGTCGCACAACTGGACGCGGCCCGTCGTCCGCTACGGCAAGTGGCTCAGCGCCGCGACGGCGGTAGGGTTCACCCTGCTGGCGGCACACGAGCACGACACGGCAAACCGCAGCTGGCAGCGGCTGCTCGACCTGTGCCGCCAGGACAACGCCGCCTGTCAGCTGGCCGCTGACGGGCGCTACGCGGCATACCAGGCCGAGCTGCTCTACCGGCAGACCCTCTACTACGACCGCCGCGCCCGGAACCGCATGATCGTCGGGCAGATCTCGGTGCTCACCTCGGCCGCGCTGTTCATCCTGGACCTGCGGCACGGTGGTGGTAGCCCGCCCAATATCCCCTTCCACGGCTCGAATCTCGAGGTTACGGCGGAACCGACGGTGGACGGCGCACGCTTCGGGGTCCGGCTCGCATTCTAGCGCTCAGCTACCCTACACGAAACAACTCAAACCCTCGCTCATATCGCGCCACCACGCTCGCCTTGTAGGCCGCGTGCTCCGGGCGCTCGAGCGCAGGATCGCGGGCGATGATCTCGGCGGCGCCCCGCCGCGCCGCCTCCAGCAGATCCAGATCGGTGGCGAAGCTCGCGAAGCGCAGGCTCATCCCGCCAGATTGCCGGGCCCCCGCGAGCTCTCCCATGCCCCGCTCGTGCAGGTCGAGCTCGGCGATCCGGAATCCGTCCGTCGTCTCCGTGAACGCCTTGAGCCGAGGCGCACCGGTTTCGGAGAGGAGAATACAGTGGCTGGCGGCCGCGCCCCGGCCCACCCGGCCGCGCAGCTGGTGCAGCTGCGCCAGTCCGAACCGCTCGGCGTGCTCGATCAGCATCACCGAGGCATTGGGCACGTCGATGCCGACCTCGATCACGCTCGTCGCCACGAGGATCTGCAACGTGTTGTCGCGAAACGCGCGCATCGCCGCGTCCCGCTCCTCCGGTTTCTGGCGCCCGTGCACCAGGCCCACCCGGAACTCCGGGAACACCTTCGCCAGATGCGCGGCCATGGTCGTCGCGGCCTTCACATCGGTCGTCTCGGACTCGTCGATCACCGGGTACAGCACGTACGCCTGCCGGCCGGCCGCGCACTCCGAACGGATGAACTCGTAGATCTTCGCCCGCGCCGCCTCGGTCCGCAGCGCGGTCCGGATGGTGCCCCGCCCCGGCGGCCGCTCCCTGATCGTCGTCACGTCGAGATCGCCGTACAGGGTGAGCGCCAGCGAACGGGGGATCGGCGTCGCGGTCAGGAGCAGCACGTCCGGCGCTTCGCCTTTCTCCACCAGCGCCGCCCGCTGCTCCACGCCGAACCGGTGCTGCTCGTCGATCACCACGAGTCCCAGCCGGCGAAACCGCACCGCTTCCTGGATCAGGGCATGCGTGCCGACGATGATGCGCGCCGCCCCCTGCGCGATCCGTTCCCGCGCCGCCGCCTTCTCGGCCTCGGTCGCCCGACCCACGAGCAACTCGGGCCGGATCTCGAGCGGTGCGAGCAACCGCGTCAGCGTCGCGGCGTGCTGCTCAGCCAGGAGCTCGGTGGGCGCCATGACCGCCGCCTGGTACCCGTTTTCCACCGCCAGCAGCATGGCGAACAGGGCGACCACCGTCTTTCCGGTCCCGACGTCGCCCATCAGGAGGCGATGCATGCGCTCGGTGGCCGTCATATCCGCGGTGATCTCCCGGATGGCGCATTCCTGGTCCCGGGTGAGCTCGAACGGCAGCCCCGCGGCGAGCCGCGTCGTCAGCTCCCGCTTCATCACGAAGCGGATGCCCGCCCGCGATCTCTTTGCGAGGAACCGGGCGCGCGCCTGCACCAGCTGTTGATCGAAGAACTCGTCGAACGCGAGGCGCCGCCGTCCCGTCTCGGCCTGCGCCATGTCCGCCGGCCGGTGCACCGCGGCGAGGGCCGCCCGCAGATCGGCGAGTCCCAGCGCGGCGCGGCGCGCCGCGGGATGCGGATCGACCACGAGCGGGAGCAGCGCATCCAGGTGTTGCTGCACCAATGCGCGGATCTGCTTGTGGGACAGCCCCTCCGTGGCCGGATAGACCGGGAGGATGATCCCGCGGTCCGGCGGCTCTTCTCCGGCGTCCGCCAGGATCAGGAACTCGCGCGGTACGATCTGGCGGCCGTGATAGAACCGCAC
>DATICZ010000061.1:0-40580 GCA_035456525.1 Gemmatimonadales bacterium
GTGACCATGATCGCGACGAGCACCCGATCGGTCGCGGCGCCCGGCCCGGAGTGAAGGCACGTCGCCTTGGGCCGGCCCTCGCGCTGTCGGTCGCGGCCTGTCTCGCGCACCCCTTTGAGCCGGTGGGAGCGCAGCCCTTCACGCCTGCCGCGGTGTACGCCGTCTGGTGGCAGCGCATGGAGGCGTGCGCCGGGATCACGGCGCCGTTCGATCAGATCGAGTGGTACGAGGTGCCGGGCGAGCAGTTCGCGACGCCGGAGGGCCCACGCTGGGGCTGGTGGAGCCCGCCGCACGAGATCTACGTCGCCGCGCCCCATCTCGGGGATGAGTGGCTAGTGGAGCACGAGATGCTCCACGATCTGCTCCAGACCGGCGAGCATCCCGCGGCGTTCGAAACCTGCGGCGTCCGCGGGAACCCGGTGGCCGAGCCCGGGCTAGCGGGTCCGGATGTGCAGCGGCACGATCGTCGTGCCCCAGTGCAGGTTCAGCACCGCTGAGTCGGGACCGACGACGGGGAAGTAGTAGGCGAGCACCTCCATGTGACTGCCCTGGACCGGGGCCGTCGTGACCCGCAGCACGTCGAACGATTCGCCGGGATAGGGCAGATGGAAGACGTGCACGGCGCGACTGAAGATCACCGTCCAGCGCATCGAGTCGGGAATCGTCCAGAGCGTATAGGCGCCCGCGGCGAGGGGCTGCCCGTCGATCAGCACGTCGCGACTGAACGTGATGGTCGTCGCCGAATCCGCTCCCGGGTGCCACACCCTGCCCCATTTCACGAGCTGCCCGAACAGCACCCGCCCGTGCGCCACCGGGCGGTTGTAGGAGATACTGATGTCGGTGTAGCCGACGCGCTGGGAGACGGTGCCATGCTGGCTGAAGGGGATGCCCTGCCCAGAGACCGTCCCGGCCCCAAGCACCAGCAGAGCGGCCGCGAGCAGGAGCTTCACTTCTTCTGCGGCTTGCACACCGCTGTCATGTCCATCGTCTCGCCCATGTCGTTCGTGCCCTTCACCCGGAGCGTGGCCGTCCCGCCCTGCGCGGTGAGCGTCGCCGTCCCGGTCTCCTTGAACCTGGGCTCGTTGGCGCGCACGACGTAGGCGGCGGGCGTCCCTCCCTGCTTGGCCTTGAGACTGATCGCGATGTAGAAGCTCGGCGTCGTCTTGCCGACCGGG
Source organism: Gemmatimonadales bacterium (assembly GCA_035456525.1). Lineage (GTDB taxonomy): Bacteria > Gemmatimonadota > Gemmatimonadetes > Gemmatimonadales > GWC2-71-9 > DASTHG01. The sequence continues at coordinate 1,176 of DATICZ010000061.1, forward strand.
AGCGTGTCGGCGCTGAAGTTGATGTCGGTGATCTCCAAGTCTTCGCCATCCGGGAACATCAGGGTGAAGCCGTCGACGAAGCCGGCCATGTCGCGAAGCGGTCCGTAGCCGCAGATCCGCGACATGCCGCTCGCGCGGTAGCTGCCGGCGTAGCGACGGCTATTCCCCATGATGAGCGTGACATCGGTCGGGCGTTGCGAGCTGGTGTCGGCGGCCTGGGCGCTGACTGCGGGAGTCGCGCCGAGCAGCGCGAGGGCGACCGCCGCGTACTGCGAGGAATGCATGGGATCGTCTCCGATTCGAGGATGGATTGCCGCGTGAGCCTTCCACGCCATCGTCGCCGTCGATAAGTTCAGGCGCTGTAAAACGTAACTGGCCCCTCGTCCAATGGCAGGACACCGGACTTTGGATCCGGGAATGAAGGTTCGAATCCTTCGGGGCCAACTGGCACGCCGCTTGCTGCCGACTTCTTCTTTAGTCGCAATCCCAGGCCGCCTCACGGTGCCACGCGTCTCCGCCGTCGCCCTGCTCGTCCTGTCCGTCGCCGTCGCGACGTGCGGCCGAGACGCGTCTGGTCCCACGATCCCCGTCCCCGCGGCCATCGCTTCCTTCGCCGGCAACGCGCAGACCGGCACCGTCGGTACTCCGCTGCCGCAACCGCTCGTCGCGTTGGTCACCGCAGCCGATGGCACGCCGGTCCCCGGGGCCGCCGTGTCCTGGCAGGTCGTGGCCGGCGGCGGATCCGTCTCTGCTTCCTCCGTCACGACCGACTCCCTCGGCCGGGCGTCCGTAGTCGTCACCCTTGGCACCAGCGCCGGCGCCGACACGGTGCAGGCGAGCGTAGGGCGCGTGTCCAGGCCAGCGGTATTCGCGGCAACCGCGACACCGGCGGCACCCGCCCGAATCGCCATCGCGTCAGGCAACGCACAGACCGGAACCGTGGGCGAGCCGCTGCACGACTCGTTGGTTGTCGTGATACGGGATGCGTACGGGAATCCTTCCTCCGGTGCCGGCATCGCCTGGACGGTGTCGGCGGGATCGGGCGCTCTCTCCGCCGCAGCGACGACCAGCGACGCCGCCGGACGAGCCGCGGTTTCCTGGACGCTCGGCACCGCTGCCGGGACGAACAAGGACAGCGCGATCGCGAGCGTCCCGGGGCTCGCGGGATCTCCCGTGACGTTCGTCGCCGTCGCGCACGCCGGCCCCGCGAGCGCGCTCGAACGCGCGAACGGTGACGCCCAGACCGGCACGGTCGGCGCGGCCCTCGCGGAGTCGCTCGCCGTGATCGCCCGGGACCAGTACGGGAACCCGGTCAGCGGCGCCCCCGTGACCTGGAACGCCTCGACCGGCGGAACCCTCTCTGCCGCCACCGCGCCGACCGACGCCGCCGGCCGCTCGTCGGTTTCCTGGACGCTCGGCGCCACGGCCGGCGCTCAGCAGGCCACGGCGACGCTGCCGGGCGCGGCCGGATCCCCGCTGTCGTTCGGCGCGACCGCGAACCCCGGCGCGCCGGCGGCGCTGACGTTCGCCACCCAGCCGGGCGCGACCGCCGCCGGCACCGTCATCAGCCCCGCGGTCCGCGTGGCGGTCGTTGACGCGTTCGGCAACGCGGTTCCGTCCGCCGCCGGACCGATCGCTCTCACGCTGGGCGCGAATCCCGGCGGCGCCGCCCTCGCCGGCACGACGCAGGCGACGCCCGCGAACGGCATCGCTACGTTCTCCGACCTCCACATCGAGAAGACGGGCACGGGCTTCGTGCTGATGGCGAACGGCGCCGGCCTGCCCTCCGCGGCGAGCGCGCCGTTCGAGATCACGCCGGTGGGCAGCCCGCGTCTCTTCTTCAGCGTAGCGCCCACCAGCGTCACCGCCGGCGAAGCGATCACCCCCGCCGTAGAGGTCACCGCGCGAGACAGCCTGGGCAACACGTTCACCACGTTCACCGGAGACGTGACGCTCGCGATCGGGGACAACCGCGGCGGTGGAGCGCTGACCGGAGGCGTCACCGTCGCGGCCGTCGGGGGTGTCGCGACATTCCCAGGCCTGACGATCGACAAGAGTGGCTCGGGTTATTCGCTCGTGGCAACGGCGGCCGGCGCCGCCACCGGCGCCAGCGCGGGCTTCGACGTGACGGCGGGAGCCGCCTCGCAGCTGGCGTTCATCGTCCAGCCGAGCAGCCCATTCCAGGGCAGCGCCATCACCCCGGCGGTCCAGGTGAGCGCGCGGGACGCCTTCGGCAACACGGCGACCGCTTTCGGCGGCAGCGTGACGATCGCCATCGGCGCCAACCCCTCGAGTGGCGCGCTCACCGGAACGACGACGACCGCCGCCGTTGCAGGCGTAGCCACCTTCTCCGATTTGCGCATCGATTCCGCCGGCACCGGCTACACGCTGGAGGCCTCCGCCGGCGGATTGCCCTCGTCCACCAGCGCGTCGTTTCAGGTCGTGCAGGTGAACCAGTTCACCCGGCTGTCGTTCACGGTGCAGCCGACGGACGTGGCGGCCGGAGCGGCGATCGCGCCCGCCGTCGCCGTCACGGCCCTCGACCAGGTGGGCAATCCCGCATCGGGCTACTCCGGCGCGGTGACGATCTCGCTCGGGTCCAACGCCGTCGGCGGCGCGCTCTCCGGCACCACCACCGCGCTCGCGGTATCCGGCGTCGCCACCTTCGACGAGCTCCGCATCGAAAAGCGTGGCGCAGGGTACCGGCTCCGGGCCGTTGCGGCCGGGCTCGCCCCCGACACGAGTGATCCCTTCACCGTCCACGCCGGTCCGCCGGCACGCATCACCGTCCAGGCCGGCAACGGACAGACCGCTCCGGCGGGGACCGCCCTGCCGATCCCGTACCTCGTGGACGTACGCGACGCCTTCGACAATCCGGTGACCGGTGCGACGGTGAGCTGGTCGGTGACCGGGGGCGGCGGCGCGGTGAACCCGGCGCAGAGCAGCACCGATTCCACCGGACACGCGAGCGGCATCCGCACGCTCGGCCTTCATGCCGGAACGCACACCGCTGCGGCCGCCGTGGCCGGCCTGGCGGATTCCGTCGCGTCGTTCAGTGCGACCGCGAGCCCGAACGGCACGATCAGCGGCACGATTACGACGACGAGCGGATTCCTCGCGCCTCCCGCTCCGGTCTCCGCACCTTTGGCCGCGCCGCAGCCCGCCTATACGTCGGACGAGCTGATCGTCACCTACCGCGCGTCGGCGCTCGGCGCGCCGCCGCTCGGCTCGGCCGGGCTCGCGTCTCCGGCCACAGCCGCGGGGTTGGGGGTCGCCATCCGCGGGCGGCTGACCGCCCTCCCGGGGGCCGCGGACTTCTTCGTGCGTGGCGTGTCCCCCGCCCTCCTCGCGGCGCGCGTGCAGCTGCGCGATTCGCTGCAGCGCGACGCGATCGCGGCCGCCCTGCGCCGCAATCCCGCCATCGAGTCGGTGGAGCGCAACGGCATCGTGCGCCTGGAGGCGCGCCGCTCCGCCGCCGCGGCGACCGTCACGCTGCCTGGAGACCCGTTGTACCCGCGGCAGGCGTGGCACTACGGCCTGATCGATCTGCCCCGCGCCTGGGCGATCACCACCGGGAGCGCCGCCGTGCTGGTCGCGGTGGTGGACAACGGCATTCGTTACGACCATCCGGCGGTGGCCGGCAACCTGACGCACGATGGTTACGACTTCGTCTCCTCGGCCAGCTACAAGCTGTGCAGCGGCGGCGGCACGATCGACAACGCCGGCGACGGCGACGGCTACGACGCCGATCCCACGCAGCCCGCGGACTACGACATCAACTTCTCACGGAACTGTGCCATCGGACTCACCCCCTCGGGGAACCACGGCCTGCACGTCGCGGGGACGATCGGTGCGGTGGGCGACGACGGCGTTGGCGTGACCGGCGTCAACTGGACCGTGCACATCCGGCCGGTGCGCGTGCTCGGCGTGGCGGGATTCGGCACCTTCTACGACATCGCGCAGGGGATTCTCTACGCCGCCGGCGTCCCCGCCGATGACGGCAACGGCGGCACCGTCACCGCGCCGAGTGCCGCGCGCATCGTCAACCTGAGCCTGGGTGGGCCTTCGGGTAGCACGACGCTGCACAACGCGGTCATCGCGGCGACCAACGCGGGCGCGCTCGTCATCGCGGCCGCGGGCAACGACGGCACCACCAGCCTGCTCTATCCGGCGGCGTATCCCGAAGCGCTCTCGGTGTCGGCCGTCGGGCCGGACGGGCTACTGGCGTCCTACTCTTCCTTCGGGTCGACGGTGGACCTCGCCGCACCGGGCGGCGACATCGCCGACGGCGATGCGAGTTACGGCGTGCTGTCGTCGGCGTGGAACTTCGTGACCGGTACGCCGATCTACGATTCGTGGAACGGCACCTCGATGGCGACGCCGCACGTGTCGGGCGTGGCGGCGCTGCTCCTGGCGCAGGATCCGTCGCTGACCCTGGCCCAGCTGCGCGCGCGACTCACGACGTACGCGGTCGATGCGGGCGCGCCGGGACCCGACAACCAGTACGGCGCCGGCATCGTGAACGCCCGCAACAGCCTGACCCAGACGCTCGCGCCGCCGCGCGCCCTCTACGCCCGCCTGTACGTCGCGAACGGCCTGCTGCTCGCCACGACCGCTGCCGCGGCGGACGGCTCCTACGCATTCACCGGCCTGGGAGACGCGAGCTACACGGTGTACGCCGGGACGGACGAGAACGGAGACGGCCAGGTGGGGTTGCCGGGCCGCCTGTGGGGCGCCCTCGGTGGCTCGGCGACGCCGGCCGCGGTGGCGGTGGACGGCGCGGCCAATTATCCCGCCACGTTCGCCATCGCCCTGCCGACGGAGGTCGAACCGAACGACAGCCCCGCCCAGGCAAACGCCCTGGCGCTGGGTAGCTACGCGAATGGCGTGATCGGATTGCAGTCCGATGTGGACGTGTTCCACATACGCATTCCGCAGAGCGGAACCTACACCTTCGAGACGTCCGCGGTGAATGGAGCCTGTGGATTCGCGCTCGAGGCGAACACCGTGCTCACGCTCAGGGACTCGACGGGGACCGTGGTCGCCACGAACGACGATATCGCAGCCGCATCGCTCAACTACTGCTCCCGTATCAGCGTGGCGCTTCAACCCGAGGCGTATTCCGCTACGGTGTCGGGACGTTCCTTGGGCCGCTATCGACTCGCGGCGCGCACGGGGAGCTGATCCTCGTCGATGCTCCGCGTCGGGCGCTGGCAACTCTCGCACGCCACGGTCCGGTCCTTCGGTTGACACGATGCCGCGACGTGATGCCGAACCGTCGGGGCCGACGATCGACCCCGACGGATCCCGGATCTTCCTGCGAATCCCTACTTACTTGGGGCGAGTGTTGCAGCAGTACAGCGAATCGCACGCCGTCCAAACTCCATCCATGGTACGGATCCCCCGCCCAAGATCGGTGCTGTCAGCCCCACTCAGTGAGACGTCCCCTGGTGCCGCGACGTCCACTCTGATCGGAACGATTCTGGCCAGAGCCTGTCGCCACACGATGTCTCTATGCTCCCGGAGGAGCATGCCCATGACGACCAGTGGCGTCGCTTCCCGGCTCGGAATCAGCACCGACCGCCACCGTCCCTCTGCTTTGTCCACCCACCAGTAGGAGGTATCGCCAGGCTCCAGACCGAAGGAAGGAGCCGCAGTGCGATCCTGATTGATGAGTCGAGCCAGGATACGGCCGTCGGCTAGCTTCTCCGGCGACAGAAGGTACGATCCACGTTCGGGCTGGACAGTGATCACCGGGCCGCTGGGGCACCCTAGGCAGGTCGGGGAAAGCGGCCGCGTGTCGGCTGCTCCGTCGGTGGTGACAAAATCCAATCCCCGCGCGTAGGCGAGGACGGCAGCCCGTGGGGCTTCGTCCACCGAGCCAAACGGAGCAGACACGGTAGGGCCCGTGCCGCTGCGATCGGGAGCGCAGCTTGCCCATCCCACCGCCAGGATCGCCGCTGCCACGAAGCCCAACCCCAGGATTGTACTGCTACTGTGACGAGCCATAGGTTCCTCCATTCATTATGTCCGGCGCGTCTAGACTGGCCTGAAGTTCTCGGCACGCGGGAAGGGCACTATATGGAGGAACGTTCCACCCCGGCACAATCGTCATCAGTGAGTAGGACTGCGGCCTATACCATCTTACTGTCGGAGGGTCGGCGTTCCCACATATGCAACGCGAGACCGACGCGCGAATGGATCCCGAGCTTATCCCGAATATTGCGCAAGTGGCACCTCACGGTGTTGACGGAGATGTCCAGCCTTCCGGCCACTTCCTTGTCCGTATGCCCCCGGGCAACGAGGCGCGCGATCTCTTCCTCTCTGGCGGTCAGTATCATTGCGCCGCCCTCCGCAACGAAGCCGCTCAGCTATAGTCGCCGTTCTTCATGCAAGACAGAGGCAAGCACGACAGGCTGCGTCCCCGTCTCGGCAAATCGGACATAATGATGGCCCTGACGACACCGGAATCGGGTGAGGGCCGAAGGTCAGGTCGGACTGGAACACCATTCGGAGCCCTTGCAGGTCCAGCATTGACCCGGCGTCCACCGCGCTACTGCCTGGTTCCACGTCGTACCGTGGTAGAGCCGGACTGGCTTCGCGCGTGCGGGGAGGCTCCCATTCGCAGGCACGACCACCGCCCGGGCGGTGCTCCCTTCGGCAGTGGAGGTAAGGCTATCCACCCACAAGTAGCTGACACCTGGCGGAACGCCCAGCGATTCGTAGACCCGCAGACTATCGAGATCCGGCCGAGCGAGACGGATTTCGATTCTCAGCTGGACGCGTCCGCGGCGAAGGTCGGCGCCATGGGAGCGGTGGATGTTCACCTCCGGCGAGACGATGGCGATCGTCCCCAGAGTATCTACGATGGCAAAGTCACACTGGCCGTGATACTCGTTTGCGGCGTCGTGTTGCGTGTGCGATTCGCAGGCAGTGTCCGCGTAGGTCAAGCCGCGAGCGTACGCAAGCACCGCCCCGCGCTGCGCGGGGTCGAGTGGGTTCATGATCGAATCCGGCGGAGGGGCGGTCCGACTTCCGAGCGTCCCAAGCGCGAACCCCGTGACGAGCCACGCGATCACTGCTGCCGAGCCAGCAACGACGACCGCAAACAGTGCTCGGGCGCTCGCGCGGGCTACTGCGAGCCAGACACCGAGGACAAGAGTGACTGCGAACACCGCGACGGCAACAGGCGGCTCGACAAACACGAGGATGGCACCAGCGACAGCCAGCAACAATACGGCGATGACCCACCCCGTCCATTCTGCCGCCCGCGGACTCGACGCACCCGCTGTCATAGGTCCCCCAGATCATGTTGGAACGACCGACCACCACCAGTATGGCAGACGCTAGTCCCCGCCAGCGAGCCTCTGCATTCGCCGGACGACCTCGCGAAGGGCCGCGTCGTCCGCGCCACTCCAGAGCTCCGCCACAGGCGCTGCCCAGCGGCGGGCCGTCGCGGCATCGCCCGTCCGCTCGGCAAGCTCGGCACGCAGCACCATCGCCCGAACGAGGCTTGCCGCCTGATCCACGTTGCTGAGCAGCCCCGACCCGAGTGTCGACAGAGCGTCGAGCGATTGGTCGAGGAGCTGTGTAGCTGCTGCCGAATCGCCGATGCCCAACAGCACTCTGCTCTCCACCAGCGTGCCGGTAATCGCCAGATCACCCGGCCGCATGCCGGCTCGTGACGCGCGCAAAGTGTCCAGGGCCGCCCGCACCGTGCCGGTATCTCCTCTCGTTAGGGCCCACAGCATCCGTTGTCGGAGTTCAAGCGGATGGCCGTGCTCGGGTGGGTCCGCCCCGAGCAGCGGGTACGACCACCTCCTCGGCTTCTCCAGAAGAAACCGCTGCAACGCGTCCTGCTCATCCCGTCTGGAAGAAGCGCTCACGAGGCGCACCACACGACGCGTTAGCGCGAGAATGCTGTCGCGCGGAGCAGCAAACGCTGCGTACCCATGGAGGGCGAACACCGCACGGGCCAGCGACAGCGGGCGCACCCGCATTTCCTTGCCACCGCTCTCCAGCATCGTGTCCGGCCCAGCTTCTGCCAGCAGGCGCGCGGTGAGGTGGACTCGGCCCGTCAACGCCGCCAAACCGGCGAGTGCGACGGCACTCTGAGAAGGCTCGCGCTGCGCGTCAAGAACGGAGTCCGCCAGACGACGTGCCGCCGCGAAGTCCTCGACCTTCGTGAGCAGACGCACCTCGGCCACGACGAGACGGAGCGCCTGTGTCGAGTCCTCGGCGCGGCGCCGCGCCCGCCGCGTCATGGCGAGCGCCGAGTTCTCCTCCAGCTGACCCTCCAGATCGCCCATGCTCTCGAGAACCTGGGCGTGCGCCTCGCATGCTGCGGGGTCATCGGGGAAGGTCCGTACCCATGTCGAAGTGATCTCCCGCAAGGCTCCCTGGTTGTGGACCACAGCCGACGGAGTGGTCGGCGGCGCGGCTCCTCCGAGGGTGATCAGCTGCGGGTACGGAACGAACGCCAGGGTATCGTGGTCGAGTGAGGGAAAGGCGGCATACCATACGGTGTCAGGATCCAGCGCAAACCCGCGCCTGATCTCATTTGACTCCGTGAAGAACACCAACCGCCGGGGTTGCGACAGACCGAATGCCCGCTGAGCAGACGGGACGAGCCGCAGGGCGCGAGTGTACGCCAGCACGGCGGCGTGGTAGCTGCTCCGGAAGCGCCAGCGTGACGGGCTCGCGGGGTCGCGGACAACCGCGTCGTCTTTCGCCCGGCACTCTCCGAGCCCGAACCACCCGGCGAAGTCCAGTGAATCACGCGCCACGAGCTCCTGGTAGCGCGCACACGCTTCTGGGTACTGTCCGGTGGCCAGCCCGACGAGCCCGGCTGCCAGCAAACGCTCGCGTGGGGTGAGCGTGTCGCCGGCCGCGGCAGCGCGTTCGGCCTGCCCTCGCCAGAGCCTCGGGTCCGCACCCGTCCATTCCAGCGTTTGAGCCAGCCAGAGACTCGCCTGAGGATAGAACCGGTCTCGCCCCAGCGCAGTCCGGAACGCCTTCACAGCGCTGTCCAGGTTCCAGTCGGCGACGGCCGCGCGTCCATCGAGGTACGCCTGCAAGGCGCCGACCAGTGTCGTCCCCATAAGCCGCGACTGCGCTGACGGCGGCGCCCGCCCGATGAGGAGCGCCTCCGCAAGCTCGTCGAACTTGCGAGCCAGATCGGTGCCGTCCCGAGCCACACGCTTCCGCGTCCCTGCCACCTGGTGACCTCTCGCAACGTCATACAAACCCGCCACGATCTCTATCGAATCGCCGACCGCGCCATAGTCACCCCACACCAGTCGACCGGCCCGCCGCTGACGTGCATACTGCAGTGCAGCCTTCAATGACTGAGCGCGGCCGCGACGCCAGGCATCCTCCAGCTCCAGCTCTCCGACAACGTGGAGATCGGCCCAGCGACCGAACGCCTCGCTCAGCAGCCGTTCGATCCCTCCTCCGTCCAGGGCGCCGGTTCGTATGGAATCCCGTGGACTGAATGGGATCACGACGACGACGCTGTCGTCGAGCCCCACCCGGAGCATATGCGGAATCACCACGAATCCCGCCGCCCCCAACCCGACCGCTGCGGCCATTCCCGCCCCCCAGCGCCGCCGCCGCTGGGCCAGCACGCTCCGCGGCGTCCAGATGTCTTTGGGCGACGCCAGCGCCGCCGCTGCCTCCGCCCCCGACGCAAACCGGTCCCGCGGCTTCGGCTCGAGCATCCGCGCCACGATCCCCGCCACCTCCGGCGGCACCGAGGGCCGCAACGCTGTCAACTCGGCCAACCGGTCGCGCGCCCGCAGCGGGCCCGCCGCCGGCCCCTCGGGCGGCGTCAGTGCCGCCGGCGGCGTCCCCCCCAGCATCTCGAACAGCACGCAGCCCAGGCTGTAGATGTCACTGCGCCCGTCGATCGGCCTCGCCCCGGCTGCCTGTTCCGGGCTCATGTAGTCCGGTGTCCCCACGGTCGACCCCACCGCCGTCATCCGCTGCGAGCCGGCCGCGCTGATCGCCCGCGCGATGCCGAAGTCACTCACCACCGCGTGGCCTTCCTGCAGTAGGATGTTTTCGGGCTTGATGTCGCGATGGACGACGCCGGCGCGATGCGCATAGTCGAGCGCATCGGCGATCTCGCGCGCGATCGTCAGCGCGTCCACCAGCGGCAGCTGCCCCTCGCGCTCCAGCCGGTCGCGCAACGATTCGCCGGGGACGAACGGCATGACATAGTAGAGCAGGCCGTCCGCCTCACCGGAATCGTGCAGCGGCAGGATGTGGGGATGGGCAAGACCGGCGGCGAGGCGGATTTCCTGCAGGAACCGGTCGGGGCCGAGCGTGACGGCCAGCTCGGGACGCAACACCTTGAGCGCCACGTCCCGGCCGTGGCGCTGGTCGCGCGCCAGGTACACGATGGCCATCCCACCGCGCCCGATCTCCCGGCCGATGGTGTAACGGCCGGAGAGGGCGGTTTCCAGACGATTGCGCAGCTCGGCCATGGCCCGACGTCGCTCGATCTGTCGGCCCCGGAGGGCCTGTGCTTCAGGGTACCGTTCCATGCCGTCCTCCGCCATCGGGGGCTGACCGACTATGGCCCCGGATGGCCTCCCAATCTCCGCTGCGAGGGGTCAAGCGGCCGTCAATTGGCCGCCCCACCCGGGCCCGGCGGCTGGCGCCCAACCCCTTGGCTAGGGCCACTTTGCCCGCTAGCTTGTGGGGCTCCGGATGGCAGACTACACGTTTGCGCGCGGACAGTTGCTGCTCCTCGCCGGCACGGCCAATCGGCCGCTCGCCGAGGAGATGGCGGCGCATCTGAACCAGCCGCTCTGCGCGGTCACCATCCGGCGTTTCGCCGACGGCGAGATCTTCGTCAAGATCGACGAGAACGTGCGCGGGCGGGATGTCTTCATCATCCAGCCCACCAATCCGCCGGCGGAGAATTACCTGGAGCTGCTGCTCCTGATCGACGCCGCCCGCCGGGCCAGCGCCGCGCGGATCACGGCCGTGCTTCCCTACTTCGGGTACGCACGCCAGGACCGCAAGGATCAGCCGCGGGTGGCGGTGAGCGCCAAGCTGATGGCGAACCTCATCACCCATGCGGGCGCCGACCGGGTGCTGGGCATGGATTTCCATTCGCACCAGCTGCAGGGGTTCTGGGACATCCCGGTGGACCACCTGTACGCCGCGCCGGCGTTCGTCTCGCACTTCCGGACGAAGGGGCTGCGGGAGCCGGTGGTGGTGGCGCCCGACGTGGGATCGGCCAAGATGGCCCGCGGCTACGCCAAGCGGCTGAACGCGTCGCTCGCGATCATCGACAAGCGGCGGCCGTCGGCGAACGTCGCGGAGGTAGTGAACGTCGTCGGAGAAGTCGAGGGGATGGACTGCCTCATCCCCGACGACATGATCGATACGGCGGGGACCATTACCGAGGCCGCCGCGGCTTTGAAGCGGCTCGGCGCCCAGCGCGTCTTCGCGTTCGCGACCCACGCGCTCCTGTCGGGGCCGGCCGTGGAGCGGTTGCGGAACTCACCGATCGAGGAAGTGACCGTGACCAACACCATCCGGCTCCCCGAGGACCGGAAGTTCGAAAAACTGAAGATCCTGTCGATCGCGGGACTGATGGCCAAAGCGATCGGCTACGAACACTCGAACCAGTCGGTGAGCTCGCTGTTCGACTGACAACCGTTGACCGCAGACTGAGGACGGACGTATGGCGCAATTCGTGACGCTCGCGGCGAGCCCGCGGGACAAGACCGGCAAGGGCGCGGCGCGGCAGATCCGCTTCCGCAAGAAGGTCCCGGCGGTGATCTACGGGCACGGCCGCCCCAGCCAGCCGCTCGAGCTCGACGCCAAGGCGCTGGAGATGGCGCTCATCGGCATCGAGCCCGCGAGCACCATCATCGAGATCGAGCTCGAGGGGAAGAAGTCGCGCACGCTGATCCGCGAGATTCAGCGGCATCCGGTACGCCCCGACATCATCCACGTGGACTTCTACGAAGTCCGCGCGGGCGAGAAGGTGACGCTCCAGATCCCGATCCGCCTCACCGGAACGGCCGACGGCGTCCGCAACGCCGGCGGCGTGCTGGACCAGGTGATGCGCGAAGTGGAGATCGAAGTCCTCCCCGAGCACATCCCCGACCGGGTGGAGCTCGACGTGACGCCGCTCCTCATCGGCCACTCGCTGCACGTCCGCGACGTCGTCATTCCCAACGCGACGATCCTGACGCAGGCCGATCTCACGATCGCCACCGTGGTGCCGCCGCGCGCCGAGGAGGTCGCCGCGCCGACGCCCGAGGCCGCGGCCGAGGTCGCCGAGCCCGAGCTGATCCGCAAGGTGCGTGAGGAGGAGGGCGAGGAAGGTGAGGGCGAAGCCGAGGGCAAGGCCGCGCCCGCCGAACCGAAGGCCGAGAAGCCCAAGGGCGGTAAAGAGGGCTGAGCGGGTTGCGCGCCGTCGTCGCGCTGGGCAACCCGGGCCCGGAGTACGCGGCGACGCGCCACAACGTGGGCTTCTGGGTGGCGGACGCGCTCGTCGCGCACTGGGGGTTTCCCCCCTTTCGGCGCGGCGAGCGCGCTCGCGTTTCCGAGGGTACGGTGGACGGGACCACCGTTCGCCTGCTCAAGCCCACGACCATGATGAACCGCAGCGGCGCGGCGCTCGCCGGCCTGCGCGGCGACCCCGCCTTCGCCCCGGCGTCCGACCTGCTCGTCGTGGTCGACGACTTCAATATCCCGCTCGGCACCCATCGGCTGCGCGCCTCAGGCTCGGCCGGGGGCCACAACGGGCTCAAGAGCGTCGAAGGCGCCCTGCAGTCGCAGGACTACGCCCGGCTGCGCATCGGCGTGGGGCCCGTTCCGCCGGGAGAGCCCTGGGAGAATTTCGTCCTGTCGCCTTTTGCCGACGAGGAGCGCGAGCAGATGGAGGCGCTGATGCCGCAGCTGGTCGCCGCGGTGGATGGGTGGGTCCGTCAGGGCGTGGTCAGCTGACCTGCCAGGTTCTCCCCTTCTTTAACAGGTCCGCCAGCTCGCCCTTCGGCCCGGCCGCCGCCATCCGGGCCTCGACTTCCCGCTCGTAGGACGGCGCGGGGTCGCAGTACAACACGCCCAACGCCATCGGGAACGCCGGGGGCTGCAGGCCGACGAGCAGCGAGGCGAGGCCGCGGTTCGTCTCGTCGTGCACCAGGAGATCCGCCTCGGTGACGCCGCGCTCGCCCAGGGTCACCACCTCCAGCTCGAGCTTCCCGGGAACGAGCCGCAGCCCGCGGGCCTGGTCCTTCCCGAACCGCAGCGGCTGCCCGTGCACGACATGCAGCTGCTGCTCGGCCGCGACCGATTTCTCCGTGAACGCGTCGAACACGCCGTCGTTGTAGACCACGCAGTTCTGGAACACCTCCACGAACGACGCCCCGCGGTGCGCGTGCGCCCGCTTCAGGACCTCCACCAGCGGTGCCTGCTGCGTGTCCACGGCGCGCGCCACGAAGCGCGCCCCCGCGCCCAGCGCGAAGGCGCACGGGGACACAGGGTTGTCGAGCGAGCCCTCGGGCGTCGACGGGGAATGCGTGCCGCGTCGTGAGGTGGGCGAGTACTGCCCCTTGGTGAGCCCGTAGATCTCGTTGTTGAACAGGATGATCTGCAGGTCGACGTTGCGCCGCAGCACATGCAACAGATGATTCCCGCCGATCGAGAGCCCATCCCCGTCGCCCGTGACCAGCCAGACGTCCAGCTCCGGGTTGGCGAGCTTCACCCCCGTCGCCACGGCCGGCGCCCGCCCGTGGATCGTGTGGAATCCGTAGGTCGCCACGTAATACGGGAATCGCGACGAGCAGCCGATCCCGGACACGAACACCGTACGCTCCGTGCTGGCCCCCACGTCGGCCAGCGTCTTCTGCACGGCCTTGAGGATGGCGTAGTCGCCGCAGCCCGGGCACCAGCGGACCTCCTGGTCGGACGCGAAGTCCTTCGGGGCGAGCGTCGCGGTCATGCGAGCCGCTCCTCGATCGCGCTCACGAGTCGCGACACCTTGAACGGCTTGCCGCTCACCTGGTTCAGTCCCTCGGCCGGAATCAGATAGGCCGCGCGCAGCAGCTGGACCAGCTGCCCGTTGTTCAGCTCGGGCACCAGCACGTGCTCGAAGCGGCGCAGCAGCTCACCCAGGTTGCCCGGGAACGGGGCCAGGTACCGGATGTGGATGTGCGATACCGCGTGCCCCTGGGCTCGCACCTGTTTCACCGCCTGATGCAGCGCGCCGTAGGTCGACCCCCACCCGACGACCGCGAGCGTGCCGGACGGCTCTCCCAGCGACACGGCCTGCGGCGGGATGTCCTTGGCGATGCCGGCGATCTTGGCGGCGCGCGTCCGGGTCATCTGCTCGTGGTTGTCGGGATCGTAGGAGATGTGCCCGCTGTCGTACGCCCGCTCGAGGCCGCCGATCCGGTGCTCCAACCCCGGCGCGCCGGGCCGCGCCCACACCCGCGCCAGCGTGCTGGGGTCGCGCAGGAACGGATGGAACCCCTGTGGATCGGCGCGGAAGCGAACCGGGAAGTCCGGGAGGGACGCGACGTCGGGGATACGCCACGGCTCGGCGGCGTTGGCGAGGTAGCCGTCCGAGAGAACGATCACCGGCGTCATGTACCGGGTCGCGAGCCGCACCGCTTCCCGCGCGACCTCGAAGCAGTCGCCCGGCGTCGCGGCCGCGATCACGGGGAGCGGCGCGTCGGCGTTGCGTCCCAACACCGCCTGGAACAGATCGGACTGCTCCGTTTTGGTGGGCATCCCGGTGGACGGCCCGGCGCGCTGCGAATCGATCACCACCAGCGGCAGCTCGGTGGCGATGGCGAGCCCCAGCCCTTCGGTCTTGAGCGCGATCCCCGGACCCGACGACGAGGTGACGCCGAGCGCGCCCGCGTAGGAGGCGCCGATGGCGGCGCAGATGGCCGCGATTTCGTCCTCGGCCTGGAACGTGACGACACCGAACGCCTTGAGTCCCGCGAGGGTGTGCAGGATCCCGGACGCGGGGGTGATCGGATACGACGCGAACACCATGCGCTGCAGCTGCGCCGCCCGCAGCCCCGCGATCAGGCCCCACGCGATCGCTTCAGTGCCGCTCACCGTCCGGTACGTGCCCGGCGCGCTCTGGTGCGGCGCCACCGTGTACGCGCCGATATGGCTGGGCAGCTCCGCCGTTTCGCCGAAGGCGTGCCCCGCGTTGAGCGCCGCGATGTTGGCGCGTGCGATTTCCGGCTCCCGGGAGAACTTCCGGTTCAGCCACTCGATCGTCGCCTGGCGCTCCCGGTCGTACATCCACAGCATCAGTCCCAGCGCCCACATGTTGCGGCAGCGGTGCGCGTCGCGCGAGGTGATGCCGAACCCCTTCACCGCTTCACCGGTCAGGCGCGTGATGTCCACCGCCAGGACCTGGTAGGAGGCGAGGCTGCCGTCGTCCAGCGGGCTCTTCTCGTAGCCGGCCTTGACGAGGTTGCGCTCGGTGAACGCCGCGGTATCCACCACGAGCGTTCCGCCCGGCCGTACGTCCTTCAGGTTGACCGCGAGGGCGGCCGGGTTCATGGCCACGAGGACGTCGAGCTCGTCCCCCGCGGTGAGGACGTCGGTGGCCCCGAAGTGAATCTGGAAGGCGGAGACGCCGAACGTGGTGCCGGCGGGGGCGCGGATCTCGGCCGGATAGTCCGGGAACGTCGCCAGGTCGTTGCCGGCGAGCGCGGTCTCGAGGGTGAACTGGGAGCCAGTGACCTGCATGCCGTCGCCGGAGTCACCGGCGAACCGGATCACGGCCTGCTCCCGCTCCTCCCGCGGAACCTGCCGGACAGGGGGTGAGGCAGTCGCCATCGCGATGAATCATAGCCCGCACCGGTCGGCC
Organism: Gemmatimonadales bacterium; assembly: GCA_035456525.1. Classification (GTDB taxonomy): domain Bacteria; phylum Gemmatimonadota; class Gemmatimonadetes; order Gemmatimonadales; family GWC2-71-9; genus DASTHG01. The sequence goes on from DATICZ010000061.1 coordinate 17,035, forward strand.
GGCGCCAGCGGTGCGGCTAGAAGCCCGTCCAGACCAGGATGGCCCCACAGCTGCCGCTCTGGACCGCGTACTCGAGCGGCGTGTCGAAGCTGCTGCGGTACACCTCGACGCCGGCCACCATGCTCGGCGGGATACGATCCAGCTCGCGGCTGGGCACGCGCATGCCGTCGAGGTACACCGGCACGATGCATCGAAATACGCGCACCGGCACACACCCTCCGCCGACCAGGCCGCAGCGCATGGTGAGCCCCGTCGCCCCCAGCAGCGTGCTGAGCCTGTCCGGGGCCCGCCGCATGATGTCCGCGTGCGTGAAGTACAGCCCGCCGTACACGGCGCGCTGCCTGCGGGCGTAGAACCCGGCGATTCTCAATGATCCCTCTTCGTGCTCCCCGATCACGACGATCGGCGCGAGCTCGATCGCGGCCGGATCCACCAGCACCGTGATCGCCGTCGTTCGCCCGGCCTGCAGCCGGACATCGTGCTCTTCGGGCGCGAGGCCGATCACGGCCACGCGCAACGTGCGCCACCCGAGCCTGGTGGTCGGATGCTCGAAGCGCCCCGTCGAATCGGTGGTGTGCGACCAGCCCTCGTCCGGCAGGGAGAGCAGCACCCCGGAGAGGGGGGCACCGGCGAGCGAGGTGACGGTGCCGATCAGGCGGGCGGAATCCTGCTGCGCCCCGAGCGCGATCGGCAGCGCCCGCAGGACGCCGGCGAGGTAAGTGTGGCGCATGACCACCTCCGGTCCCTTCTTCATTCACGGTATCGTGCCCGATCGGCGGGTCAAGGACGGGGGTGGCCGAGCCGCGCCGCCCCCGCTAGCTTGCGGGCTCACATATCCCCTACTCGGCGCCGCACCAGCGCCGGGTCGTCCACGACCAAAGGGAGGTGTTCATGACGCGTCGGTACGAGACCGTCTACATCTTCGACAGTGCTCTGGAAGAACAGGCGATCAACGAAAAGCTCGAACGGTTCCACACCCTCCTGACCAAGAGCGGGAGCGGCACCGTGTCGGGCTCCAATCACTGGGGCAAGCGCACGCTCGCCTACCCCATAAAAAAGAAGGAAACCGGCTACTACGTCGTCACCCAGTTCGAGGCGACGGGGGACCTGCTGCCCGAGTACGAGCGGGCGGTGAAGCTCGATGAGGCGGTGCTGCGCTACCTGGTCGTCTTGAACGAGGGCGAGCCGCCGAAGCCGATGCCCACCACGCCGCCCGTGGTCGCCGAGGAGCTGGAGCTCGAGGAGGAAGAAGCATGAGACGGCCCGCCAAGACGTGTCCCGTGTGCGAGTCGGGCGTCCGGGTACTCGACTACAAGGACGACCGGACCCTGGGTCGGTTCCTGACCGAGCGCGGCAAGATTCTGCCCTCGCGGCTCTCCGGGATGTGCGCGCGACATCAACGGCAGCTCGCGACGGCCATCAAGCGCGCGCGCCAGCTGGCCCTGATCCCGTACATCAAAAGCGGCTCGCCGGCCTGATGCTGCCGGTGGCGGCGCGGGGGACGCGAGGCCAGTGGTGGCGTCTCGTCCTGGGGACCTTCGTCCTCCTGCCCTTCGCGCCGGGAACCCTGGATCTCGTCGCCCTGACGCTCGCGGCCCTGCTCGTCGCGGCGGGGGCCGGGAGGCAGCGGATACGCGAGCACGCGATCGCGGCGGTGCTCGCGGGCCTCGGGCTCGCCGCCGTCGTCTGGTCCTCCACCAGGGCCGATCCGCTCGCGAGGGCGTTGAGCACGTACTCGTTGCTCGCGGCCGTGGCCTTCGCGGGCGGCGCGCTGCTCGCGCCGGCCGGCGTGCTCCGCCAGGCGTTCCGCGCCGTGTGCTGGGCCCTCGCAGGCGTGGGATTGCTCGGCCTCGTCGTGCGGGGCACGGGCTTCTGGACCGAGCTGCACTGGAGCGCGCTGCGTCAGACGTCGAGCGCGTTCCGGACCATCGTGCCGCTGCGGCCCGACGCCTACCCGCTGCTCGAGCCGATGGTGCGCTTCGTGAGCGACGCGTTTCCGGCGTTCGTGATCCTGCAGACCTTCGCGGGGCTCGCGCTCGCCTGGCAGTGGCACGTGCGGCTCGCGCCGGTGCCCCTCGGACCGCCACTGGGCGCCTTCCGCGATTTCCGCTTCGGCGACCAGTGGGTCTGGGGGCTGGTGACCGCGTTGCTGGTGTGGGCCGTGCCGAAGCTCGTGCTGCTCAAGGGCGCGGCGTTGAACGTGGGACTGGTGCTCGGCGCGCTGTACCTGCTGCGCGGTGCGGCGATTCTCGTGGCCCTGGCCGGCGCCGCCGGCATGCCCGCGTGGACACTCGTCGCCGGCGCCGTCGTGGCCTGCGTGTTGCTGCTGCCGTTGCTGGTGCTCGTCCCGAGCCTGTGGACGCTCGGGGTGTTCGATACCTGGCTGGCCTTCCGGCAGCGCCGGCTCGGCCGGCCCACCGCTCAATAAAGAGGAAGCGACGATGGAGATCATCCTGCGCGAAGACGTCCAGCACCTCGGGCGGGCCGGCGAGGTCGTGAAGGTCAAGGACGGCTACGCCCGCAACTTTCTGCTGCCCAAGGGGCTCGCCTATCCCGCAACGGAAGGGAACAAGAAGCGGGTCACCTTCGAGGCCGACCGGCTCGCCCGCCTGCGCGACACCGAGAAACAGGCGGCCGAGGGCGAGGCGACGAAATTGACGGGAGTCAGCCTCACCTTCCCCGTGAAGGTCGGGGAGGAAGACAAGCTCTATGGCTCGGTGACCGCGAGCGACATCCAGCGGCGTCTCGAGGAGCAGGGGATTCACGTGGACAAGCGCAAGATCGATCTGCCCGAGCCGATCCGGTCGTTGGGGGAGTTCCGCGTGGGCATCAAGCTGCACGCCGAAGTCCGCCCGGAGCTCACCGTGGTGGTCGTGAAGGAGTGACGCCACGGCCGTGAGCGTCGGTATCGCCTACGTCGATGGCCCCCGGCTCCGCCGCTCGCTGCTCGCGGCGGCGGACTGGGTGGCCGCCGGACGGGAGGAGTTGAACCGCATCAACGTCTTCCCCGTCCCCGACGGCGACACCGGCACCAACATGTGGATGACGCTGCGCGCCGTGGCCCATGCGCTGCGCGCTCTCGGGGACGCTCCGCTCCCGCAGGTGACCGAAGCGATGGCGCAGGCGAGCATCCGCGGCGCCCGTGGCAATTCGGGTCTGATGCTTTCGCAGTTCCTCCTCGGTCTCAAGGAAGGCCTCGGCACGCTGGCCCAGGCGACGTCCGCCGATCTGGCGCGCGCCATCCGGGCGGGATTCGACCGTATCAACGGATCGCTGGACGAGCCGGTGGAAGGCACGATCCTCACCGTCGCCCGCGAGGCGGCCGACGAGGCGGAGCGCGCGGCGTCGGAGCGCGACGTCGGGGTGTTCGTCCGGCGGCTGGTGGCACGGACGGAAACGGCGCTCGCGCGGACGCCCGAGCTGCTGGAGACGCTCAAGCGGGCCGGCGTGGTGGACGCGGGTGCCAAGGGCTTCGTGCGTTTTCTCGACGGCGTGAAACGGCTGATCGAGGAGGGCGCGCTGGCCGAGGGCGCCGTGGACCGGCTGGAGCAACCGGACGCGGCGGCCCACACCGAGGTCGCCGCCGCGAACGACTACCGGTTCTGCACCGAGATTCTGGTCCGCGAGCGGGAAGTCGCGTTCCCTCCCGTGTCCGACGTGCGGCACGCGCTGCGCCAGCTCGGCGGCTCGATCGTCGTGCTCCAGAGCGCCGATCTGCTCAAGGCGCACGTGCACACCGATACGCCCGACGCCGTGTTCGCGCTCGGGGCGCAATGGGGCACGGTGGAGCAGACCAAGGCCGAGGACATGCGGGCGCAGCACCGGGCGCTGCAGCAGAAGCGGGCTCTGGCCTTCGTCACCGACACCGCGTGCGACCTGCCCGACAGCGTGATCTTCGAGCACGGGATCGGTCTCGTGCCAACCCAGCTCATCATCGGGGAGCGTACCTACCGCGACCGGCTGGAGCTGACGCCGGCGGAGTTCTTCCAGCGGCTGCGCGCCGGCGATGATGCGTCCACCTCACAGCCGGCGCCCGAGGCGTTCCAGGAGACCTTCGTGGATACGCTCCGCACCGCCGAGCGCGTGGTGGCGGTGGTGCTGTCCAAGGCGTTGTCGGGCACGTTCGCCAGCGCCGAACGGGCCGCGAAGATGGTGGACTCCGGACGCGTGACCCTCGTCAACAGCCGCGGGGCGTCGCTCACCGAAGGGATGCTGGTGCTGCGCGGCCTCGAGCTGGCCGCCGAGGGCTGGGACGCACCGGCGATCGCGCGCGAGCTGGACCGTGTCCGCGACCAGTCCGGCGGGATCTTCACGGTGGACAACCTGGCGCGTCTCATCCGCTCGGGGCGGGTGGGGCGGTTGCGGGGCTGGCTCGGGACGAAGCTCGACGTCAAGCCGATCATGGCGCTGACGCGTGACGGTCGGGCGGAGCCGGTGGACCGGGCCCGGGGCCGGGAGGCGGCGCGGACCAGGATTCTCGCGCGGCTCGATCGGGCCCTCACCCCCCGCCCCGCCCGCCTGCGACTCGGCGTCGCCCATGGCGACATTCCCGAGTTTGCGGCGGAGCTGCGGGCCGAGCTGGCGGAGCGGTACCAGCCGAAGGAGATCCTGGTGAGTCCGATCACGCCCGTCATCGCGGCGCACACCGGCATCGGCGCGTGGGGCGTGTTCTTTCAGATCGAGGACGGAACAAAGGCGTGAGGCGCGCGCTATGAATAAGAGCAGGGGACGCCCCCCCCGCGGCGGACCGCGCCGGCACCCGGACGCGCTGCGGCAGATCACCGCTGCGCTGTCGGATCGGAAGGCCGTGGACCCCATCGTGCTGGATCTGCGCGGACTTTCGGAAGCGACAGACTATTTTGTGATAGCTTCGGGCACCTCCGACGCCCATGTCCGGGGGATGGCCGAGCACCTGATGGAGCGACTGCACCCGCACCACGTGGAGGGCCTGGCGCAGGGACGCTGGGTGCTCCTCGATTATGTGGACCTGGTCGTGCATCTGTTTCACCCCGAGCTGCGGGAGTTCTATCAGCTCGAGCGGCTGTGGGGGGATGCCCCACCTGTGACCTGGGGCGAAGTCAGCACTGCCGGATAACGGGAGCGGGACGAGAAAGGATGGAGCGCAGCATGCAGACGTGGAAGCAGGTAACCGCCGCGGCGGCCTTCGCGGTGGCGGCCCTGGTGACGGCACGGCCGGCCAGCGCGCAGTACTTCGGGCAGAACAAGGTGCAGTACCGGTCGTTCCCGTTCAAGATCCTCCAGACCGAGCACTTCGAGGTCTACTTCTACGACGAAGAGCGCGCCGCCGCGCTGGATGCGGCGCGCATGGCCGAGCGCGGGTATGCCCGCCTCTCGCGCGTCCTCCATCACAAGTTCCAGGCCCGCAAGCCCATCATCCTCTACGCCTCCCACACGGACTTCGAGCAGACCAACGCGATCGAGGGGGAGCTGGGCGAAGGCACCGGCGGCGTCACCGAGTTCTTCAAGCACCGCATGGTGCTGCCCTTCACCGGATCGTTTGCGGACCTGGAGCACGTGCTGCAGCACGAGATGGTGCACCAGTTCCAGTACGACGTGTTCTCGAGCGGCCGGATCGGGGGCGGCGTCCAGACCCTCGTGAACGTCAATCCGCCGCTCTGGTTCATGGAAGGAATGGCGGAATACCTGTCGCTGGGCCCCATCGATCCCCATACCGCGATGTGGCTGCGCGACGCCGCGCTCGAAGGCGACCTCCCGACGATCGAGCAGCTGACCTACGATCCGCGCGTCTTCCCCTACCACTACGGGCACGCGCTGTGGTCCTACATCGGGGAAAAGTGGGGCGACGAGGTCATCGGGGAGATCCTCCAGGCCTCGACCTCCTCGGGCGTCGAGGGCTCCTTCAAGCGCGCCCTCGGTCTCACCCTCGAGGATCTCTCCAACGAGTGGCGCGACGCCGTCCAGACGACGTTCCTGCCTCAGCTCAGCGAGCACTACCGGGCCCGTCGCATCGCCCAGCCGCTGCTGACCGAAAAGCGCACCGGCGGCGGCTACCACCTGGCGCCCGCGCTCACCCCCGACGGACGCGAGGTGGCGTTCTTCGGCGAGCGCAATTCGTTCTTCATCGACCTGTATCTGGCGGACGCCGAGTCGGGCCGCACGCTGCGGCGGCTCGTCAAGTCGACCATCAACTCCAACTACGAGAGCCTGCGATTCGTCAACTCGTCGGGGTCGTTCTCCCCGGACGGGCGGTACTTCGCGATCACCGCCAAGCGGAAGCAGCGCGAGGATCTGGTGATCCTGGACGCGAAGCGCGGACGCGAAGAGCGCCGCATCCAGGTCCCCTTGAACGGCCTCCAGACGCCCGCCTGGTCGCCTGACGGGCAGCAACTCGTCTTCACCGGCTTCGACGGCGGCCTGTCCGATCTGTTCGTCGTCAACCGCGACGGCACGGGCTTGCGCCGGCTGACGACCGACAAATACGCCGACCTCCAGCCGGTCTGGTCGCCCGACGGGAAGACCATCGCGTTCACCACCGATCGCGGCGGGGAGACCAGCTTCGACGACCTGAGCTTCGGGCGCATGCGCCTCGCGCTCTACCACCTCGACAGCGGGACGATCGAGCTGCTGGGGCACATGGGCGAGGGCAAGAACATCAATCCCGCCTGGTCGCCGGACGGGCGCTCGCTGGCCTTCGTGTCCGACCGCACCGGGATCAGCAATCTCTTCCTCTACGATTTCTCGGACGGGAACGTCTACCAGCTCACCGACGTGTTCACGGGCGTCTCGGGCATCACCCCGCTCTCCCCCGCGCTGTCGTGGGCGCGCCAGGCCGACCGGCTCGCGTTCGCCTACTACGAAAACGGCGAGTACAACGTCTACTCGGTCGACAATCCGCGCTCGCTGCGGCGGCAGCCCTATGAGGACCGCCCCGCGCCCGGGCCGACCATGCTGCTCGTCGCCGGCGCACGCCGCGACACCACCCGGACGGCGGCCGTCCGGCCGGATACCGGCACGGTGCCGACCGCCGGCTACAACAACAACAACATCGTGTCGGTGTACCGGCCCGCTGGCGGCGGATTCAGGCCGTCGGGCGGCAATCCACCTCCCGGCGATTCGACGGCGGCCGGCACCCCGCTCTCGGTACGGACGCTGCTCGACTCGGCGACGCTGTCGTTGCCCGACACGACCGAGTTCTCGGTTCGCCCCTACCATGTGCGGTTCAGCCCCGACTACACCGCACGGCCGACGATCGGCTACGCCCGCGACAACTTCGGCCGCGGGTTCTTCGGCGGCGCGGCGGTCTCGCTGTCCGACATGCTCGGCGACCATACGTTGCAGTTCGCCGGAGCGGTGAACGGCCGGATCAGTGAGGCCCAGATCTTCGCGGCGTACATCAACCAGCGTCGTCGGCTGAACTGGGGGGTGGGAGGATCACAATCGCCGTACTACTTCTACCTGCCCAGCACGGTCAGCGTCGTGGATGTGGGCAATCCCGGCGGCTCCGACAGCGCCCTCATCTACTCGCTGCGCATCCAGCGATACGTGGTGCGCGATCTGTTCGCCGAGTCCTACTACCCGCTCAGCCGGTTCAGTCGGGTCGAGCTCGGCATCCATGGCGTGAGTCTGGGCGTCGCCACCCTGACGCTGTCGGACGGATACGATCTGCAGACGGGCCAGTACCTCGGCTCCCTCGAGGCCGACACCAATCAAGCCTCCCTGGGCTACGCGCAACCGAGCATCGCCGTGGTGCACGACAACGCCCTCTTCAGCTACGTAGGGCCGTTCGCCGGCAGCCGCTCGCGGTTCGGCATCGCCCCCGCGATCGGCAACAAGCGGTTCACCACCTTCACCGCCGATTACCGCCGCTATCTGTTCTTCCGGCCGTTCACCCTGGCGTTCCGCGGCCTGTTCTACGGCAACACGGGGCGCGACGCCAACCTGTTCCCGATCTTCCTCGGCAGCACCGAGCTGATTCGCGGCTATACCTCGGGGTCGATCATCAACAACGAATGCAGCTCGAGCGGCTTCGTGAACACCGTCGGGTTCACCGGCTGCACCGAGCTCGATCAGCTGATCGGGACCAGGATTGCGGTCGGCAACATCGAACTCCGCTTCCCGCTCACCCGCAGCCTCGTCCTCGGATTCCTGCCCGTCGGCCTGCCCCCCGTCGAGGGCGCGCTCTTTTATGACGCCGGCGTGGCCTGGGAGTCAGGGAACAAGGTGAAACTGACCAACAACGCTCTCGACGACCCCCTGGTCGTGCGCTCGTTGCTGCGCAGCTACGGCGGCTCGATTCGCCTGAACCTCCTGGGGTTCGTCATCCTGCGGTTCGACATCGCCAAGCCGCTGGATCGCCCTCACAACAAGGCGTACTGGACGATCAGCCTCGGGCCGACGTTCTAACTCCGCACGGCTGCACCACTTGCATTGGCCTCGCCGCATTCCTATCTTGCGGCGAGGCCATTTGCTGCCACCTCGACTCCTTCCCCTCCTGACGCTGGCGGCGCTGTGTGCCTGTCGCACCCAGACGCCGGGTGGATCGTCGTCGCAATCAGCTGCAGCGCCGTCACTTAGACCGCAAATCGGCCCTCCGGGCCGGCGTGCCGGTTTCGCCATCCGGGTTGCCGCCAACGGCGGGGCGGCCCAGCTGTATCGCCTCCCGACGCTCGCCCCCTGGCCCACCCCACTGCGCGGCAAGCTCCCGGCGGTAGAGCGCGTGCTCGGCGTGGATCCCGAGGGCGCCGAGCTGTTCGTCCGCACGGCGAAGCGGGAGGTCCTGGGACTCGACCTGGAAAGCGGCCGGGTCGACACGGTGGCGACCGACGTCCAGCGCGCCACCCTCGGTCCCGACGGGACCGTGTACGCCGTGGACGCGAAGCGTCGGGTCACCACCTGGTCCCGGCGCGTCCGACTCACCTGGCCACGTCCATTGACGAGCGATCCCACCGACCTGTTCGGGGCCTCCAACGAGCGGCTCGTCGCGACGGTCGGTGGCGACCAGCCCGCCCTGGTGATCGCCGCAGCCGACCAGCCGCAAGCGTCGCGGCCGTTGTCCTCCGATGGAGACGTGGAGGCGAGCCGGTGGGGCGACCTGGTGGCCGTCGCGAGCGACTCGGGGGTGACCCTGCTCGACCCGCTGGGCCGGCGTGAGCCGGGATTCGTCGCCATCGCCGACCGTCCGCGCGCCCTGGTGTTCTCGCCGTCGGGCCACCGGATATACGTGGGTAGCCGCAGCGGACTGGGACTCGCCGTGATCGATCGCTATGGCCTGAAGGAAATCGACGGCGTGGCGCTGCCCACACCGGCGGCCGCGCTCCGGCTCGATCCCTTCGGGCAGTGGCTGCTCGCGCGACCTTCGGCAGGCGACACGGTGTGGGTGGTCGATTTGCCCATCAAGCAGCTGGTCGGAGGACTGCCCACTCCCTGGCTCGCCGATCTGCCGACCGTCGCTCCCGACGGCTCCCTGCTGGTGCGCCGTGGAGACGACGTCGTGGCCGTTCGGCCCGATTCGCTGCTGGAAACCGGCCGCGTGTCCGAGGGCGCGACGGATCTCTGGGTAGCGACCAGTTGGGCGCCGCGCGGCGCCGCCGGCGCGGCGGCGGCGGGGAGTGCGGCCGCGGCTGACTCCGCCGCAGGGACGGAGGGCCCGCTCTACGTCCAGGTATCCGTCTCCCGCAACCAGACCTGGTCGCAGCAGATGGCGGACGAGCTGATCCGCGCGGGGCTTCCCGCCAAGGTGCTCGCGCCCGTGTCGGCCGACGAGGGGTACCGGGTAGTGCTGGGGCCGTACCCGACCCGGGACCAGGCGGAGGTCATCGGCCGGAAACTGGGGCGGCCCTACTGGATCTACCGGCCCGGTCAATGACGCTGCGCGCCCTGCCCCGCTCTCGCCTCGATCGGCTGGTGCCGCCGCTGGTGCGCGACGCCGCGCTCGTCGTCCTCGTGCCCGCCACGGACGACGCCCGATGGGCGGCTGAATCGGCCTGGAGTGTCGCCCGCGCGGCAGCGGCAGGCGGCCATGGCGGGAGACGGGCGGTAGCGCTCGTCGATCTCCGACTCGAGGCGCCGATGCTCCACCAGACCAGGGGCCTGTCGGCCGCGCCGGGTATTGCCGATGCCTTCGCGACGGGGGGACCGCTGAGCGACGTCGCCCGGGATCAGGACGGCGTGCATTTCCTTCCGGCAGGGACACCGACCGACGACGCGGCGGCCGTGGTCTCGGCGCCGCGCTGGCGCCGGTTGCAGGCGGGATTCAGGAACGAAGGGGCATTGCTGCTCGTGCTCCTGCCTGCGGAACGCCTCGCCGAGTTCGGCGCCGAGCCCGACGGCGTGCTCGCCGTCTCACCCGGAGGTGTGGACCTGGGCTCCGCTCCCGGTCGCGCCCTCCTGGCCGCGCGCGAGCGCGGGGTCGAGCTGCTGGGTGTCGTGCGGGAGCGGTGGAGCGCGGCCACGCCGCGCACCGCGCTCCCGCTCCGGGCCACGGAGCGGCCACGACGCGTGGGTTCTGGCGTCCTCGTCGCCACCGCTTCCGCCCTGATCATCGGGACGGCCTACCTCATGTCGCCCCATGAGGACGGTTCCGGATCGAAGGCGACCGCGCGCCTGCCGCTCAACCGGGAATCCTTCGGCACCGCGCAGTCCCCGATCCCGACCGATTCGCTCCCGGAGCCGGACCCCGCGCTGCCGACGCTGGCGCGCTCCGACTCCGGAGGATGGACGTTGCAGCTCGCCGCCTACGGCTCGGCGGAGCGGGCGCAGGCCCATGTGGACCGTCTCGCCGCCGCCGGGATCGCGGCCTTCGTGAGCCCACTCGCGCCCGATGCGTCGGGTGCCGTGTGGTACCGTGTCCTCGCGGGCGCCTTCCCCGACCGCGCGACGGCCGCGCGGGCGCGGCGCATGTTGTGGGACCGCGGGCTCGCCACGCAGGGGGCCGGGACGCCGCTGCTGGCGCCCTATTCCCTCGTGCTGGCCCACTCTGCCGACGCGGGCCGGCTGCGCACCGCCGGTCTCGCGGGCGTGCGCTGGGGCGTGCGCAACGCGGTGCTGGTCGGCGCGTTCGAGCAACCCGATCAGGCGAGCCTCGCCGCCACGCAGCTGCGGCGCCTCGGAATCGCCACCACGCTGGTCACCCGAACGGATCGAACCCCATGAGATTGAGCCGGCTCGAGCTGGTAGGCTTCAAATCGTTCGCCGGATCGGTGGATCTGCCCTTCGACCTTGGCGTCACCGCCATCGTCGGGCCGAACGGCTGCGGGAAGTCGAACATCTCGGATGCCGTGCGCTGGGTGCTGGGCGAGCAGTCTCCACGGTTGCTGCGCGGCGGCAAGATGGAGGACGTGATCTTCCAGGGGTCGACGGGACGCCGGCCGGTGAACGTCGCCGAGGTCTCCCTCGTGTTCGACAACTCGGATGGATCGCTGCCCATCGCCTACCAGGAAGTGGTCATCACCCGCCGGCTGTCCCGCTCGGGCCAGAGCGACTACCTGCTCAATCGCTCGCCCGTCCGCCTGCGGGACATCCAGGACCTGCTGCGCGGCACCGGTCTCGGGGCGGATGCGGCCGTGGTGATGGAGGCGAAGATGATCGACGCGCTGCTCTCGGAGAAAGCCGAGGAGCGGCGCGCCCTCTTCGAGGAGGCGGCGGGGATCGGGCTGTACAGGAACCGCAAGGAGAGCTACGAGCGCCGGCTCGAGGAGACGGCCGGCGACCTGGCCCGCCTCGAGGACCTCATCTCGGAAGTGCAGACGCAGGTCCGCAGTCTCGCGCGCCAGCGCGGCAAGGCCGAACGCTACACCAAGATGGTCGAGGAGCGATTCGGCGTGGCCATCACGCTGGTGCGCCGGGAGCTGGAGGATCTGGACCTGGCGTTGGGGGCGTTGGGCGTCCGCACGCGGGAGCTGGCGGACAGCCTGCCGGCCGCGCGCGCGCGCTTCACGGACGCCGAGCGGGAGCGCGAAGCGGGCACGCAGGCGCGGCATACTGCGGAGGCGCGTCGCACCGAGGTGGAGCGGCGGCTGGCCGACGCCAAGCTCGAGGCCGAGCGCCTGCAAGGCGATCTGGCAGTGGCCGCGGAGCGGCTGACGAACGCCGCCCAGCGCCGGGGCCGGGCGCTCGAGGAGCGCGTTGAGCGGGAGCGCCGCGCCGCGCAGGCCGAGCGGGAACGGGAGGCGGCCGAGAACGAGCGCGCGAGTGCGGAGCGTGAGCTCGCGACGGTCCAGGAGGAGCTGTCCGGTCGTTCGGCCCTCGAGGGCGACGCGCGGACACGCCTGGGCGCACTGCGCGACCGGCTTCGCGTCCTCGAGGCGGAGCTCCAGGAGACCACGGAGGCGGCGCGGGAGCACGAGATCGAGCGTGCTGCGCTCGAGCGGGAGCGAGGAGAGCTGCAACCGCAAGTGCAGGCCGCGACGGCCCAACGAGCCTCGCGCCAACAGGCGGTGGCGTCCGCCGAGCAGTCGCTCCGTGCCGCGACCGCAGGCGCCTCGGCGGCCGCTCAGGCAGCGCTACAGACGGTCGAGGCCGTCCAGCAGACACGGCGCCGCGTCGCCGGCCTGGAGGAGCAGGAGGTGAACGCCCGGACGGCCCGGCGGCAGGCCGAGAACGCCTGGTCGCAGCTCGCCGCCCGGCGCGACGCGTTGGCCGAGCTGGAGCGGGCGCACGTCGGGCTCGCGCCCGCCGCCCAGACGCTGCTGGCGGCCCGCGAACAGTTCGGGAGCGCGGTCCTCGGTCCGCTCGCGGATTTCGTGCGGACCAGCCGGCGCGACGCGGCGCTGGCCGAGCGCCTGCTCGGCGAATGGCTTCACGCCGTCCTCGTGCGTGATGCCGAGGCGGCGGAGGAAATCCGCCGCTGGCACGCCACACAGCATCCCGGTCCCCTCGTGCTGCTGCCCTGCTCCCCGGGGCCGCGGCTTGCGGCGGACGGTCACCCGTTGCGCGACGACCTGCGCGTGGACGGACCGGCCGTCGCCTGGGTGCGCGCGCTCCTTACCGGTCACGAGGTGTTGGACGACGGCCGCACGTTGCGCCGGGCGAACGGCGCGATCTTCCTGGACGGCGACGGCACGTCGGGCAGCGGCCCACTCCAGCGCCGCGCCGAAATCGATGCGTTGATCGCCGACATCGCGACCGCGGAGGCCGCCCGGGACCGGACGCAATCGTCCCTCGACGAGACCATCCGGGAGCTGAGCGAGGCCCAGACCGCCCTCGCGACGGCGGCCGAGGCCGCGGACCGGCAGCGCCAGGAAGAGCTCGAAAGCGGCGCCCGCAAGTCCGAGGCCGAACGGGCGCTCGCCCATGCCCGCCGCGACCTCACCGATTCCACGGCGCTCGCCGAGCGACTGACGCTGCGCCTCCAGGAGGTGAACCCCCGGCTGGAGGCGCTCGATACCGCGATTCAATCGCGGGCCCATGCGCGCCGGCTGCACGAAGACGGCCTCGCCACGGAGCGGGCCAATCTGGCGGCGCTCGAGGCGGAGCAGGAGCAGGCCCGGGAGCAGCGGGTCCACTGGCAGGTGGAAGCAGCCCAGATGGAGGCTCGGCTCGGCGCCGCGCGCGAGCGGGCCGACCGGGCGGCGGCGGAAGCGGCCGAGGCGCGGCGGGAAGCGGCCGCGCTGGCCGCCGAGGTCGCGGAGATCGACGCGACCACCGCGGCCCTCACCGCCCAGCGGGCGCAGTGGCAGGATGCGCTGCAGGAACGCCGCCTCGCTCTGGGCGAGCTCGAGCACGCGACGCACGCCGCGGCGGGCGATGTGGCGCAGGCGGAAACCGCTCTGACCGCGACCGAGGCCGCGGTCGAAACGGCGCGCGCGGCGCTGACCGCGCTCGGCGAGGAAGAGCACCGGCTCGCCATGGAGCGCACCGAACTGGAAGGACGCAAACGGGCCATCGCGGAGCGCGTCGAGGCGGAGTGGCGCAAGCCGCTCGCGCAGCTCCTCAAGGAAGCGCCCGACGTCGTCGGCGACCTGGAGTGGCTGCGACAGGAAAACGAGCGGCTGCAGGGCGCCATCGACGCGGTGGGGCCGGTCAACGCGCTGGCCGTCGAAGAGCACGCCGAGGAGGTGAAGCGACTCGAGTTCCTCATGACGCAGCGGAACGACCTCGTCGCCGCCCGCGCCTCGCTGCAACAAGCGGCGCGCGAGATCGACCAGACCGCCAAGGCACTGTTCCTCGACTCCTTCGGGAAGGTCCGGGAGCATTTCCGCACCGTCTTCCAGACCCTCTTCGGCGGCGGCGAATGCGATGTCCGGCTCGCCAACGAAGACGAGCCGCTGGAGAGCGAAATCGAGATCCACGCGGCGCCGCGCGGCAAGCGCACGCAGCGCATTCATCTACTCTCGTCGGGCGAGCGGACGCTCGTCGCCGTGTCGTTGCTCTTCGCCATCTTCCTCGCGTGCCCCAGCCCGTTCTGCCTCCTCGACGAGGTGGACGCCCCGCTGGACGACGCGAACGTCGGGCGCTACGTCCGCCTCCTGTCGGAGTTCAAGACCCAGACGCAGTTCATCGTCATCACCCACAATCCGCGAACCATGCAGGCCGCCGACGCCGTGTACGGCGTCACGATGCAGGAGCCCGGCGTGTCGACGATTGTGGGCGTCCGGCTGGGCCAGCTCGCCACCGCCTGAGTCGCGATGATGCGTCGTCCGCCACGCCCCGGATTCCGCAGCCGGGGGCTGTGGGCCGTCGGCCTGCTGGCGTGGGCGTTGCCGGCCACACGCCTCGCGGCGCAACGACCAGCCGTGTCCCCGCCGCTCGCCGCCGCCCTGGGCCGCGATACCACGCTCACCGTGTGGCTCTTCGTGCGCCAGGAGATGTCCCTCGCCGAGGCGTCTGCCCGCGCGGCGACCATGGGCGCCGCGGTCCGCACCACCAGCCGGTGGCTCCACGCGCTGAGCGCCAGGGCGTCCACGGCGGTGCTCTCACGGCTCGCGCGTGAGCGCTGGGTCCGGCGCCTGCAGCCCATGGGACGCTGGCGGGTGCGTCCCGCTCCCGCCCCACCTCCGGTGGACGAGCTGCGTGTGGCGGCCGCCGATACGTGCCCGGCCCTCGGCGATCCGACATACGGATCCTCCGAGATGCCCTACCGGCGACTGGGCCTCCGCCCGCTCGCCGACGCCGGGGTGAACGGCGCGGGCGTCCGCATCGTCATTCTCGATGGCGGCTTCGATACCCAGCATCCCGCGTTCCCCGGCGTCACCGTCACGGCGCAACGGGATTTCGTCTTCGGCGATTCGATCGTGCGCGACGAGCCCAACGATCAACCCGGAGCGCAGGCGCACGGCACCGCCGTGTGGTCACTGTTTGCCGGGCTCGTCCCGGGCCGGCTGGTCGGCATCGCCCGCGGTGCGTCCTACCTCCTCGCGAAGACCGAGGATGTCCGCTCCGAGACCCGGGTCGAAGAGGACAACTACGTCGCCGCCCTGGAATGGGCCGATTCCATCGGCGTGGACATCGCCTCCTCGAGTCTCGGCTACCTCGTCTTCGACAACGGCTTCGGCTACACGCCGTCCCAGCTCAACGGCGACGTCGCGGTGACCTCCGTCGCCGTGGACTCGGCCGCGGCCCACGGCATCCTGGTGGTCACCGCCGCCGGCAACGCGGGGCCGGGGTTCCGCACGCTCGTGACTCCCGGCGACGCGCACTCGGGGGTCACGGTCGGCGCCGAGGACTCGCTCGGCGCCATCGCCGCGTTCTCCTCGCGCGGACCGACCGCGGACGGCCGCCTGAAACCCGACCTCACGGCGCCGGGACTCGATGTCTGCGCGGTCGCCGGCAGCTCTCTCGCGCGGCTCGCCGGAACGTCCTTCGCCACACCGCTCATCGCGGCCGCCGCGGCGCTGGTCGAGCAGCTGCATCCCGCCATCGAGCCGCTGGCGCTGCGCGCCGCGCTGCGCAGCCAGGGCAGTAACCGCGCCGCTCCCGACTCGACCCGCGGATGGGGCCGCCCCGACGTGAGCGCCGCCGCCGTGTTCGCCGAGGGCGTGACACCGCTCGCCCCGCTGCCGCCGACGCTCGCCTCGATCACGCCCGTGTTCAGCTGGACGGTCGGATCGGTCCCCGGATTCGCCGAGCCGGTGAGCTACCGGTTGCGGATCGCGCGCGATTCGAGTCTCACGCCGGCCATGCTGGACACCCTACTCACCACCCCGCAGGTCGCGCTGCCGCGCCCGCTGCAGCCCGGCGCTCCGATGTTCTGGCAGGTGGATGCCACCAGTGCCACGGGCCTCGTCGCATCCACGGGTCCGGTGGGCCCCATCACCGTTCCCGCCTGGGCTCGGCTGAACGTGCTCGCCGATTCCGCGGGATCGACGACGTCGGAAGTCCAGCCGACCTTCAGGTGGTCTCCGGCGGCGATCGCGAGCCCCCCCGGACCGTTCACCTACGACTTCTTCGTGCGCCGCACCAACAGCACGGTGCCGCAATTCACCGCGAGCGGGCTGACCGACACGACGCACCTGCTGGCCAGTCCGCTGGAACGGGACGCCGCGTACCGCTGGGGGCTGGTCGTGCGCGCGGGCGCAGATTCGGCGGTCATCACCTCTCCGGCGCCGTTCCTGGTGCTCGACGCAGCGACGCCCCCCGCCACGCTCCTGTACCAGAACTTTCCCAACCCGTTTCCCACGGCGACCGGTGCGGCGACGTGCATCTGGTTCGATCTCGCACAGCCTGGGGAGGTCACGCTCGAAATCCTCAACCTGCGCGGCGGAGTGGTCCGGCGCCTCATCCCGGGGAGCGACTTCCCTGCCTTCCTCCCCGCGGGGCGTTACGGCCGCGGCAACACCGGCACCGGGCTGTGCGATCCCCGGCTCACCTGGGACGGGCGCGCCGACGACGGCGATTGGCTGCCCGCCGGGGTCTATCTGTACAAGTTGAAGTTCGGCGGCGTAATTCAATTCAAGCGCATCGTGTACCGGGGAAGGACATCGTGAGCCTGTGGAGCTGATCACCGTCGGCACGGGAACGGTCGCGCCCTCGGCGCGACGGACCGCCGCCGCCCATTGGGTCGAGCGGGGCGGCGTGCGGGCGTTGCTCGATTGCGGACCCGGAACCCTGCACCGGCTCGCCCAGTTCGGTCTCCCCTGGAACGACATCACGCACGTCGCGCTGTCGCACTTCCATCCCGATCATTTCGCCGATCTGCCGATGCTCGTGTACGCCCTCAAGTACACGACGGTGCCGCCCCGGAGCGAGCCGCTGGTGGTGCTGGGGCCGCGCGGCGTGGTGCGCCTGGTGAAGGCGCTCGCGGAAGGGTATGGTTCGTGGCTCCTCGACCCGGGATTCCCGCTGCTGATCATGGACGTCGAGCCGGGCGAACCGTTCCCGCTCGATGGCGAGCTGACGCTCGAGTCGTTCCCGGTGCCGCACACCGAGGAGAGCGTCGCCTTCAGTCTGACGGCACCTGAGGGCCGCCTGGTGTATACGGGAGATACGGGGCCCTCGCCCGAGCTGGCGCGATGGGCCGCCGGGTGCAGTGTGCTGCTCGCGGAGTGCTCGCTTCCGGAGGCGATGGCGCTGGACATCCATTTGACCCCCGAACGGGCGGGGGAACTGGCCCGCGCCGCCGGGGCGAAACGCCTCGTCTTGACGCACTTCTATCCTTCAGTCGAGAATTCCGATCCCGCCCAAAGCGCCGCCAGTCGCTTCGGCGGTCCGGTCACCGCCGCGGTGGACGGCGACCGGTTCACCATCGAGCAGGAGATGACGTCGTGCTGATCGTGATGCGCCACGGGGCGACCGAAGAAGAGGTGCAACGGGTCGTCAAGGTGATCCGGGAGATGGGCTACCAGGCCCGTCCCATGCCCGGGGCGCAGCGCACGGCGGTCGGGCTCGTGGGCAACGACGGCCGGGTGGAATCCTCCCGTCTCGAGGGATTGCCGGGCGTCCAGGACGTGATCCACGTCTCCAAACCCTACAAGCAGGTGAGCCGGGAGTGGCAGCCCGACAACACCGTGGTCCGCCTGCCCGGCGGCGTCTCCGTCGGCGGGAGCGACGTCGTCGTGATCGCCGGACCGTGCTCGGTCGAGTCGGAGGAGCAGATCATCCAGGCCGCCCGGCTGGTGAAGGATGCGGGCGCCGTCATCCTGCGCGGCGGCGCGTTCAAGCCCCGCACGTCGCCTTACTCGTTCCAGGGATTGGGGCGGCCTGGGCTGCGGTTGCTGGCCAAGGCGCGCGCGGAAACGGGGATGTTGATCTGTACCGAAGCGATGGACCCGGATGGCGTCGGATGGGTCTCCGAAATCGCCGATATCGTGCAGATCGGCGCGCGCAACATGCAGAACTTCTCGCTGTTGCGCGCGGCCGGGCGCGCCGGCAAGCCGGTGCTCCTGAAGCGTGGCATCTCGGCCACGATCACCGAGCTGCTGCTCTCGGCCGAATACCTGCTCGCCGAGGGGAACCACGACGTGATCCTGTGCGAGCGCGGGGTCCGCGGGTTCGATACCGCGACCCGCAACATCTTCGACCTGAGTGCCATCCCGGTCGTCCAGAAGCTGTCGCATCTGCCGATCATCGCCGACCCGTCCCACGCTACGGGATTGCGCGAGAAGGTGATCCCCATGGCGCGGGCCGCCGTCGCCGCTGGAGCGGACGGCGTGATGGTCGAGGTCCATCCCGACCCCGACTCCGCCAAGTCGGACGGCGCGCAGTCGCTCTTTCCCGACCAGTTCGCCCAGCTGATGCGCGAAGTTCGCGTCATCGCCGAAGTCATCGGCCGGCGGATCGCCGAGCCGGCGACGGTGGGAGCCTGATGGCAACCGGCGGACCGGCGGTCGGTCGGTCGGTGGTTCGGGGAAGCATCGCGTTGTGCGCGGTCGGCCTTCTGGCCGCCCGACCGCCCGTCCGCCCGTCGGACCAGGATCCGTGGCCCGTCCTCGATCGCGCGAGCGCCGCCTATCAGGCCACGCAGTCGCTCACGGCCAACTTCGTGCAGATCATCACCAATCCGATGGTGGGCGAGCCCGACACGACCCGGGGCCGTCTGTTCCAGCAGCGCCCCAGCCGTTTCGCGATGCGGTTCACCTCACCCGCTGGCGACCGGATCGTCGCCGACGGTCGCTATCTCTGGCTCTACACGCCGAGCACCGAGCCCGGGCAGGTGATCCGCAGCCGCATCCCGCGAACCGGCACGGGGCCGAATCTCATCGGGCAATTCGTCGAACGCCCCCGCGAGCGGTACACGGCGCGCTACGTCCGGGCCGACTCGGGTGCGGCGGGCTGGGCGGACGTGATCGCCCTGACCCCGCGTGACGACTCCCAGCCCTACTCGTCTGCGGTGATATGGGTGGGACGCGAAGACGGACTGGTACGCCGGGTGGATCTCGTCGAGACGAGCGGACAGGAGCGCTCGGTTCGCCTCAGCAACCTGCGGGCGAACACGCCGGTGCCCTCCAGGGAATTCCGGTTCAGCGCGCCCCGGGGTGTCCGCGTGGTGGATCAGTAGCCAGCGCGCGCGCCACGCGCGCCGCGGCCCCCGCCTCGAGACCGCGCCGCCGCGCCAGATCGAGGGCAAGCATCCCCAACTGCCGATACAGCTCGCGCTGGTCCCCTGACAGGGCGGCCAGGTGGCGGGCCACGGTCTCGGCATCGCCGCGGGCCACGGGACCGGTGAGCGCGCCCAGCGGGCCCTGACGCGCGAGATTGTCCAACGTGCCGCCGACCAGCGGCGCCAGCGCGCTCCAGGCCTCCGTCTCGCTCAAGCCCGTGGACTGCAACAGGTCCTGCGCGATCGCTTCCACCACTACGAAGTAGTTCGAAGCGAAGACGGCGCCCGCATGATAGCGGGCCTTGTCCTCGGGGCGCACGCGGAAGGGGCGCAGGCCGATGTCGCGGGCCAGCCGCTCGGCCGTCGCAGTCGCCTGTGGCGCGCCTTCGACCGCCGCCCAGGCGCCGCGCAGATGTTCGGGCACCTGCTCCGGCTCGACCAGCGTCTGCAGCGGGTGCAGCGAGCCGAGCGCCGCCCCGCTGGAGGAGAGCGCGGCGAGGGCCGTGTGGTCGAGCAGACCAGAGAGGTGCAGCACCACTTGAGGCGCAGCGAGCGAGCCGGTGCGCGCAAGGGACCGCGCAAGGGGAGCGATGGCGTCGTCCGGCACGGCGAGCACGACCACCGAGGCGGCCGCGAGCCACGGCGGCGGCTCGTCCGCCGCACCGACGGTGAGCGTGAGGGGGGGTGGAACCGGCTTGGCGCGCCGCCCATGCAGCCGCACGTCGTGTCCGACTCGCGCCCAGGCGAGCGCCAGGCCGGTGCCGGCTCGGCCGGGGCCGACTACCCCCACAACGAGGGGAGCCGGCCCCGGTCCCGGGGTCACGGGCTGCGCTGCGGCGCGCCGCCCGTTGTCACGAGAGCGAAGAGATCCTGCGGTGCACGGGCGCGCCGGGCGAGGTCGAGCGCCTGCTGCACCTGATGGTCGTCGTGCATGCGGCGGAGCACTTCCGACCCCCGACCGAAGACGTAGCGCGTGGCCTCGTACCCGAGCTCGTCGCGAATCAGGGACCGTGCGCCAGTCGCGAGCGTATCGGACACCGCGGCGCCGCGCTGGCGCATGCGCTTGATCACCTCGTCCACCATCGCCGGGGTCACCGTGAACTGCGCGGACGTCAGGGCGTGTCCCGATTTGAGCTCGAGGGCGTACCCCGTGAGCACGTCGCGGAACGTCGCGACGCTGCTCCCCAGCCCCCGCACGAAGGCGCGCTCGGCCGTGGTGAAGGTGTCCGGTGGTTCGAACATGTCCGGGCGGATGCCGCCGCCGCCGCGCACGCTGCGCCCGGCGTCGGTATGGAACACCGGTGCACTGTCGGACAGGGTGTCCCTGCCGTGCGCCGCCGCCTCGAGCGCCGCCAGCTGTTCCGCCTCGCTCCGGCTGGCGCGCTGGATGGTCCGCCCGCTCGGCGTGTACCAGCGGGCCGTGGTCAGCTTCAGGGCCGTCTGGGGAGAGAGCATGTACAACGACTGCACGAGGCCCTTGCCGAACGTCGGCGTCCCGACGACCAGCGCGCGATCGTGGTCCTGCAGCGCGCCGGCGATGATCTCCGCCGCACTCGCCGTACCCGCGTTCACCAGCGCCACGATCGGCAGCTTCGGCCAGCGCTGCGGCCGGCTGTCGCGGTAGATGTGCGAGGCGTCCGGCGCCCGGCCCCGCGTCGCGACGATCTCCTGCCCCGGGTCGAGGAACAGGTCGCTGACGGCGATGCCCTGCGTCAGCAGCCCGCCCGGGTTGCCGCGCAGATCGAATACCAGCGACTTCATGCCCTTCGCGATCAGGCTGTCGATCGCCTGCGCCACCTCGTCCGCCGAAGTCTGGCTGACGGGACTGAGCGAGACGTAGCCGACGCGATCGTCCAGCATCAGGGAGACCTGGACCGAGCGAATGTGGATCTTGGCCCGGGTGAGCTTGAACGTGATCGGCTCGTCGACGCCGATACGACGGATCTTGAGCTCCACCGTCGAGCCCGGCGTACCGCGCAGCTGGTTCACCGCCTCGTCCTGCTTCCAGCCTTCCGTGGACCGACCGTCGAGCATGACGATCTCGTCCCCGGTCTGGACGCCGGCCCGCTCGGCCGGGGTGTCGGGCAGCGGGGCGACCACCGTGATCCAGCCGTTGCGCACCTCGATCTGCAGCCCGAGGCCGCCGTAGTCGCCGGTGGTCTGCTCGTTCAGGGAGTGAAAATCGCTCGGCTTGAGGTACGTCGAATAGGGATCGCGCAGCTGGTCGAGCATGCCGTCGATCGCCATCTCGTAGAGCTTCCGCTCGTCGATCGAGTCGACGTAGAAATCGGCGACCCGTGACAGCACGTCGTCGAACAGCCGGGCCTGCTGGTACACGGTGCCCTGCGGGCCGCTATCGCGCTGCAGCAACCAGCCGCCGGTCACCAGGGCCACGCCGGTCATGACGGAGACGAGCAACCATTTGCGATTCATGAGATCCCTCGCGTAGTCAGTACCGTCACCGCCTGCAGCTCCCGCCAGGCCGCGTCCAGCACCGTTTTCCTGGACGCCGTTGCGTCGAGATGAACAACACCGGGCCCGGCGGCGTTCCGGTAGGCCGCCAGGACCCGCTCGTGGAACGCGTCGTCCTCCCGCTCGAATCTATCCTGCACCTTCCGTGCCTTGCGCTGACGTTCCCGGCCGATCTCCACCGGGATGTCCAGTACCAGCGTGAGGTCGGGCACCAGGCCGCCCGTTGCCAGCCGCAACGCCGCGTCCACATCATGCGCCGGGAGCCCGCGGCCGGCAACCTGGTAGGCGCGCGTGGACAGATCGAACCGATCGGCCAGCACCACCTGGCTCGCCTCGAGCGCGGGCCGGATCACCCGGGCCACCAGGTCGGCCCGGGCCGCGAGAATCAGAAACAGCTCCGCGGCCGCCGACAGCTCGTGTCGCGAGCGCAGCGCCACCTTGCGCGCCGCTTCAGCGACGGGGGTTCCACCTGGCTCCCGAACCGGGAGCACCTGCATCCCTTCCGCCAGCAGGCGCGCCCCCAGCGCGCGCACCAGCGTAGACTTCCCCGCGCCATCCGGCCCCTCCACCACCACGAACGTCCCCGCCACAGTGGTCAACCCAGGGTGATGATCGGGCTGGCCGCACCCTTTTGGATGCCTTCGTAGATGCGGGCGTTCACCTTGGCCATGAGCTTCTCGAAGTTCGCCTGCGCCACGGCCATTTGCTGGTACACCTGGTTCACCTGAATGCTTTGGACCGCCTTATCGTACTGCTCGGCCTGCTCAGGCGTCGGCTCCTTGCCGTTCCGCGCGGCCGCCTCGATAGTGCCGGCGAGCTTCTCCATGTCCGCGAGCAATCGCTGGCAGTCGGCGTCCTCGCGCAGCCGCTCACTCGCCCGCTTCAGGGCCTTGTACTCCTCGGTCTGCCCAATCAGCCGTCCCAGATCCTGCGCCTTCTCATCGATCACGGAATCCTCCGCTGTCAGACCGCCAGCGCATAGCGCGGCCGGCCGAATAGGTCCCGGTGAATGCGCACCCGCCATCCCGCCGCCTCAGCCAACCGCCGGACCGCTTCGGCCCGCCGCTCGTCGATTTCCAGTGCCAGCAATCCACCCGGCTCCAGGACGGCGCGGGCGCCTGCCAGCAGCCGCCGGGTCGTCTCCAGGCCGTCCGCACCGGACGCAAGCGCGTCCTTCGGCTCGCAGTCGCGCACGGCGGGCTCCAGCGCGCTCCACTCGTCCTCGGTAAGGTACGGCGGATTAGCGACGACGACCCGGTAGTGCGCGTCGCCCAGCGGCGCCAGCAGATCGCCGAGGCGGACATCCACGGGAATGGACGGCGCGACCCGGGCTGCGTTCTCGCGCGCCAGGGACACCGCCGCCGCCGATTGATCGGTGGCGATCACCCGCTCGAATGAACCTTCCACCGCGAGCGACAGGGCGATGCACCCGCTCCCCGTGCCAATGTCCGCGGCGATGCCACCGCTCCCCACTCTCCACTCCCCGTTCTCCCGGCACCACTGCAGCACCAGGTCGACCAGCCCCTCGGTCTCGGGCCGCGGGATCAGCGCCCGTCGATCGATCGCCAGCTCGAGCATGCGAAACGCGACGGTGCCCGCCGCGTAGGCGAGCGGCACG
>DATICZ010000062.1:0-36715 GCA_035456525.1 Gemmatimonadales bacterium
GCGGGCTTCGAAGTTGCCGAACCCCGTGATCTGGACCTTCGCCCCCTTCTTCAACTCACCGGCGATGATGCCCTTGTCGTCGAACAGGGCCTCGACCGCCCGGCCGGAATCGGCCTTGGACATCTTCGTCCGCATCGCCAACGCGGCGATCAGCTCGGCTTTGTTCACAGCGCGCTCCTCACTGGAGGGTTGAGAGGGGAAAACCCTTGCAAATCCGCCCCTTTCTCATGGAAGGCCCGGAAAAGCCTTGAAATCTCGGCACAATATGGGGGACTACCCCGGAAATCCGCAAGACATGGGCCCTTTCCCGGCCCCCCGCCCTCCTGGGAAGCCTTGCTCTCCGACTCCGCCCCGGTGAGCTTGCAGCGCCATGTTCCACGGTACCCGTCCCGGCTGGATCGAGGTCATCGCCGGCGTCATGTTCGCCGGCAAGAGCGAGGAGCTGATTCGCCGCGTCCGGCGCGCTGCGATCGCGCGCAAACAGGTCCAGGTCTTCAAGTCCCATCTCGATGCCCGCTACGCCGGGCTGTACTCCGTGACCACGCACGACGGTATCACCGTGGAAGCGGAGCCGGTGGACAGCTCCGAGCAGATCGTCCGCGCAATCCTCCCCGACACCGAGGTGGTCGCGGTCGACGAGGCGCAGTTCCTCGACGAGGGCATCGTGGACGTGTCGGGCGCGCTCGCCGACCGTGGCGTGCGCGTGATTCTCGCGGGCACCGACGTGGACTTCCGGGGCCTGCCCTTCGGGCCGATGCCCCGTCTGATGTGCGCCGCCGAGGTGATCGACAAGCTGCACGCGATCTGCGTGGTGTGCGGCGGTCCCGCGACCCGCAATCAGCGGCTGGTGGACGGCCAGCCAGCGCCCTGGGACAGTCCTACTATCATGGTCGGCGGCCGCGAGAGCTATGAGGCGCGCTGCCGGCATTGTCACAAGGTGCCCAGGGCGGATGAGGACCAAACCGCACTCTTGTAGAACGGGGACGGGGGACGAGGGACGCGGGACGAGTCCTCCCCAGCCAACACTCGTCCCCCGTCCCTCATCTCTCGTCCCTGCATGTTGAACGTCGCCCTCACCGGCAACATCGCCGCCGGCAAATCCACCGTGATCGCGTTGTTCCGGCGCTGGGGCGCCACGATCATCGACGCCGACGAGCTGGTGCGTGAAGTGGAGGCCCCCGGCACGCCCGTGCTCGCCGCCATCGCCCGCCGCTTCGGCAACGAGGTCGTGGCACCCGATGGCAGCCTGGACCGGGCCGTGCTCCGCACCAAGGTGCTCGCCGACCCCGCCGCCCTCGCGGCGCTCAACGCGCTGGTGCATCCCGCGGTGGAGCGGCGCCGCGAAACGTTGCTGGATGCCGCGCGCCGGCGCCGCGACCGCATCGTGGTGAGCGACATCCCGCTGCTCTTCGAGGTGCTCGACCCGCGGCGCTTCGACGCCGTAGTCCTGGTCGATGCCCCGGCCGCCGTGCGACGCGCCCGGCTGCGGACGCTGCGCGGGTTGACGCCCGAGGACGCCGACCGCATGATCGCCGCCCAGATGCCCGCTGAGGCGAAACGCGCGCGTAGCCAGTACGTGATCGACAATGACGGGACGATGCAGGAGCTGGAGGGGCGGGCCCGCGCCGTGTATGCCGAGCTCGAACGGCGTGCGGCGAAACAGCAAGCTTGACATGGGTTTCCACGGTCCCTAGCTTCGCCCGCGTTCCCGCCAACCACCAGTCGAGAGTGCGCCGGCATGGCCAATATCCCCCAGGACCTTCGCTACACTCCCGAGCACGAGTACGTCAAACCCACCAGCGATCCCAAGGTCGTGCAGATCGGGATCACCGACTACGCCCAGGGTGAGCTGGGTGACGTCGTTTTCGTGGAGCTGCCGAAGCCCGGCGCATCGTTCACCAAGATGCAGGTCTTCGGCACGATCGAGGCCGTAAAGGCCGTTTCCGAGCTGTACTGTCCGGTCGCCGGGACGGTGGTGGAGGCGAACGGCGCCCTGGACGGCGACCCGGCCCTCGTGAATCGCGATCCCTACGGGGCGGGCTGGATGATCAAGCTCAAGGTGCAGGACCCCGCCGAGGTCGCCGCGCTGCTCGATGCCGCGGCATACGAGAAGCATATCGGCGGCAAATGAAGCGTTCAGCCGTCAGCCGTCAGCCATCAGCAACCAGTCCTGTCGGAACCGGTTTGCTGACGGCGGACGGCTGACGACTTTGAAGCCCTGAACTCCGAACCCCCGGTCAGCCTCGCATGTCGAACTCCGCAGATCTGGTCCACCCCGACGTCTTCCGCACCCGTCACATCGGGCCACGGCCCGAAGAGCAGCGCGAGATGCTGGCGCTGCTGGGCTACGACTCGATGGACGCCTTCATCGACGCGGTCGTGCCTGAAGACATCCGGCTGCGCCGCCCGCTTGCCCTGCCCCCCGGACGCGACGAGCGCCAGGTGCTCCAGGCATTGCGCCGCATGGCCAACCAGAATCAGCCATTCCGCTCCTACCTCGGCATGGGATACCACGCCTGCTTCACGCCGCAGGTGATTCAGCGCAACGTGCTGGAGAGCCCCGGGTGGTACACGTCCTATACGCCCTACCAGGCGGAGATCTCGCAGGGCCGGCTCGAGGCGCTGCTGACGTTCCAGACGATGGTATCGGATCTGACCGGGCTCGAGATCGCGAACGCCTCGCTGCTCGATGAAGCGACCGCGGCGGCGGAGGCGATGCACGTGACCGAGGCGGTAGCGGGGGGGGGAGCCAAGGCGCATCCGGTCTACTGCATCGACGAGCAGTGCCACCCGCAGACCATCGCGGTGGTGCGCACCCGGGCGGAAGCGCGCGGCATCGAGATCGTGGTGGGCGACCCGGAGTCGTTCCAGTTCGGCGACGGGGTCATCGGGGCGCTGGTGCAGTATCCGGGCACGGACGGCCGGCTGCGCGATTTCCGCGCGCTGTGCGAGCGCGCCCACGCGGCGGGCGCCCTGGTCACCGCGGCCACCGATCTCCTGGCGCTCACGCTCCTCGTGCCGCCCGGCGAATGGGGCGCCGACATCGCGGTCGGCAACAGCCAGCGCTTCGGCGTCCCGATGGGCTACGGCGGGCCCCACGCGGCGTTCTTCGCGACGCGCGACGCTCACAAGCGCCACCTCCCCGGCCGCATCATCGGCGTCTCGAAGGATCGCGCCGGACGTCCGGCGTTGCGGATGGCTCTACAGACGCGCGAGCAGCACATCCGCCGCGAGAAAGCCACGAGCAACATCTGCACGGCGCAAGTGCTGCTCGCGGTGATGGCGGGGATGTACGCCGTGTACCACGGCCCCGAGGGGCTGCGCCGCATCGCCGAGCGCGTGCACGCGTTCACCGCCCTCCTGGCCAAGGCGCTGCAGCGGATGGGCTACCGGCTGGCGCACGACGCTTACTTCGACACGCTGTGCATCGTGGTCGAGCCGTGGGCCCTGCCGCGGCTGCAGGACGCCGCCTGGGCGCGCCGCATCAACGTCCGCGCCCTGCCGCCCGACCGCATCGTCGTGGCGCTCGACGAAACCGTCACGGTGGACGACCTGTCGGACCTGATCGCCGTGTTCTCGATGAACGAGACCCTGCCCTACATGGCCGATGAGGCAGCCGCCAAGGTCGAAACCACGATTCCCGCAAGCCTGACGCGCCGCTCGACCTATCTGACGCATCCGGTCTTCCATCGGTACCGGTCCGAGACGGAGATGCTCCGGTACCTGAAGCGGCTCGAAGCGCGCGACCTCTCGCTCACCTCGGCGATGATCCCGCTCGGCTCGTGCACGCTCAAGCTCAACGCCACGACCGAGATGGTGCCCGTGTCGTGGCGCGAGTTCAACCGGCTGCATCCCTTCGCACCCCTGTCCCAGGCGCAGGGTTACCAGATGCTGTTCCGCCAGCTCGAGGATCAGCTGGCGGAGATCACCGGGTTCGCCGCGGTGTCGTTGCAGCCCAACGCCGGCTCACAGGGTGAATTCACCGGCCTGCTCGTGATCCGCGCCTACCACCGCTCCCGCGGTGACACCAAGCGCGTCACCTGCCTCATTCCCCAATCGGCGCACGGCACCAATCCCGCCAGCGCCACCATGGCCGGCATGCAGGTGGTCGTGGTGAAAACCGACGCGCAGGGCAACATCGATCTCGACGACCTGCGCGCCAAGGCCAAGCAGCATGCCGCCACCCTGGCGGCGCTGATGGTGACCTATCCGTCCACGCACGGCGTGTTCGAGGCCACGATCCGTGAAGTCTGCAAGATCGTCCATGCGAACGGCGGGCAGGTGTACATGGACGGCGCCAACCTGAACGCCCAGGTGGGGCTGTGCCGGCCGGCGGACATCGGCGCCGACGTGTGTCATCTCAACCTGCACAAGACGTTCTGCATCCCGCACGGCGGCGGCGGTCCCGGGATGGGCCCGATCGGCGTGGCGCGCCACCTGGCGCCGTTCCTCCCCGACCACCCGGTCGTGCCGCTGGGCCATCCACAGTCCTGCGGCACGGTGTCGGCCGCGCCGTGGGGCAGCGCCGCCATCCTGCCCATCTCCTGGGCGTACATCTCGCTCATGGGACAGGAAGGACAGGTCGAGGCGACCAAGGTCGCGATTCTCAACGCCAATTACATCGCGCGCCGGCTCGCGGGGCACTACGAGCTACTCTACTCCGGCGCGCACGGGCTGATCGCCCACGAGTGCATCATCGACACGCGGCCGTTCAAGCAGTCGGCCGGCGTCGAGGTCGAGGACATCGCCAAACGGATCATCGACTACGGGTTCCACCCCCCCACGGTGTCTTTCCCCGTGGCGGGCACGCTGATGATCGAGCCGACCGAGAGCGAGTCGAAGCAGGAGCTGGACCGCTTCTGCGACGCGCTGATCGCGATCCGCGAGGAGATCCGCGAGATCGAGACCGGCAAGGCGGATCGGGAGAACAATCTCCTGAAGAACGCGCCGCACACGCTTGCGGACCTGATGGCGGACGGCTGGGACCGTCCGTATTCGCGCGAGCGGGCCGGTTTCCCCTCGCCGGCCACGCGGGAGCACAAGATCTGGCCCGCGGTGGGACGCGTGGACGGCGCCTACGGCGACCGCAATCTGGTGTGCGTGTGCCCACCGGTGGAGAGCTACGCGACAGTGTAGCCGCGGGTCACTTTCGGACAGCCTCCAGCCGGGCGAGCTCCGCCCGCACGCTGTCGCGCTGCGGGACGAGCCTCGGCTCGGGATCGCGCCGCAGCGCGAGGTAATGTCGATAGGCGCGCACCGCCCCGGTCGTGTCGCCCGTGAGCGCCGCCAAGCGCCCCTCTTCCCGCAGGGTCACAGCCAGCAAGTACGGGGGTAGGCCCTGCAGGTACTCGCGCCGGCGGACTGCCGCGAGCGCGGAGATGGGATCACCGCGGGCCGCGTAGGCACGGCCCAGCTGAATGCCCATGTAGGGGTCGCTCCCTGTCGAGCCAATTCGCATGAGGGAGTCGAACCGGACGAGAGCGCCTTGATGACGTTTCACGCCCGCGGCTTCCGCCAGTGCCGGCAGTAAGCCCGCGCACGTCTGTGCCACGTCCGACCGCTGCGCCGCGCGCAGGGCTGTAACGGCGTGGTCCACGTGCGACGTGTCGCTCTTCTCCAGGCGCCATCGAGCGAGCGTGCACACGGCGAGGTAGTAGCGATTGCGATTGCCGGGGTCCTCCGGCCCATCCGCGAACTCCGCCACACGCTCCGCAGCACGCGCAACGAGTGCGGTGTCGATGCCGGTGCCGCCCAGCGCAAAGGCCAGCAGGTTGACATCACGACGCGTCCCCTCCTCCATGCGGTCGAGCATCGCCACCCCGCGGGTGGGCCTGCCGGCGTTCACGGCCGCGGTGACAGCAGCCAGTACGGTCAACTCCCGCTCCTGTCGCGTACGAGACTGCCGTTCCGCTCGCCCGAGCGCGGTATCGACCTCCCCGTCCAGCGCCAGGCCAGCGTACTGCAACACGTTCGCCACCTGCCGCAGCTGCAGCGCGCTCATGGAGTCGGCCTCTTGGTGCGCGCGATGCAGCGACACGGTGTCTCTCAGGAGCGCCGCCACGAGCCATTGCTCCTGTCGAAACAAGTCACCGCCCGAGTCCAGCCGGCGAAACACGTGCAGGAGAGACCGGGCCCGGGCCGTATCACCCTCGAGGATGGCGAGCTCCAGCAGATGCGAGAGCACCCCTCCGGTGGAGTCCTGCGCGATCGACCGCTCGAGCGCGTCCCTGGCGCGCCGCCGCGCGTCCGGGATTCCGATGAAGGCCCCCCAGTGGAAATGCGTGTCGCCGAGGTAGTACCATGCTTCCGGCGAATCCGGGGCGACCGAAACCGCGCGCTCCGCAGCCGCCAATCGCTCCGCGCGAGGCGTCGCCTCAGGGTATCGTTGCCCGAGCTCCGCTTCGAGCAGCGCGCGGTCTCTCGCCCCCAGGTGATCACGACCTCGCCAGGCGATCTCCCGAAAGTGCATGAGGTTGTCCACCCGCGCGCCCCAGGTGGACGCCTGCGTCAACGCGAACGCCGCCAGTACGAATGATGAATCGGCGTCCAAGGCGCGAACCAGATGCGCCGCGGCTTGCTGGTAGCGCCCCCGCCGATAATCGGCTCGTCCGGCCATATAGGCGCGCAGCGCCTCCGGCGAGGACGTCGCGGCTTCGCGGCGCTCACCCGTCGCCCGCGGCGCGGCAGTCGCCAACAGATTAGTGGAGAGACGACGCAGCAGCTCCGGCAGGCTGTCCTCGGGTCCCATCACGGGTGGCGTCCTGGCCACTTCCCGGCCGTCGGGAACCCGCATCACCAGCGCGGTGAGGGTGAGGCGATTGCGCAGGGCCACGACCGACCCGGTCGCGAGCCGACCCGCTCCCACCTGCAGTGCGACGCGCATCGCGGCATCCTGGGAGAGCGGGGTATGAGCGCTCCCGCCCGCCCGCTGCCAGGCGCGAATGACTGTCCCCATGTCGGCCGAGCGCGGGCCGCCCTCTCCGGTGAACTCGGCGGCGATCAGCTCCGCGACGCCTTCGCCGTACGTCGAATCGGCGCCGGCGACGCGGAATGGCAGCACGGCGATGACCTGGGGATCGGGGGCACGCGGTACGGACACCGAGCGCGCCCCCTGGCACGGCGGGGGCGAGCCATCCGGGCATTGTGCGGCGAGGAAGCGCCAACCAACCTGCAGGACTGCCGTCAGCGCGAGAGTCCGCATGATCACTCCTACGCTATAGACCGAATCGCCGCCCCGCCAGCGCACCGGACCCGTCCTCCTCTGCATATTCCGGACGGCATGAACTGGCACCTGCTCCTCGAACCCTACGGTTGCCCCGGCGCGACCAACATGGCCTGGGACGAATCGCTCCTGGTCGAGGCGGACCGCTCGGGCGGCGCGTTCCTGCGGTTGTACCGATTCTCCCCGCCCTGTCTCTCCTTCGGCCGCAACGAACCGGCGCTGGCGCGCTACGACCGCTCGGCCATCGACCGACTCGGCCTCGACGTGGTGCGGCGGCCCACCGGCGGGCGCGCCGTGTGGCACGACGCCGAGCTCACCTACGCGGTGGCGGCCCCGATCGCGGCGTTCGGCACCCTGGCCGAGAGTTATCACGCGATCCATGCACGTCTCGCCGCCGCGCTCCAGGCTCTCGGCGCGGCAGCCGAGCTCGCGCCGCGAGGGCGCGCCGCGGGCGTGGGCGACGGCCCCTGCTTCGCGACGCCGGTCGGCGGTGAAGTGGTGGTGAACGGCAAGAAGGTCATCGGCTCGGCGCAGGTGCGGCACGGCGCGGCATTTCTCCAGCACGGCTCGATCCTGCTCGACGGCTCGCAGCAGATGATTCAAGCCGTCAGCCGTCAGCCGTCTGCCGTCAGCGCCGCTTCGTCCTTGACCGAGGTGCTGGGTCGCCCGGTCGGGTTCACCGAGGTCGCCGACGCCATCGTCGCAGCCTGGGGGGAGCCGCTCTCCAGGTCCGCCCTCGTCCGCCCTCGTCCGCCCTCGTCCGTCTTCGCCTCTCCCGTCTGGACCTGGCGCCGCTAACGGCCGGGTGGAATCTTACGGCATGATCACACTGCCGCGGGTCCCGCGCTTCACTTCCGTCGCCGTGCTCATCGCCTGCACGACCACCGCCTGCACGCGCCGTGGCGGTTGTCGGGTCGAGTACTGCGGCACGCTCGTGTTCGCGGGGGTCGGCGAGGTGACGTCGCTGCTCCCGCCGGTGTCCGACGCCTCGACCGATCGCGACGTCTTCGACCAGATCTTCCTCCGGCTGGCCGACCTCACGCCCGACGGCGGGACTATCGGCGATTCCGGCTTCGTCCCGCAGCTGGCGCAGCGCTGGGAGTGGACCGATCCGCTCACCCTCGTCTTCCATCTCGATCCGAGAGCCCGCTGGCAGGACGGCCCACCGGTCACCGCGGAGGACGTGGCGTTCACCTTCACGGCCTACACCGACAGCGCCGTCAACTCGGCCAACCGCGGTGCGCTGCTGGCCCATCTCGCATCGGTCACGGCGCAGGATTCTCTCACGGCCGTGTTCCACTTCCGTGATCGCTATCCGGAAATGTTCTACGATGCCGTATTCCACATGCGGATCCTTCCGGCGCATCTGCTCCGCAACGTGCCGCTGGCCACGTGGCGCACGGCGGAGTTCGGACGGGCCCCGGTCGGCGCCGGTCCCTATCGCTTCGTGCGGTGGACGCCGGGACAGTCGCTCGAGCTGGCGGCCGACTCGGGGTTCTTCCTCGGCCGCCCGCATCTGCGCCGCCTGATCTGGCGATTCGCCAGCGACCTGAACGTCGCGATCACGCAGGTCGTGGCGGGTGAAGCCGATGCCATCGAGGTGCTGCTCAGTCCGACCAACATCGAGCGCGCCCGGAATTCGGGACACCTGACGCTGTATCCCTACGCCGGACCGACGTACAGCTTCCTCCGGTTCAATCTCCGCGCCAACGGCGATTCGCTGCGGCCGCATCCGATCTTCGCCGATCGCGACGTCCGCCGGGCGCTGGTGCTCGCGACCGACCGCGAGCGCATGTGCCAGAGCGTCTTCGCCGGAAACGCCAAGGTCCCGCCCGGTCCGATCCCCCAATCGTGGGCGTGGCTCTGGGTGCCGCAGCTGACCGTCCCCGCCTATGACACGGCGCAGGCGGCGCAGTTACTCGCCGCGCGCGGGTGGCGGGATTCCGATGGGGACGGCGTGCGGGATCGGGGCGGACGCAAGCTGTCCTTCCATTTGAGCCTGCCGTCGACCAGTCCACCCCGCGTCCAGTACGGCCAGCTGCTGCAGGAGGCGTTGAAGGCGGTGGGCGTGGAGGTCGTGATCGACCAGATGGAGCCGGCGACGCTGCAGGAGCGTCTGCGTGTCGGCGGGTTCGACGCGGCCCTGGAGTCGTGGTTCGCCGACCCGTCGCCCACCTCCGCGGCTCCGGCGATCTGGGGGACGCGCGGCGCCTCGAATTTCGGCCACTACACCAGTCCGACGTTCGATCGGCAGGTGGCGACCGCCTCGAGCGCGACGACGCCGGACGCGGCCCGGACGTCCTGGATCGCCGCGTTCGGCACGCTCGATCAGGACGCGCCCGGCATCATGCTGTTCTCGGTCGACAATATCGCGGCCGTGGATTCGCGCGTGACCGACGTGCAGATCCGTCCGGACTCCTGGTGGGCGCTGGTCCGGACCTGGCGCATTCCTCCGGACAAGCTCAACGAGCGGGATCGCGTAGGAGGCTGAGTGACGGCGTGGCTCCTGCGGCGGCTCGCTGCCGGGATCGCCATCGTCTTCGCGGTCGTCACCCTCACGTTCGTCGCGGTCCATCTGGCGCCCGGCGACCCGTTCCTCCCCGCCGATGGCCGCCCCATGGACCCGGCGGCGATCGCACGGCTGCGCACGGCGTACGGTCTCGACCGGCCGTTGGTCGAACAATACGTCCGCTACCTCGTTGCACTCGGCCGGGGTGAGCTGGGCGAGTCGTTCAGCAGACGGCGTCCCGTGGCGGCCGCGATCGGGAGCGCCCTCCCCAACACCGTCCTCCTCGCGGGCGCCGCCCTGCTCATCGATTTCGCCTGCGGGATCGCCATCGGCGTGTTTCAGGCGGCACGCGTGCGGCGCCGCTCGGATGTCGCGCTCACGAACCTCACGCTCTTCTTCTACTCGCTCCCGACCTTCTGGCTCGGCCTGGTCCTCCTCCTGCTGTTCGGCCAGTGGCTGCACTGGCTGCCGGTCGGCGGAGCCAGCGATCCCGTGCTGCACGACGCTCTGCCGCTCGGCGGACGGCTGCTGGACCGGCTGCGGCACCTGGTGTTGCCGGCCCTCACCCTCGGTCTCGTCGGCGCCGGCGGCACCGCACGCTTCCAGCGCGCCGCGCTGCTCGAGGCGCTGGGGCAGGACTACGTGCGCACGGCGCGCGCCAAGGGACTGGCCGAGCGCACCGTGCTGGTGCGTCACGCCCTGCGGGACGCGCTGCTCCCCGTGATCTCGTTGCTGGGGCTGGCCCTGCCGTTCCTGCTCACCGGCGCGGTGCTGGTCGAAACCGTGTTCGCCTGGCCCGGGCTCGGAAAGCTCGCGGCCGACGCCATCCTGGCCCGCGACTATCCCCTGGTGCTCGGGACGGTGCTGCTCACGAGCCTCGCCGTCGTCGCCGGCAGCCTCGTCGCCGATCTGTTGACGGTCGCCGCCGACCCTCGCATCCGCCTGTCCGCGTGACGGCCCTCAGCTGGCTCGTCCTGGCCGCGATCGTCGCGTGGGCCATCGCGCTCGTGCAGTGGGGCCGCCGCCGCGCGCGCCGGGCCCGGCGGGACGACGCCCGCCGCTTCTTCCGGCATCCGACCGCGGCCGCGGGTCTCGCGGTGCTCGCCTTCCTCGCGACCGTCGCGCTGTGCGCGCCACTCGTCGCCCCGTACCGGCCGTCGTTGCAGCTCGACATCATCGCCCTGCAGAACCGCCCGCCCGACTGGCTGCATCCGCTCGGCACGGACCTCTACAGCCGCGACGTGTGGAGCCGTGTGGTGTACGGCGCCCGCGTATCGTTGGGCGTCGGGACGCTGGGTATGCTCGTCGCGGTGACGCTGGGCGGCCTGGTGGGCGCGGCCGCCGGCTATTTCCGCGGCTGGGTGGACAACGTGCTGATGCGCGGCGTGGACGTGGGACTGTCCGTGCCGCGCATCTTCCTCGTGCTCGGCGCCATCGCCGTCTGGGAGCGGCTCGGCATCGCCTCGCTGATTCTGCTGCTCGGTCTCACCGGCTGGTTCGCCACCGCCCGCATCGTGCGCGCCGAGGTGCTCACGCTGCGGGAGCGGCCGTTCACCGATGCCGCGCGGTCCCTCGGCGCCGGGTCCTGGCGCATCATCGTCCGTCACATCATCCCCAATGCCGCCGCTCCGCTCATCGTGTCCGCCGCACTCGGCATCGGCAACATGATGTTGCTGGAGGCGGGACTCTCGTTTCTCGGCGTAGGCATCCAGCCCCCGGAGCCCAGCTGGGGCAACATGATCGCCGACGGGCGGGATCTGCTCACCGCCGCTCCCTGGATCTCGCTCTTTCCCGGCCTGGCGATCGCCCTGGCCGTGATGGCGTTGCACGCAGTGGCAGACGCCCTGCGCGACGCGTTCGACCCCCGGACGACGCGGTTATCTTAGGGACGCCATGACGGAGCCCCTCCTCCGCGTTCGCGACCTGCGTACGTACTTCGTGACCGACCGCGGCGGCGGAACCGCGCGGGCGGTGGACGGCGTCTCCCTGGATCTCTACCCGGGGGAGACACTGGGCGTCGTCGGCGAGTCGGGTTGCGGCAAGACCGTCATGTCGCTCTCCATCCTGCGCCTCGTGCCCGAGCCGCCCGGCCACATCCGCCCCGGCAGCCTGATCGAGTTCGAGGGCCACAACCTCCTGACGCTCTCCCCGCGCGACCTGCGGGCCGTCCGCGGCAACCGCATCGCGATGATCTTCCAGGAGCCGATGACCTCGTTGAACCCGGTCCTGACGATCGGGGACCAGGTCGCCGAGGCGGCGATCGTGCACCAGCACCTGTCGCGCGGCGTGGCGCGGCGCCGGGCGATCGAGCTGCTGCGGCAAGTGGGCATCCCCGAGCCCGAGGAGCGGGTCGATCACTACCCGCACCAGCTCTCGGGCGGGATGCGGCAGCGGGTGATGATCGCCATGGCGCTGATTTGCCGCCCCCAGATCCTCATCGCCGACGAGCCGACCACGGCCCTCGACGTCACCATCCAGGCCCAGATCCTCGAGCTGCTCGCGCGTCTGCAGCAGGAGCTCGGCATGGCGGTGCTGCTCATCACCCACGACCTGGGCGTGGTCGCCGGCACCGCCGACCGGGTCGTCGTGATGTACGCCGGCCAGGTCGTGGAGACCGCGCCGACCCCGGAGCTGTTCGCGCACCCGCGGCACCCCTACACCGAGGGCCTGATGGAGTCCATTCCGCGGCTCGACCGGCCGCGGGCGCGGTTGCACAGCATCCCGGGCTCGGTGCCCGCCGCCACGGCGTGGCCGCAGGGCTGCCGGTTTCACCCGCGCTGCCCCTACGCCTGGGACAAATGCCGCACCGAGGAGCCGCCGCTGCTGGAGACCGGAACCGACGGCCACACCGCCCGCTGCTGGCTCGTGGCCGAGCCGGCGCGCCGCACCAAGGGTCCCCGCGAATGACGGCGCCGGCAGCGGCTCCGCTCGTCGAGGTGCGCGATCTGGTGAAGCACTATCCGGGCGAGCGTTCCTGGCTCGGTCTGGGACGTCCAAGGGCGCCGGTGCGGGCCGTGGACGGCGTGAGCTTCTCGATCACCGCCGGCAAGACCCTGGGCCTCGTGGGGGAGTCGGGATCGGGGAAGACCACGGTGGCCCGGACGCTGCTGCGGCTCACCGAGCCCACCAGCGGCACGTTTCTGCTCGACGCGATCGACGTCTTCGCGCTCCCACCCCGCCCGCTCCGCCGCCTGCGGCGCCGCGTCCAGATCGTCTTCCAGGACCCGTTCGGCTCGTTGAACCCGCGCATGACGGTGCGGCAGACGCTGCGCGAGCCGCTGGCGATTCACGAGCTCGCGCCCAAGGCCGAGCGCGACGAGCGCGTGGATGCGCTGCTTCGTGAGGTCGGTCTCGATCCGGAGCTCGCCGACCGCTTTCCGCACGAGCTATCGGGGGGCCAACGCCAGCGCGTCGGCATCGCCCGCGCTCTGTCGGTCGAGCCGGCGTTCCTCGTGTGTGACGAGCCGGTGTCGGCGCTCGACGTGTCGGTCCAGGCGCAGGTGCTCAACCTGCTCGCCGACCTCCAGCAGAAGCGTCGCCTGACCTATCTGTTCATCGCCCACGACCTGGCGGTGGTGAAGCACATCGCCGACGACGTGGCCGTCATGTACCTGGGGCGGATCGTGGAGCGTGCCCATGCGGCCGCCGTGTACGAGCGGCCGCGCCATCCCTACACCCGGTCGCTGCTCTCGGCCGTGCCGGTGCCCGATCCGACCGCGCCACCGCAGCGGATCGTGCTCTCAGGCGATGTCCCGTCACCGGCTCATCCGCCGTCCGGGTGTGCCTTTCACCCGCGCTGCCCGCATCCGAAGAAGAACGAGCGCTGCCGGGCGGAGACGCCGGCGCTGCGGGAGATCTCGCCGGGACATCTCGCGGCCTGTCACTTCGCCGAGGAGCCGATGGCGTAACGTTTGGCAGCGCGGTACATTCGACGACTCAAGCGGCGGTGGACGGGGAAGTGGAGGTCGTCACACGGCTCCTGGTAGCGCTCGCTGATCGCTACACCTTGGAGCGGGAGATCGGTCGGGGCGGATGGGCGATGGTCTTCCTCGCCCGCCGGGCGGTGACCGACTCATGGGTCGCCGTGAAGGTGCTGCGTCCGGAGTTCGCGCGCTTGCTGGGCGCCCACCGGTTCCACCGCGAGATCGCCCTGCTGGCTCGCCTGAATCACCCCAACGTCCTTCCTCTCACCGAGTCCGGCCAGGCCGGTGACCTCCCCTATTACGTCATGCCGTATGCCGCAGCAGGGTCGCTTCGCGACCGGCTGGAGCGCGAGCCGCAGCTCCCCCTCGCCGATGTCGTCACGATCGTGCAGGAGGTCGCCGCGGCGCTCGACTATGCGCACGCCAACCACATCGTCCACCGGGACATCAAGCCGGACAACGTGCTGTTCATGGACGGCCGCGCCGTCGTCTCCGATTTCGGCATCGCGCGAGCGATGGATGAAGCAGGTGGAGAGCGCCTCTCATCGAGCGGCCTGGTTGCCGGCACTCCCGAATACATGAGTCCGGAGCAGGCGGCCGGCCAGCGGGATCTCGATGGCCGTAC
Organism: Gemmatimonadales bacterium; assembly: GCA_035456525.1. Taxonomy (GTDB): domain Bacteria; phylum Gemmatimonadota; class Gemmatimonadetes; order Gemmatimonadales; family GWC2-71-9; genus DASTHG01. The sequence continues at coordinate 14,280 of DATICZ010000062.1, forward strand.
CGACATTTACGGGCTCGGCTGCATGACCTACGAGATGCTGGCGGGCTGTCCACCCTTTTGCGGGGCAACCCTGCAGGCGATTGTCGCGCGCCGGGCGCACGCGCCACCGCCGCTGCGTGTGGTGCGGCCCGATGTGCCCGAGCATGTGGAGCAGGCGATTCTGGCGGCGCTGGCCCGGCGGCCGGAGGATCGGCCGTGGAATGGGGCTGGATTGGTGGAGAGCTTGGTACGGGTGTAATCACCGGGTGAGGATGTCGAAAGGAGCACTCGTCGCACCTCCGAGACTGCTGGCAGTCGCAGAAAGCCTGTACCCGGTTCCCGTTTGGGTGATGCGGAGCGCGGAGAAGATTGCGACCCCGTTGACGGCCGCAACCGTGGTCGTGCCCCCGAGCACGGCCGTGGAGTCACCGGTGCCCGGCATGATCGCCACCGACACATTCCCGGTGAAGCTGACCATTGGATTACCTGAGGAGTCAACCGCCGTGACCCTCACAGCCGGTTCAAGGAATACGCCCGCTCTACTGGTTACCGGTTGTACGGTGAATACGAGGTGCGCCGTCCCTGCCGTGGGAGGCCGCCCAATTGCGTGAAAGCGAGCCGTTTGACCCGCGGCGACCGCACGAAGGACGTTCATGGAGTCCACAGAGTCGAGTTGCCAACGCACCGAAGCGATGCCATTGCCGTCGGTGAGCTGAATCGAGTCGGCGATTCTCCCTAAGCCCGAGTCGACCGAGAAGACCACCCGGATTCTAGCCACCGGAAGGCTGTCTTTGTCTCGCAACTGCACGGTAGGATCCGTCGGAACGAAGGACCCAAGCGTCCCGATCTGGCCATCGCCCCTGAGCCTGTCCAGTGTCGCGCCAAGACTCAGGCCGAGGATGCGGCGGACATCCATCCGATAGACCGAGTCCCGGCGCAGCGCGGCGAGCAGAACGGCGCGCGCCTGCGGCGTGCCGATGCTTTCGAGGGCTATGGCGGCGCGTCCTTGGTAGTTGGCCACATAGTTCGAGAGAAAATGCTCGACATACTTCTGCCGGGATGTGCTCAGGGATTCCCCCGGGGCGGCTTCGAGCTTGTCGTACGATGCCAGGATTTGCCGCCGGACGTTTTCGTAGCGTTCGGGTGGCGGTCCGCGCAGGGCTGCGGCGAGACCTCCCACCGCGCGGTTCCCCAACGCCGTTACCGAATCCAGTTCCCCGGCGACACACTCCTCGCAGAGAAGCCACGTGGTGACAGGAATGAGCCGGCTCGGCTTCGGCCGACACGCAGTGAAGACGCAAAGAGTGAAGCAGAAAAGCGAGAGCAACGGCCTGCCCATCAGGGAACCTTCGCCGTGATGCCTGGGCATTTGTCTGCCTCAGTGGCGGTTCCCGCGTCGCAATCGAGTCGCAGGTCATCTTGGCGGGGCGACTTTGGCGACACGTTCAGCCAGGAGCCTCTGCCGACGTTCATTCGAAATACCTGCCCAAGCGAGAACGCAGTACGCGCACCGGTGCCCTGTGCCCACATGACATTCCATGAGCTGAACCCGCTGGTCGAGGTGACGTCGGCAAGGCCGAGCGAGTGGCCAAGATGATGCGCCAAGGCAGTATTGGAGTACAGTAGCCCAGTGGCAATGATGATGTAGTCAGTGCTCCCCTCTCGACACCAGGAGCCATCGCGGTTGGCGGCGCGGCCGAGCAGTGGGTCACCCGCAGCCAGATAGTAGACGTTGATCTCATTCATAGTCGATGGAGTCAGAGCGCACGTCCCAGCACCCGAGATGGCCACAGGCCGTACCACGCTCGCCAGTCTGATTCCTGTTCGATTGTCGCCCTGGAACGTCCCCAGAGCCGTCGACACATCTGCAGTGGCGAGGCCCTGCAAGTCGGACGCTCCGGCGCTCGTCCACACGCTCACCGGGACGTCGAACGGAGGAGGTGGCGCATCTTGCCATTCGAGTTCAGCATCGAGTCCGTCGCTGAGCTGAATGGATTGGCCATCGCCCAGCTCCCGGTACATCATGCCGTGATTCCGAAAGAAGACAGCCAGCCACGACGGACATCCGCCGGGGCTCGTGAAGTTCTCGAATAACAGGCGCAGCTGCGGTGTAGCGTACCAGTGGTATGCCTGACCTTCCGCGTCCTTCGTGCAGACACCCGGTTTGTCACGCCAGCGATGACCGCTCAACAACGCGACACCGTCGTGTGAGGCATCGGTCTTCCCGAGCAGGAACATGTCGGCGCACTGCCACGGCTCGATTGTCGCCCCGTCAGCTTCCACCGGAGCCACATCAACCGCCAGGCCGGGGCAAGGTTTCGGTGTGTAGGGGTCGCACTGGCACGCGAGCCGTGGTGCGGCGGCCTCTCGTATCGGGCCGCTGGCGTCGAGGTTCAGCCAGGAGGCAGCGTCTACGTTCATCCTGAACGCCTGGCCCAACGTGACGTTGTCGCGCGCATTCGCTCGTGCCTTGTCGTCGAGAAATGCCGCCATGAAATTGGTCAGGTCGAACCCTTTGAGCTTGTCAGTGTGGCCATCATGTGGAAACTGCAGACCCAGGCTGTGCCCCAGTTCGTGCGCGAGCGTCGTGGTTGAGTGTGAGTTCCAGGCGACATATACCACGGGTTCGTCGCGCTGTTGGTGGGGCGTGCAGGTGAGCCCACGGCCGAATCCGCCCAGGCTATTTACGTAATAGACGTTCAACTTCCCCGGCTCTGGAGCATCAGCCCCGCCGGCATTGGCGAACTCGTCAGCCGCCCAACAGTCGGTTCCCAGGGCTGCGAGGCTGGCAGGACTGCTCAGGACCTTCGGATACCCGGAGGCCAGGCTCGCCGTCACTCCGACGCGTCCCGCGGTCAGAATAGTATTGGCCTCCCGGATGTCGTCGACAGCCTGGCTCGTCACGTCCTGACGTAACTGGGTGAGCGCGGCGTCCGTACTGGGGTCCAGGTCCCGGCCATCCACGGCGATCCAAACGGCGATGGGGAGAGCATGCTCGGGTCGCTGCAGCCCCTTGTGATCAACAGTGTTGGCCGCTGACGTCCAATCCGCTGTTTCCAGCGACATCGCCTGGTCAGGCGCGAACACTGCCGTGTTACGACCCACGCTGCTCTCCCCAGAGGGACAGTTCGCGACAAGATTGCCCAGCAGGACACTCCGGACAAAGGGAAACACATCGTAGTACGAGCAGCCAACTTCCTCGCCCAGCATGCGCATCCCCGTCACCAGGGCTACCGCCGGCGGGTTGTTTTCTGCATGAAGTTCGTTGATCACGCGGTCTTCACCGCTGGATGCTGGATCCGATACGACAATGACACGCGCGCTTGGATTGCTGGCGACGCCGTCCGCGACCGCCGATATGACCGCCTTCACCGGAACCGAAGAGAAGGTCCCCCGGACTGTCACCCGGGCCGTTTGGCCGTTCATCGGCTCCACTCTCACCCACCGCTGGTCCGAGGGCAGTTCGTCTTGATCGGTTTCCCATGTCAGGACAATGCCGGAGGACGGCGGAATGATCTCCTGGCCCCAAGAGGTCGCGGCCCACAGGCGCGCCTCGATCTCGAACGTCGCACCCTCCGGCGTCCCACTTGGCTGGACGAAGACCGTATGCGGGACCACCTCGACCGCAACGACTCTCGGCGGCGGCACCGCGCTGAGTGAGGCGATAGGTGAGGGAGTGGGTGTGGCCGCACCGCTCTGTGTTCCACCAGGTGGACATGCGCTGGCCACGATCGCCACGGATATCAAGAGCACGAACCGCATGGTTACGGCTTCTGCGGCGGCGGTGGCGGCGTGGTCTGATCTCCCGGCCCACCTTTGTTGTTAGGGCAGATCCGCTTATCTGGTGGCAAGTTGGGCACGAGTGCCTCAACGCTGCATACTGCGTTGGCGAGCTTCCTCAGCCACAGGTAATAGGAGGTGCTTTCCGTAGCAGTGGGTGAACTGTCGAAGAGGCGAACAAAAAGAGACTCCATACTAGCCCGCAGAGAGTCCGTCTTTGCCTGTTCCCCCTCTTTGTACTTCTGGAACGTTGAATTCCGTACACATCCAGTGGCTAGCCCGAACACGACGAGCCACACCATGCCGAAGACCACTCGATGCGATTTCACCTGACGCCTCCTCCGTTTGAGGGCCTAGTCATGCGCGTCGATGAGGTCGCCGCGCCCCAAAGCTAGGAGTCGATCCCGATACCACGATGCCTGGCGCGATTGTCCCAGCGAGCGCGCCGCTCGATATCTCACAGCCAGACTGGCAGCGAGGAACGGGAGGTAGAAGATCGGGGTCGAGTGATCGAACGCCGAGGCGACGCCGTTGGCCTCACCATAGCGTCCGCGCGCCAGCAGCAGCTGTGCCAGCGTCAATCGCTCCACGGGCAAGGCCTGGGTGAATCCCCATTCCAGCGTACCGCGCCGGGCGACGGGCCTCAGCGTTTCGAGCAACGACAACGCGAGCGCCGAGTCTCCATGAGCAAGGGCGATGTGTGCGGCCAGGGCGTTGGCGTATTGCGCCACCTCAGGATCCCGGGTGTTCCGCGCCTGGCGCACAAGCTTGGTGTGTAGATGAGTAGCCTGGTCTACGCGCTCCGTTCGCGCGAACCAGGTGCCCAACTGCAATTGGCTCGAAGGACTGATCGAGTCCTCATACGCCTGGCCATTGGTCTCCCGAAGCCAGGCAACAAAGTCCTCCACCTTGGAGCGCAACGCAGGCGCTCCAGCGAGGGCGACGATCGGGTACACCATTGCGGCGGTGCCAAACCCTGCAGCGGTCAGCGAGTCGACCAATGCAACGATCTCCTCCGTTCGGCCCTGCGCAGCAAGGAGATCGTTGAGGCCGAGGAACGTCCCCCAGTGCAGAGCGCTCGCCCTCGGGTTCGCGAGCACGACCCGGTAACCCGCCTCGGCACACGCTGCTTCCTGCCCACTGGCCGAAAGTGAACGTGCGGCCTGCAACGCAATGTTGGGGTCTAGTTGCCCGGCTGTGCGCCACGCCCGCTCATTCGGGCCCTGCCTGACACAATCGAGCATCAAGGTGAGTTGTCGCAGAACAAGGGAGTCCGGTCTTGACCGACGAAACCGCTCCACCAATCTGGCACCTTCGACCGCGTCCCCCCTGCGCAGAGCCATTTCCGCCAGGTGAAACACGGGCGGCGTGAAGTCGCTGTCGAGCTCGGCAGCGTGGAGAAATGCCGATGCGGCCAGGGAATCGAGCGGCGCCGTGTCGGGAAGGAGGTGATAGAAGACCTCCCCCAACGCCATCTGGGCTTCGCTCCAGTCAGGGTTCGCGCCAACGGCACGGCTGAGCCAGGCGACCGCGGTATCGGCAGCTCCGATGAGGTACGATGCGAGACCGCGCGCGAGCAGTGTCTCCCGCGACGAAAGAAACCGCTGATTACCAAGAGCGACACCAGCCAGGCGCTCGGCTTCATCGAGCTGGCCGATCCAGCTCGCCGCTTGCGCACCCTTGAGCGCCGCGACCGCGAGGTTGGAGTCCTCCCCCAGCGCCCTCTGGTAGTAGGTTAGGGCGTTCGCGAACTGTGAGCGCCGGTGCTCCCGCTCGCCTTCCAGCCAGGAAGCCACCGCAGCAGGTCGGCGCTCGGCGAGCGCCCTCAGGTCGACTCGCCGGTTGGGCGCCAAGAGTTGCGGCAACAGTCGGTTCACACTCTGGAGGCCAAGTTGCGGCAGAGAAGTCCCCAATAACGGGCCGCTGGCACTGACCCGTGCAACGGTAGAGTCTCCCTCCACGTCGTTCAGCCTCAGGATGACGGTGGCAGTGTCTTGTTCTGCCACCACAGAGCCATCGATGTAATACCGCGCGCCTTGGTGCCGCGCGATGCGGCGTGCGGTCTCGGCAGTGAGTCGTGCAATGTCCGCGCGCTCGAGAGGGTTGAGCCAGGTCCAGCCGTCGATCCACTTCAGCGGCTCGGTATGCTCAAGCGCGCTGCCGATCATCAGTGCCACACGTTCGCCCGCGCCTTGTCCCCCCCGCTCCACGAGCGGAAATACCACCACTTTGTTCGAATCGAGTGTTCGCGTCCGCGCGAGCACAAATCGCCAGAAGGTCGCAGCGCCACCTAGGACCACGATCAATGCGGCAATGCGGGCAAGCCGCCTCCGCCAATCCGCCCGGCCCCTGAGAGCCGCCTCGAGAGCAGCGATGAGCTGAGTCCCAGTTGCATAACGATCCGCCGGAATCTTGGCGAGGGCTGTCTCGATGACCCGCTGCACTCCCAGCGTTACGGTAGGTCGTACCACACGCAGCGACGGCGGCCGCTCCTGCAGATGCCGCGCAATGATCGCCTGCGCCGTCCGACCGCTGAACGGCGGGTCCCCGGCCAGCATCTCGTACAGCACGCAGCCCAACGCATACACGTCGCTGCGACCGTCGATCGGATCCTGTCCACTCCCCTGCTCGGGGCTCATGTACGCGGGTGTACCGACCGCAATGCCGCGCTCGGTCAGCTGTTCCCCGCCGGCTGCGGTGATCGCCCGCGCGATCCCGAAATCCGCCACCAATGCGTGGCCCCCGGAAAGCAGGATGTTGGCCGGCTTGATGTCCCGATGGACGAGACCGAGGCTGTGGGCGTACGACAGTGCCTCGGCGACCTCACGAGCGACCTGCAAGGCATCCTCAAGCGGAAGCTGCTTCTCCCGCTCGAGCCGATCGCGCAGCGTCTCGCCCTCGACGTACGGCATGACGTAGTAAAGGAGCGAGTCAGTCGCCCCCGAATCGTACAGCGGCAGGATGTTTGCGTGCTGCAGCCCGGCGGCGATCTCGATCTCGCGCAGGAAGCGCTCGCGCCCGAGCAGGTCGGAGAGCTCCGGTCGCAAGACCTTGATCGCAACCAGCCGGTTTAGTTTGCTGTCGCGGGCGAGGTAGACCGTCGCCATCCCCCCGCGACCGAGCTCACGCTCGATGGCGTAGCGCGCCGAGAGGGCGGCGCGGACCTGGCCGAGGGCCGCTACATCCGATCCGGCAGGGCTGTCCGTAGGCGGTCAACGATACGGGCCGAATGCTCCATCGGCCATCCCGCGAAACTTCAGCCGCCGTGAGGGTTCGGTGGCGACGCGGCGAGCACCTGCACCTCCGCAAGCACCGCCAGCACCCAACCGGCGGTGAAGACCCAGCCGCCGAGCTGCACACCACCTTCGCGCAGGAACCCCACCAGGTAGGCGACTTCGGGTACGCCGACGACCGTCAGCAGCAGCAACGGCAGCCGTGCCGCGCTGGTGCCACGGTGCTGCGGCCAGACAGCGAGCACGCCCGTCACGACGAGGGCCGCGGCGACCTCGATCGGACCCGGCCATCCGTCGCGCTTGGTCACCGCCAGTGCCAGGAATCCGCCCAGCAGGGCGTAGTAGACCACCCGGAAGACGGCGTGCAGAGTCCGGGAGTGCCGCTCGTGAAACGCGGCGAGCGTCGGGACCAGCGTATGCAGCACGTAGATCAGCGTCGCCAGCACCGGCACGCCCAGCAGGACGATGGTCGGCACATTCTGCCACACGCCGGTGATCGGCCGGACGTCGCAGCCGTAGGGGAGGCACAGCCCTACCGCGAGCGTCAACGCGCCGAGCCGCTTGAGCATCCTCCGCTCCTTTCCCTGCCGCTACGGTTGCGCGGCGAGTCGCTCCAGCTCGGCCCGCACGTGGTCCACCTCCGCCTGCATCGACGGCTCGGGCCTCGACCGCAGCGCGAGATAGCGCCGGTAGGCGCTCATCGCGCCCGGGCGATCCCCGGTCGCCTGCGCCAGGCGGCCCTCCTGGCGCAAGAACGACGCGAGGTACGCGGCTCCGGCGCCGTGGTAGGGGCGGCGGCGGGCCGCCGCGAGCCCGCCGGCCGCGTCGCCTCCCTGCTCGCGCAGCTGTGACACGACGAGGTTGGCGTAGGTGAGGTTCTGATAGGTGAGCCCGTTCCAGTATTCGATCGGACGCGGACCGGTCTGCATCAGCGAATCGAGCGTCACGAGCGCCGGGGATACGCCGCGTCGCGTGCGCGCCGCCTGGAGCGCCTCCAGCACGGTCGCGCACCACCGGTTGTAGGTGTTGGATCCGGGGGAGTCGCGGCGCGGTGCACCACCGCGCAACCGCGCGATGGCCGCGGCCGTGCTCCGCTCTTCGCCATGCGCCAGGTTCCACCGTTCCAGCGCGCAGACATCGGCCTCCTGCTCCGTGCGCTCCTCCGGCTGCGAGGAAGGCGGCGCGGCCGCGGCGCGGGCGATCGTCCGAATCGCCAGCGCCGCCGCGCTCTCGCTCCCGCCCGCGTACAGGGCGTCGTCCACCCGGATCCGCAGATGGGCGTGGGACGACGCGGGCCCGATCGCCGCCATCGAATCGGTGAGGGCGAGGGCTTCCGCCGGGCGACCCTGATTCAGCGCGAGATCGTGCAGCCGCAGCAGCACGAGCCAATGTTGCCGCGGCGTGTCGCTGGTCCGCAGCCACGGCTCCGCCGCCCGTCCGGCGTCCTCCGCGGGAAGGCCGTCGAGCTGCACGGCCACCACGACGCGCCGCAGGCTCTCTTCGCCCATCCTGGGCATGCGCGCGCGCAGGCGCACGAGCGCCGCCTGGTCACCCAGCGCCACGGCCACGCGCCAGCGCAGGTAATCGGCCAGCTCGCCCACACTGTCCGTAGAGAAATAGAGCGCACCCAGCCGGCGCACCGTGGCCGTATCGCCGCCGCGCGCCGCCAGCTCGACCAGGTGAGCGAGCGGAGCGGCGAACGTCGAATCGAGCTCCACCGCCCGCCGGAAGGCAGCGGTCGCACGCTCCCGCAGGGGGTCGGCCGCGATCATGTCGCCGGAGTGGTAGTACTCGTCGCCCAGCTCGAACCAGGCCTCGGGTTGATCCGGCGCGAGGGCCACCGCCTGGAGCCACGCGGCGAGCTCCGCGCGCTCCGTCGAGAAGTTCGGAAACCCCGGGCCGGCGAGGCCGGTCAGGATCGCACGATCCCGCGCGCTCAACCGGGACCGTTGCGCCCACGCGAGCCGCAGCCCCCGATCCGCCTCGGCGCTGCCGATCCAGCCGCCGGCCGATCGCAATCCCAACGCCGCCAGCGCGAAGGTGGAGTCCTCCATCAGCGCCAGCCCGAACAGCCGGACGGCGTCCTGATACCGCCCGCGCCGATACTCCGCCTGGCCGTCGAGATAGTACCGCAGTGCCGGAAGCGACGTACTGGTCGCCGAGGCGAGCCGCTGCGGCGCCTCCCCGGCACCGAGCGCCAGGAGCTGCGCGGCGAGCTGGTCCACGAGCGAGAGCAGGCTGTCGACGGGGCCCTGGACGCTCGCCTCGGTGCTCGATCGACCGCCCGAGGTCGGCAACAGGGACGCACTCAGCACGAGCCGGCCCGGCGTCCCGATCACGGCACCCAGAAGCGTACGACCTGCCCCCAGGCTTCGCGCCAACCGCAGCGCCTCACCCTGCGGCAGCTCATCTCCTCCGGCCCGGCGTCGCCACGCGCTGACCACCGTGCGGGGGTCGACGGCCCGCGGGCCGCCGTCTCCGGTGAGCTTCGCGGCCAGCAGATCGATCATTCCCTCCCGCAGGTATTCGAGCGCGGGATCGGCCCCGCTCACCCGGAACGGCAGCACCGCGACGACGCGTTCGTCCAACTTCACGGACCTGGGCCACCAATGCCGGGCGGCAACCACCCCGAGCACGAGCGTGACCAAGGCCACCGCCGCGCGCACGCCCCAGCGCCAACCTCTTCCACCATGGGATTCCGCACCCGTCGCCGCCGCATCGAGCGCCTCCGCGAACTTCGCCGCGGTGGCGTAACGGTCGGCCGGCAATTTGGCGAGCGCGCGATACACCACGCGTTGCAGCGGGACGGATACTGCGGCCCGCCCGGCCGTGATCGTAGGCACCGGGTCCATCGTGTGCCGGACCAGCACCTCCTGCTGGGATCCGCCGGAGAACGGCGGGTGGCCCACCAGCATCTCGTAGAGCAGGCACCCGAGGCTGTAGATGTCGCTGCGCCCATCGATGGTCGTCGCCGCGCTCGCCTGCTCGGGGCTCATGTAGGCCGGCGTACCGATCGCGACCCCCGCTCCTGTCAGGTCGTTCCCTCCCGCCGCCGAGACCGCTCGCGCGATGCCGAAGTCGGTGACGACTGCCTCCCTGCCCCCGCCCGCCAGCAGGACGTTCTCGGGCTTGATGTCCCGGTGCACGATGCCGTGCTCGTGCGCGTAGCTCAGTGCGCTCGCGACATCGCGGGCGATCCGCACCGCCTCGTCCAGGGGGAGCTGGTGCTCGTGGCTCAACCGGTCGCGCAACGACTCGCCCTCGACGTACGGCATCACGTAATAGAGGAACCCCCCGGCTTCTCCGGAGTCGTGCAGCGGCAGGATGTGCGGATGGTTCAGATGCGCGGCGACGCGGATCTCGCGCAGGAACCGCTCGGGGCCGAGCGCCACGGCCAGCTCGGGGCGCAGCACCTTGATGGCGACCCGCCGGTCATGGCGGGGATCGCGGGCGAGATAGACAACGGCCATGCCCCCGCGTCCCAGCTCACGCTCCACAATGTAGCGCTCGCCGAGGGCGGCACGGAGGCGATCCTCCTGGGGATCGCTAATCCACGCCCCCCATCAAACGTTTCACGGGCCGGATCAGCAGGAACATGATCACCGCGGCCACAAGACACACGGCCGAGACGGCGCCGAACAGCTGCGACAACGGCATCGAGCTGAAGAACCCCGCCGTCCACCCGGCCAGCTTGTTTCCCGCCGAGTTGGACAGGAAGAACACGCCCATCATGAGGCTGACGATGCGCACGGGCGCCAGTTTCGTCACGGCCGAGAGGCCAACCGGAGAGAGGCACAGCTCGCCGAGCTCCTGGATGAAATACGACCCGACGAGCCACAGCGGGCTCACGCGCACGCCCGCGCCGCTTTGGGCCAGCGCACCGGCGGGGACGAGCAGGAGGAACGAGATGCCGGCAAACACCAGGGCGATGGCGAACTTGGTCGGACTGGATGGCTGGTGTGAGCCGAGCTTCACCCAAAGCCAGGCGAAGACCGGAGAGAGCAGAATGACGAAGCCGGCCTGGACAGACACGTACCAGGAGGAGGGAAAGGCGAAGCCGAGCACGACGTTGTTCGAATAGCGATCGCCGAAGAGGTTCAACGTGGAGCCTGCCTGCTCGTAGGCACCCCAAAACACGGACGCGAAAATGAACAGGATGAACACGACGGCGATCCGCTTCCACTCTTGGGCCGTGAACCGGGGTGGTCCGCTGTCGATGGCTGCGCGTGCCGGATTGGTCGTCTGGGCTGCCAGGCGCGCCAGTCCGGGCTCGAGGTGTCTCCGGCCGACGACGTACTGAATCAACCCGAGGACCATCCCGATCCCCGCCACGGCGAATCCGAGATGCCAGTTCACCTTCTGCGCCAGCGCACCGGCGATGAGCGGTCCGATGAGCGCGCCGAGGTTGATGCCCATGTAGAACATGGAGAATCCGGCGTCGCGCCTGGCATCGCTCTGGTCGTACAGGGAGCCCACGATGGTCGAGACGTTGGGCTTGAGCAGCCCGGTCCCGATCACGATCAACACGAGCCCGGCGTAGAACGTCGACAGCGTCTTGAAGGCCAGCGTGAAATGGCCGAGCGCAATGATGCTGCCGCCCAGCAGCACGCTGCGGTACTGCCCGAGCAATCGGTCCGCGATGAGCCCGCCGACGATCGGTGTGAGCCACACGGCGCCGACGTAGTTGCCGTACACGCTGGCGGCGTGCTTGTCATCGAAGCCGAGGCCGCCGTTCGCCACCGACGCGGTCATGTACAGGATGAGGAACGCCCGCATCCCGTAGTAGCTGAACCGCTCCCACATCTCCGTGAAGAAGAGCGTGGACAGCCCCCGAGGATGGCCGAACCATTGCGCGGCCCCGGTGACGGGCGATGGGGCGGCCATCAGCGCTGCTTCCGGCGCGCCAGGATATCCTCCAGCGCCACCCGGTCGATCTTCCCGTCGGTGCGTACGCGCACGTCGTAGTTCTCCCAGTACATGAAGTTTTCGAGTGCCTGCAGGAACTTCGCGTTGGCGGTGCCCTGCGGCGCGTCGAGCCACTTCTGTGGCTGATTGACCGGCTCGGACAGGAGGATCGGCTCCAGCTGCCGCACCACTCCGGGGGTGATGGGAATCAGATCTTCGGGACGGCTCTGGAAGAAGTACAGCTGGTGCAGGCGGTACAGCCGCTGCAACTCGCGGATCGGGTTGGTGTCGTCGTAGACCCGGATATCGATGTAGCGGTCGTTGGCGCCCAGGTAGCCGCCATTGGCCCGCACCACGAGCAGCGCGGCCGACTCCATGCCGCGCTTGTCTCCGCCGCCCGCCTGCCCCGCCACGAGCGCCGCCATCAGCCGGTCGGCCAGCGAGCCCGTCGCACGCACGAAGGCGTCGGCCATGTTCTTCACCGTCTGGTCGGAGACCATGATGTTCGCCTGGGCGGCGAAAGTGCGCCCGGTGATCATGGCGCCCTTCGCCCCCAGCACGATTTGGCCGTCCGCCCCGAGCGTCCGGCCTCCGGCCCAGTCGAAGCACGAATCGCCGGTCCAGCTCGCGGCGTTGCCGTGCGCGTCCACCATCCCGACCTGGCGCTGCGCCGGCCGCTGGTCGCTCCGCATCACGATGCGCATCGCCTCGGGCGCCGTGGCGCCCATCGCCATGAGGCGCAACCCGTCGTCGCCGTACGCAGTGTTCCCCAGCGACTGCGTCGCCACCGCCCCCACGCCCGCCCGGGCCCAAGGCACGATGCCGCCCACGTTCGGGACCTTGGACTGCACCGCCACGCCGAGGTCGCCGCTGCCCTCATCGTAGGCCACGATGCTGTAGGTGTGCGCGCGCTTGGTGAGATCGGCCGGCGCGGGGCTCGGCTGCTGCAGCAGCGCCACCAGGGTCAGGAGCATGGTTACTCCTTCTTCTTCTTCCCGAGTTTCTGCTTCAGCAGGTCCAGCTGCTCGTCCGCCGCCTGCTCCAACGCCGCCCGGTCCATGTCGGCCTTGAGCAGATCGTCCTGCAGATCGACGCCGGGACGCGCCCCGCCCGCCGCCTGGAGGTCGCGCCACGCCTGCTCCGTGCTGCTCATCGGTCCGCCCCCCCCCGGTGCCCCGGGCCCGCCCCGCTCGGCCGACTTGAGCTGCCCTTGCATCTCCGCCAGATCGCGCTCGGCGAGACCCAGCTCCTCGCGCTGGGCCGCCAGCTTGCGCTCCAGCACGGCCACGCGCTCACGGTGGCGGGCCGCGAAGCGCTCGGCGACCTCCACGGTTTCCTGATCCTGGATCTCGCCGGCTAGGCGGCCGCGCCGCTCCGCATCGGACAGCCGCTGCGCCTCGACCTTCAGCTCGATCTCGGTGCGCGCCAGCGCCGCCCGCATCTCCTGCACCGCCACCTTGGCGTCCACCACCGCCTCGCGCATCTGGCGGGCCAGCTCGCGCAGATTCCCCGGCGGCGTCGCCGCCTCCAGCGCGGCCCGCACGGCATCCCGCAAGCGCTCGAACACCGCGGGTCAGCTCTTCCGGACGGTCTTGGCGAAGAAAGCCGAAAACACCGGCTCCACGACCCGGGATCCGCACTTGGGGCAGACGGGCCGCTTGCGGCCGTGCTGGCTGATCGGCATCGACTCGCTGAACCGCTTGCGGCACTTGGTGCAGCGATACTCGTAGATCGGCATCGTGGCGACTACGTTATTCCCCGACCGGGAGGGGGTCAAGTTGACGACGCGTCGCACAGCCGCAGATTGTGAAGTCATGCGCCCGCGGCGAGCCGCTCTCTTCGTCATGTTGATGGTGCTCGGCTGCGATGACGGACTCACGCCCCGCCCGACGCCGGACGCCTGCCCGCCCGGCTTCGTTGGTATCTGCGGCACCGTGACGTTCCGCGGCGGCGTGCCCGATTCGACCGACGCCGTCTACATCGTCGCCTATGCGACGTTTCCCACGACAGCGGACGACCTCTTCCTGTTTCTGCCCGTTCCGCCACCCAGTCTGCCCCTCGACAGCGTCGGCACCTCGGGTGGGCAGCACTATCAGCTCCCGCTCCCCAACGGTTCCTACGCCTGGGTGCTGGCCGCGTGGAAGAAGGTCGGGCTCATCTCCCCGGCGAACGCGGACAGCCTGCTGCGTGAAGCGGGCTACTATCGCGATCCGTCCGATACGACCAGGCCGGGAACGGTCGTGGTCAACGGCGCGGGAACCGACGCGATCGACTTCGTGGTGGATTTCACGAACATGCATCCGGTGTCCTTCTACTTCCCGTGAACGCGCTCCGGACGGCCGCCCTCCTGCTGGTCGCCGCCGCGCCGCTGGCCGCTCAGCGCGCGATGACGGGAACCGTGTACGGCACGGCGCGCGACTCCGGCGGTGTCGCGGTCGCCGGCGCACAGATCCGTGTGCTCCCCGCCGGTGCGGCCGCACTCACCGACTCCGCCGGCCGGTATCGCCTGGAGGGCGTGTCGGCGGGCAGCGTCACGGTCCAGGCGGCGCGGATCGGGTTCTATCCCCGGCGGCTCGTCGTGCAGGTCGCCGCGGGTGACTCGGTACGGGCCGATTTCCAGCTGCTGGCGAATCCCTTGTTCATCCCCTCGGTCATCGTCACCGCGGCCAAGCGCTCCCAGCTGGTCGACCAGGCGGTCACCAGCGTCGCGCTGGTCGGCGAACAGCAGATCGCCCGGCGCGCCGTCACCACGATCGACGAAGCGGTGGACAAGGCGCCCGGCGTGCAGATGATCGCCGGTCAGGTCAACCTGCGGGGCTCCTCGGGCTTCGTCCAGGGTCTGGGCAGCCGGGTGCTGCTGCTGGTGGACGGCGTCCCCGCCAACCAGGGCGACCGCGGCGGCATCAACTGGGATCTGGTGCCGGTGGATCAGATCGCGCGCGTCGAGGTGGTGAAGGGCGCGGGCTCCGCGCTGTACGGCTCCGCGGCGTTCGGCGGCGTCGTGAATCTCATCACGCGCGAGCTGCCGCCGGGGTTCCATGCCCGGTTGCGGGCCACCGGTGGCGTGTTCGCCGATCCGCCCCACGCCGTGTGGGGGTTCCGCGATTACCGCGGCATCCAGGACGGGCTCGACGTGGCGGGCTCCTATGGACGCGGCACCGTGCGGGCGGGCTTGTCGGCCGGGGCCCGCCACTCCGACGGTTACCGCCAGCAGGATCGCGCCGATCACTGGCAGGTCACGGGGAGAGGCGAATGGCGCCCCGCCCCCGCCACGCTGGTGAACCTCTCCGGCGCCTGGGCCAGCGATCAGTACCAGGTCCCCGAGCCGTGGTGCGTGAGCGGCCGCTGCGCCGATCAGGGCCAGGCATTCCAGCCGTTCCTGATCGACACGGCGAACACCGGAAACCGGACCCGCTCCGACAAAGGATACTTCTCGGCCGTGGTCAGTCGCACCGCATCGGAGCGCACCTCCTGGTTGGTGCGCGGAAGCTGGCTGCGCACCGACTTCACCGACCGCTACCCCCAGCGTCAACCACCCACCGACTTCTCGATCGCGAACCGGCTCGGGGCGGAAGGTCGTGTGGTGAGCCACCCGGATTCCCTCCATACCGTCACCGTCGGCGTGGAGCTCAGCCACTCGAGCGACGAGAGCAACATCTTTTCGGGCGACTCGATCCTCGGCACGACGCGGACGCACACCGAGGGGGCGTACGCGGCATACGCCGAAGCGGAGCAGGTCATCGGCCGGCTGCGGGTCACCATCGGGGCGCGCACCGACTTCCTGACCGTGGACGGCGGAGGCATCACGGCGTTCCTGAGTCCCCGCGCCGGAGCCGTCTGGCCCACAGCCACGGGGAGCTGGCGTGCGTCGGTGGGCCGCGCGTATCGCGCGCCGAGCCTGGCCGAGCGTTTCGTGACCACCTATGCGCTCGGATTCCGCGTGATCCCGAACCCGGGCCTGCGCTCCGAAGACGGCTGGTCGGCCGAGGTGGGCCGGACGTGGACGGCCGCGGCGTGGCTGCGCGGCGACGCCGCGGTGTTCTTCACGCGGGCGCGCAACCTCATCGAGCCCGTGTTCATCAGCCAGCAGGCGGTGATTCAGTTCCAAAATGTCCAGCGGGCGCAGCTGCTGGGTCTCGATCTGTCGGTGGTCGCGTCGCCGCTCACGCCGCACCTCACCACCACGCTCGCCTACCAGCTGCTCGACGCCCGTGATTTGTCCAGCGACAGCGTGCTCCTGTACCGTCCCCGCCACCTCCTGACCCTCAGTGCGGACTACGCCTGGCGCTCGTTCGGCCTCGGCGGCGACTGCCGGGTCTCCAGCCCCTTCGAGCGCGATCCGCTGTTCGGCGACCGCCAGGTGGCGGGCAGGGTGCTCGACCTGCGTGCGGGGTGGACTGCGGGCCCGTGGGCCGTCCACGCCAAGGTGGCCAATGTCCTGAACTACATCTACAATCTCGGACCACGCATCCTCGAGCCCGTGCGCACCGCTACGATCACCTTCACGTTTTCCTATTAGGTTTGCGCCATGACGTCATCCAGTGCCACCGCCCTTGCCGCCGTCGCGCTTGCCACCGTCGCCTCGCTCACCGCGTGTACCGTGGACCGCAGCCGCTCGCCGGTGTGCGGCATGGCGCTGCTCGTGGGGCCGAACCTCATCCTGCAGCAGCTGAGCGATGCCCGGGCGCTCCTGACCGACGCGCCGCGCGGCCTGCCGGGCTCGCTGCCCGTGCGCATCACCGGCCAGCCCGATACCGGACGTGCCGCCGTCACCAGCGGGGACCGGGGCGGCCTCCTGCTCGAGCTCGATGCCAATCTGATCCCCGACATCTCGGTGGATTCCTCCGGCCGGGATTCGACGGTGTTCGGCGTGCTGCTGGTGGACGACTCCACCGCCGTCGTGCACGGGGTGCTCGTGTACGAGCGGCCGCGACCGCCCGCGGACTACCCGCGCGTCGGGACGCTCTCCGATCCGCGCCGCGCCATCCCGATCTACGGGCTGCGCGTGAACTGGCGGGACCTGAGCAATCCGCGCTGCCCGCTGTTCGGCAATCCCACGCAGTGAGCCCGCGGGGCGTCGTCGCCGTGAGTGCCACCCGGCGCACCAACTCGGGCCGGGAGCTTATCGCCCTGAATGCGAACTACGTGCGGGCGCTCATGGCGGCCGGCCTGACCCCGCTGCTCGTGCCGCCGTTGCTCGAAGCGGATCGCGCCGGGGAAGTGCTCGACGCCGTCGCCGGCCTGGTGCTCACGGGAGGCGAGGACGTCCATCCCTCGATGTATCGGG
Organism: Gemmatimonadales bacterium; assembly: GCA_035456525.1. GTDB lineage: Bacteria > Gemmatimonadota > Gemmatimonadetes > Gemmatimonadales > GWC2-71-9 > DASTHG01. The sequence goes on from DATICZ010000062.1 coordinate 31,464, forward strand.
CGACGCCGCACGCCAGGCTCGAGGTGACCGACCGTTCGCGCGACACCATCGAGCTGGCGCTGTATCGTGCCGCGCGCGAGCGGAGCCTTCCGGTGCTCGCCATCTGTCGCGGCATCCAGCTGGTCAACGTGGCGGAAGGTGGGACGCTGTTCCAGGACTTGCCCAGCGAACATCCCTCATCCGTCAATCACGCCGACCCGACCGGCCGTCATGCGCTGCGCATCGAGCCGGGATCGCTGCTGCACCGCACGGTCGGCGATCCGGCGAGCGTCAACAGCCGGCACCATCAGGCGGTTCAGGCACTCGCACCGGGCTTGCGCGCGGTGGCCTGGGCCGAGGACGGCGTGATCGAAGGCGTGGAGCGGCTCGACGGCGACGCCGGGTGGATGCTCGCGGTGCAGTGGCACCCCGAGGACGACGTCGAGAAGGGATTGTTCGAGGGATTCGCGCGGGCGGTTTCGTCGGGAGACCGATCGCCGGCGCGTCGCTGAGTCTCCTACCGGGGCGGGCGCTTGAGCCACTGCGCGGTGCCCTCGAGCCGGGTACGACTGCGCGCGCTTACGTTGCCCCCAGCCCTTTCCAGACCGGACTCGAGCGCCTCCCCGAGCCCGCGGCGAGCCTCAGCACTCGCGAAGCGCACCGATGATTCGACGACGGAAGTGAACGCCGTTTGTTCACCGAGGGCCGGGTTGGCGGAAACGAGCCGACCGACTTCTCGCAGCAGCCGATCCGGATCCTTCTTGAGGAGAATGTCCGTTTGGCCCCAAGCCACCTCACTGGGCAGCCGCATCGTCTCGAACGCGCGCAGGTACTCTCGCAGGCGTTCCTCCTCCCCGAAACGCTCGAAGAGGACCGTACCGGCGCCGTTCCGGCCGGACTCGGGCATGCTGACATCAAGCATAACGCCTCGCAGGTAGTCACGAATCGGGGGCGAGTCCGCAATTGATAGAGCCACCCAGAAGCGATACATCCGCTCCCCTTCACCGCGACGGATCGCTGCGTTCAAGTGTTCGAAATACCACTGCTCCAGACGCCGATCGCTGCAGTCTCGCAGCGCGCCCGCCCAGGCCCCCGCCAGTTCATTCGTTCTTTGCCACGACAGGTCCGCAGACGCCAACTGACGGAATCCCCGCTCCTGCCAGTCCTTGAGCGCGGGGCAACCTATAAAGAGCTGGTACGGTCCCCATGAGGACAGCGTACCGCGCTCAATGAAATTCGCGATAAGGCTGTCCACCGGGGGCTCGCGTTGCGCTTGCGCCACCGAGAACGCTGCACCGAGCAGTGTGAAGACCATTATTGCTCGCACGGGCATGCTACCTCCTGATGCATTCAGGTACTTCTAGTAGACGCGGCTACAATTCCATTGTGAATCGGGCGCCGTTCCAGGATCGGCTTGCTTTTGAAGGTCGTCAGTCGTCTTGGATGGCGTGGTGTGGTCGACGACTGTCACCTGTGATACCACCTCGTAATACGGCGCCTTGCTGAAATTCCCGTATACGCGGTCATGGTCAGCTGCGGCCCAGAGGGACTTTGCGCCCTCATTCACGACATCGAAACCGGCAGTGAAATGCACCCAGCTGGTGTCGGGTCCGACGACGCGCTCCAGGATGGTGGGTATCCGCCCGCACGTGGGGAGGGACGTTGCCGCCAGCTCGATCTGCTGCTGGTGTCCCTTCGCCCCGCTCTGACCATAACTCTCGTGAGCGCGCACGCCAAGAAACAAGGCAGCCGAATCCGGCCCGAACTTTGACTGGTTGCCATTCGCGTTCTTCCGCATCGCATTAAGCAGGCCACGGTTGGTCAGGAGTGTACCAGGTACCCTGAAATAGTCGAACTTTGGCTGCTCGCGTCCGGCGACCCATGTCCGTATGCCAATCCCTCGGGTGGTCCGGACGCCCGGGGCTGAGAAATACCCATACCCCTGATTCGGGCCGAATGGAACTGCCGCAACCGCAGCCTCGATAGGCCAACCCTTGATCACCTGAGCCATCTGTCCGCTATTCGTGACAGAGTCAACATTCAGTCCCGCGAGACCCTTAGTAGTGTCATTCGCCATCGGCGATGGTTGTTGCGCCAGTGTCTTGGTCGAATCGGTCACGATGTCCCTGACCGTAGCGTCGAAGCTGAATGGCAGATCACCCCAGAGTTGTCCCGTCCGCGGGCTCACGACGATCTGCGTGGCGACTGAGTCCACGTCGCCCTGCCAGGTTGCCCGCAGGGACACGCGCCCGCCCAGCACCGCGGGCCCCGACCAGCCGCTCATGCCCTGCGCCGTGCTATCCACCGGTGGCGGCGGATCATAGGGTTTTGCATTAGCCGCGGGAAACACGCGTATCGAATCCCCTTGGAACACCCACTCGAACAGGATCTCCCCGGCCGCTATCTGGCTCGGGCTCCAGGTCGCATTGCAGTTCACCGTGTTGGCGCGTACGACTGGTGACGGCGTGCAGGTGAGGGAGCCGATGTGAAACGTGGTGTCCTGCTGATATTGTATGGTGTAGTTGAGGCGAGCGCGGCCACAGCAGTTCCCCAACACTTCGAACGTCCACGGGTCGACGCCCTCGATCACCAAGCTGTCAATGTCCACATCGGGCGGAAGCTGCCCTTGCACGCCGTACGTCACGTCGTCCTCGCCGCAATCACTTGGCTCAATCAAGACGTTGTCCGCTTGCACCACTTGCACGTTATTGCGATAGCCCACCATCCGGCCGAGCGTTCCCGAGCACTTGAGAGCCCCGGTACTGGACAGCGTGACGGCGACGACGGTGCCAGGGAACTTGATGTTAATGGGCTCGCGCTGCTCGATTTCACCCGGGTCAACCGCCTGACCGGAGTGCTGAAGCCACGGGACCGCGGGCACGACCGCGGGCACGGGCGCGCTGCACCCGCTGACCGCGCCAGGTGCGGTCCATACGAGTGTGCATGTCTCCTCGGTGGAGGATACCGCCGCAGCGGTTCTCGCCCCGCCGAGCTGATCCATAATGGCCAACGATTCGGCGCGCGTCACACCATCGGTGAGGGAAACGCGGAGCCGATCGGGCCGCACAGTTTCACGGCTGCAGCCGGTGAGAACGAGGGCAACGAGCCCTACGGCAGCGCTGCGAAGTCCCAGGCTCGATCCAATCATAGGGATGCACTCCATATCGTTGTGAGCTCCGCCAGCTCGAACGAGGCGTGCCTCTCACTCCAACGTAGGACACGGTCATTCTGATCGCTGTGACATTTGGAGCGCGTCTGAGAGAACCGTGATGGAGATCACTTTCTTCGCGGCCGAATGATCCGGTGTCAGACAAATACCGACTGTACCTCCCTGCGCAAGACGAATAGAATTCCACGAGCTTCTCTTGAAGTGAATCGATTCGAATGCATCACGTCTGGCCGCACATTCAGCACGCTCTGCCGTGGCTTTCTGTCGAGAGCCTGCTCGTGATGCGGCACTTACTGACATCTGACCGGCCCGGAACGTCTGAAGCGGTCGCCAGACAGCTTGGCCTGCTCAACCGCTTCCGCCTCGCGCGCATCCTGAAACGCGACGGGCTACCTCCCTTTCATCGCCTCTCTGGCTGGGCCAAAGTCCTGGATTGGCTCGATGAGGGGGAACGCAGCACGGTTTCTCTATGCGCAGCCGCACTTACTGAAGGGAGTGAACCTTCAGCCCGGTACCGGCTGGTGAAGCTCGTGACCGGTGTGCATTGGACCGAGGCTCGCACCGCCGGCGCCCATTAGGCGCTGGCGAAGTTCATCCAGAAGATCGACGCCTACAGGTTTCGCAACACCCGGTCGTCGGTGACGACGTTGGGGAACATCACGCGATCGCTCAGCCGGTTCAGCGCCTGGCGCACCGCCGGGAACCGTTCCGCCGCCGTCCGGTAGATCCCCGCGACGCCGAACTGCTGGGCCAGCGAATGCTCCGCCGCGGCACCGAACCCCCGGCGGCCCAGGGCGTCGTAGTACGGCAGGTCCGGGCCCCCCCGCCGCGCGCGCCGCACTGCGATGAAGTCGGGAAACAGCCCCGCCAGCCACAGGGCGTAGTTGCCCAGATGCGCCTGCAGCATGAAGCGCCGCTCGGGCGACCCCTGCTCCTGGGCCAGATCGTTCACTATTTCGGTCAGATAGTGGTAGGTTTGGTCATCGGCCGGCTCGGGCCGGTTGGCGCGGTCCCCCCGGCCGAACTCGAGCAACAACGCGGCCAGGTAGTCGGCCAGGGGACGGTCGTCCAGATCGGCGGCCAGCAGCGCGTGGCGCACCGCCACGTAGGCGAACAACGCCGCCGACGGGACGGCGAGCGAGCGCAACGCCAGCAGCGCTTCGAGCAGCCCCGGCTCGTCCAGCAGGCCATCGGGGCCTTCCGTGGCGAGCCGTTGCTCCGCGCGGGCCCGCGCCCCCGGTTCCCGTCGCCCCAGGGCGACCAGAACCAGCCGGCAATCCGACCCGCGCAGGCGGGCTCGAACGTTCGCGAGGATCATGCACCAGGCCTCATCGACTTCTACACCTCCGACGCCACCGTCTCAAGCCGACCTGCTCGCCCGGCTCACCGCGTTGTCGCGCGAGCTGGCCGGCGCCTACCGGCCCGCCACGGTCATCGAGCGGCTGGCCGCGGCGATCACCGAGCTGCTCACGCCCGACCGCCTCACCATCGTGGCCCAGGACGTGGATTCCAACCGATTGCAGATCGCGTACCACCACGGCGGTGACCGGCCGCACATCGAGGACCCCCTGCTGCAGCTGCCGCTGCGGCGCGGCCCGATGGTGTTCACCCGTCACGTGCTGGAGGAGGCCGCGCGGCACGGGGTGACGGTGACGCAGGACGTCGCGGCTTGCATGGGCGCGCCGATCCAGGCCGTCGGCCGCAGCATCGGCGTCGTGACGGTGGCCTCGCGGCGGGCCGGCGCGTTCGGCCCCCCGGAGCTCGCGCTCTTGACGGCCGTCGTGGCGCAGGCGGCCATCGCGCTGGAAAACGCCCGTCTGCTCCACTTGCTCTCCTCGGGCAAACGGCAGTGGGAGCTGACGGTCGACGCCATCAACCAGGCGATCTGCATCGTGGACGAACAGGGGATCGTCCGTCGCGCCAACCGCGTGTTCGCCGACCTGGTGCACCTCCCCGTGACGGCGCTCCCCGGCCGCCCCTGGCTGAGCCTGGTCCCGCCGGCCTGGGGTGCGGTGGTCTCGCGCGCGCTGGTCGAGCCCGGGGCGCACGAGATCCGCACGCCGGAGCGGGTGTACACGGTGAGCGCCATCCGCATGGAGGGCGC
>DATICZ010000063.1:0-2659 GCA_035456525.1 Gemmatimonadales bacterium
AGGGACCAACCAACAGGCCTGCGGAGCATGGGAACCTCCTGGGCAGCGTGTCGGTGGATCGAACCGATCGTGTGACTGACCGGTAGGCGACGCGGCCCAGCGGCCGCGTGGCGGCCAGCATTATGTCTCACCCGAGACCCGCCGCAGGTCAAGGGGGTGGAGGGACGGCATGGCAGAGCGGCCAGAGGTGACGCCGGAGTACTTCCAGATTCTGGTGGTGCGCGAGCTACGCAAGGCCGGATTCCAGATAGGGGATGCCGGCGTCCGCCGGCGCTCCGAGCTGGCCGAGCCGGAGCGGGGATTCGTGCTGGAGCTGCTGGTCGACCTCAGGATACCGGGTGTGGGTCAGCGCGCGCTCATCGCCTGCCGGCGCCAGGACGGCCCGGTTCGACGTGAGGTCATCGATGCGCTGAGATCGGCTCTGGTGGAGGCCCGGGCCGACAGCGGGATGGTATTCAGCACGGCCGACTTCACCCCGGACGCCCTGCGCGCGGGGCTAGACGCGCGGATCGCTCTCCTGCGTGTGGTGGACGGGCGCAGTGCCTTCGACACCAGCAGCTGGGGGCCCACCGGCCATTATCCCGCGTGGCTTCCCGCGTACCTGACGCAGGTGGTCGATCAGGACAGCGCCGGGCAGGTCCGATACCGGCTGCTCGCCGCGGGACGCCCGGAGATGATCCTGGATCTGGTCCGCCCGCGTCCCAACGACTCACAGAAATGACCGAGGAGATCGCCCATGGCGGAGACAGGCTTGCAGAAGGACGCGATGGACGTGTTGCAGGCGTGGGTGGACCAGTACAATGGCCGGACGCACGCTGCGATCCCTCTCGACGCGGGCGGCGAGGCGGGCGGCGCGCAGCTGCGACTCAAGTACAGCCCCAGCGAAGGCACGATCTCCATCCTCCACCTGGTCGCGGTCAACCGGGAGGGCCGGCCCGGCATTCTCGTCAACCGCTTCGAAGGTCCGACCGCCGAAGCATCGGTGCAGGCCGGACTGTGGGCGAGCCGTCAACTGGGCCGCCGGCCCTAACCCTCCTCGGAGGCGGTGTGCACCACGAGCCCGGCCGCCCGTAGCCGACGGACGAGCCCGGGCAGTGCGGGTGGCGAAACTCGCAACGCCAGGTCGAGAGCAGCAAGCGTGACGGCCGCACGCAGCCTGGTGTGATCCCCCGAGCCCGGCGGCATCGCGACGGTCACTCGCTGCCCAGCGACCGTGATGCGCGCCAATGCTCCAGCGGGATGGAGCTCGATTCGCGCACTCGGTCTCGGCGATCCCGACGCACCATAGACCACGATGTAGCCGTGGGTCGCCAGGTACACGGCGGTCGCGCTGTCCGGCCCCACCGGCTGAGCATCCGACAGCAGCAGGACCTGAGCGGGACCGGAGTCGAGAGCCACGGGATGCCAACCACCCCCGACACGAACGGCGACGGCATGACGACCGGCCCGGAGACCATACGGCAGCGCCTGCCGCTGGGCCGTGGTCGGCGCGGCGAGCGCCATCCCCAGTCCACTCAGTAGGAGCGCCCACGGCCACCTCATGGGAACGGCCGGGGCATCGGCCTCGGGATGGGCCAGGGCCACGGGTTCACATGGCCGCGGCCCAGGGCGCGCGCCGCGGCGGCCCGCATCTCGGGATCGGCGCTCTTCAGCACATCCACGAACACCGCCCGGGCCACGTCGTCGTCCATCTGCGCGAGCGCCCACAGCGCGGCGCGCGCCACGTCGCGATCGGCATCGCGCACCACATCGCGCAGCGCCGTTGCGGTGGTCGCATCCTCGATCCGCCCCAGGGCCCAGGCCGCCCGCTGCCGCACGCTGGCCGAGGGATCCTTGAGGGCGCCCGTCAGCGCCGCCGGGGCGCGCTCCGTGCCGATCTGACCGATGGCCCACGCCGCCGTGCCGCGCACATCCGAGGAGCTGTCCGCGAGCGCGGCGGCGAGCGCCGGGATCGCCGTGGCATCGCCGATCTGCCCCAACGCCCATGCCGCGTTCGACCGGACCCGAGCGCCACGATCGCGGCGCAACGCCGAGCCCAGGGGCTCCACCCCCGCCCGGTCCGAGATCTGACCCAGCGCCCACGCCGCCCGCTCCCGCACTTCGGGCTCTGCGTCCTCGGCGAGTCGCCGGCCGAGGGCCGGGACAGCATCCCGACTTCCGGCCTGTCCCAGCCCCCAGGTCGCCATCTCGCGCACATCGCGATCGCTGTCCCCCATCGCCCGGCTGAGCGGCGGGACGACCTCGGCCGATTCGAAATGCCCCAACGCCCAGACGGCGACACGCCGGACCGTCGGGCTGCGATCGGCGACGGCTTCGGCGAGCGCCGGAATCGCGCTCTTCGCGCCGATCATGCCGAGCGCCTCAGCCGCGGCCACCCGCACCCGCTCGTCGCTGTCGCCACGCAGCGCCGCGACCAGCGCGCGCACGGCAGTGGTATCGTCGAGACGACCCAACGAGAGCGCCGCCGCGGCGCGCACCGCAGGAACGGCGTCGCCGAGGGTACGACCCAGCGGCGCCACAGCGCGCGCGTCGTCCAGACCCCCCAGCGCCCAGGCGGCCGCCGTGCGCACGTCGGAATAGGTATCGCGCAGACGGTTGACCAGGGGACCCGCGCCAGCCTCGATACCCGCGAGCCCGAGCGCCACGGCGGCAGCCGAAC
>DATICZ010000064.1:0-5745 GCA_035456525.1 Gemmatimonadales bacterium
TCGTTCACCTTGCGGAATCCCTCGGCCTGCGCCGCCGCGATCTTGGTGATGCGCAGCGCTTCGTCCAGCGCCAGTCCGAACTGGGCGCCCCGCAATGCTTCCTTGGCGGCTTCCGCCTCGATCCGCACGCGCTCCGCATCCGCTTTCGCCTTGATCTCCTGTTGCCGCGCCGTCGCCTGGGCGATCAACGCCGAGTTCTGGGCCCGCGTTTGCTCGAGCTCGCGCTCCTTCTCCGATATCACCCGATCCGCTGCCAACTGCGCCTCCCTCGCCCGGAGGTCGTGCTGCACCGCCGCGATGGCGGCCTCCGCCTTGGCTTCCGCCGCCGCCTCTCTGCGCCGGGCCTCCGCCACCTCCGAATGCACCGCCTTGATACTGAACGCCCGCAGGGCCAGGCCGAGGTCGGCCAGTCGCGACGCGCAGATCTCACGCGTCAAAGCCGCGAGCGGGTGCTCGGTGACGGCCGCACCGCCGTCTCCGGCGGTCGTTCCCGCGGAGAACAGCGCGTCGTGCCGCAGGCGGGTCAGGCTCTCGCGCGTGGCACTGGCGAGAAGGTCCGCCACGGTTCTGGTCTGATCCGATTCGGACATCGTGCAGAAGCGGTTCGCCGCCGTGCGGATCATGGCGTCGCTGTCACCGACCGCCACGATGGCGGTCGCCCGCACGCGCACCTCGATCGGCCGCGGCCTCCCGGCGCCGTCGGTATCGGCCGTCTGCTCGGTGACGTCCAGCTCCAGGCTGACCGGCTTGTTCGAGACCGTCGTGGTGGTCGTGAGCAACGGCAGCTCTTTGGACTTCGCGGGTCCCCGATAGATGCGGCTGTTTCCCTGCAGCCAGGTCACGAGGCGGATCTGCCCGGCCGGTACGTCGCGGAAGAGGAAATAGGCGGTCAACCCTGCCAGCACCACCATGCCGAGCAGTGCTCCCAACAGCCACGCTGCCGTCAGCATACGCCCTCCAACTCGAAACGGGACCCTGCCGTCAGCGGATTAACAAGGAAGAAAACGCTGCAAATCCTGCGCCGGGCAGGCGGAGGGGAAACCGGTCAGGGGTCCTGGCGCCTGCGATCCACGAACCGGAGGAGGAATGCCAGGCCGAGCAGGCCCACCCCGATCACGACGAGCCAGCGGCGCTCCAGCGCCATGCCGGCGAGTCCCGTGGTGAAGCCGGTGGCCGCCGCCCAGACCTTGAGCTCGAACACCCCGAGGTGTGGCGTCACTTCTTCAAAAACGCCGCAATCGCCGCCCGGAAGTCTGGGGTCGTGCGGCTCAGCGCGTTGACGTCCGCGGACAACCGCACCCCCTCCTCGAACCCGGCGCCGTCGAGTCGATACAGCTGCTGTTTGGTGAGCGCCAGCGCGGTGGAGCTGAATCCGGCCAGCTCGCGCAGCAGCCGGGCCGCCTGCTCCTCGAACGCCTCGTCCATCCACACACGCGAGACGAGTCCGGCCCGCTCCGCTTCCCTCGCGTCCAGCAGCCGGCCCGTCGCGGCCAGGTCGAACGCGATCTTCTCGCCGACCGCGCGGCGCAGCATGTTCATGACGAGCGCCGGGACGAAGCCGCGCTGCACCTCGGGATACCCGAAGCGGGCGGACTCGGCCGCCAGCACCAGGTCGCACGCCGTGGCCAGCCCGCACCCACCCGCCAGCGCCCGGCCCGTCACGATCGCGACCACGGGCTTGGGGATGGCGCGCATGCGCAGGAACAGCCCCCCGAAGCGGAGCGCCGCCTCCCGGTTCTCCTCCACCGATCGGTCGGCGGAGGCGAGGAGCTCCGCCAGGTCCATCCCCGCGCAGAAGTCCTTCCCCGCCCCGCGCAGCGCCACCACGCGAACCGTGGCATCCAGATCGGCCCGCTCGAGCAGCGTGTACAGGCCGTCGATCATCGCGGCGTCGATAGCGTTCTTCTTTTCCGGCCGGTTCAGTGTCCCGGTCAGCACCCCACCGTCGAACGTCGTCAGCACGCGCTCGCTCACGGCCGGACCTCGATCTCCATGCGGAGCAGCGCGGTGGAGAACACCTTGCCTTGAGCGTCGGTCTTGAGCGAGATCGTGCCGCCCCCGTCCAGCGCGCCGTGCAGTAGGAAATTGAGCGCGTGCAGGTTGGGCAGCTCGAAACGCTCGACCGGTCCGCGGATCATCCCCTTGAAGTGGCGTGCCACGCGGCCGGCGGTGACGTAGCGCTCCAGCAGCGCGTAGTCGGCGGCCCGCAGGGCGATCAGGCCCACGTTGGCCGTGTCGCCCTTGTCGCCCGAGCGGGCGTGCGCGATATCCACCAGCCGGATACGCCGCCCCCGCGGGCGCCTTTTCACACCGCGACGAGTTCGACGCATGGCTGCACCTGTGTCTTGTCGATCAACGCCGGCCAGTAGGCCACGATCTCCTCCGGCTTGGGCCGGCCGCCCGCGAAACCCGTGACGCTGGGCGGGCCGTTGAGAATCAGCGGCGCGATCTCGCGCGTGAAACGCTCGACGGGTGCCCGGTCCGGTGCCCGCACCCCGATCCGCAGCTGCACTTCGGGGACCTCCGCCTTCTCGATGGCGCCCGCGCCCAGTGGGCCATGCGTCGCATCCACGCCCACGAATTCGGTGAGCACCGTCTCGAACTTGAGCCCCAGGTCGTCGAGGCGCTGCCGCAAGATGCGATCCGCCGCTTTCGCCTTCTTCAGCGCATCGGGCCAGGCGTACACCAGCGTGCCCACCGCCTTGTAGCCGTAGAAGTACGCCGCCGACACCTTGAGCGATTCGGTGGCGGGGCGGCCGCGGATCCCCGACATCCGCACCCGGTCCTTGCCCATCTGCTTCAGGCGGATGGTCGTGAAATCAGCGATGCCGTCGGGCGTGATGTAGGTCCGGGGGTCGCCCATCTCGTACACCAGCTGCTCGGTGACGCCCGCGACGGTGATGCGCCCGCCCGTGCCGGGATGCTTGATGATGTCCACCGTCCCGTCGGGGTAGGCTTCGGCGATCGGATATCCGACGTTCGCCAGGTCGGGCACACGCTGCCAGTCGACGAGACAGTTGCCGCCCGAGCACTGGGCACCGCATTCGATGGTGTGGCCGGCGACGGTTCCCGCCGCGATGAGGTCCCACGCGTCTGGCGCCCAGCCGAATTCGTGCATCATCGGGCCCAGCGTGAGACCCGTGTCGGTGACCCGGCCGGTGATCACGATATCCGCGCCGCGGCGCAGCGCCTCGACCACCGGACCGGCGCCGAGGTAGGCGTTGACCGACTGCACGCGGTCGCGCACGTCGCTGAGCGGGCGCCCGGTATCGAGGTTGCGCAGCTCGTGTCCCGCCGCGAGCAGCGTGTCCACCCGGTCGAGCAGATCGTCCCCCGTCACCACGCCGATGGTCAGTTTCCCGGCAAGGCCGAGCCGCCGCGCCACTTCAGCCACCGCGGCGGCGCAGGCTCTCGGGTTCACGCCGCCGGCGTTCGTGGTCACGCGCACCTTCCGCTCCGCCAGGGCCGGCAGGAGGCGCTCCATGAGCGGCACGAAGTCCTTGGCGTAGCCGAGCGATCCGTCTCGCGACTTCTGTTTCTGCATGATGGACATCGTCACTTCCGCGAGGTAGTCCATCATCAGATAGTCTACCGGGCCGCCGGTCACCTGCCGCCAGGGGGCTTCGAGCCAGTCGCCCCAGAACCCCTGGCCGCCCGCGATGCGCACCGGCCGCGAGCCCGTCAAGGCTGCACCGTCTCGAACGCGACCGCCGCCGCCCCGCCTCCAGCGGGCGGGGAGAGACGCCACGCGAGCAACGGCGCGAAGCCTTCGGGCAACGCCAGGGGCGGCAACGCCGCCCCCAACGGGGGGAGCACGGCCCGGCCGCCGGCCACGACGTGCAGGAGATGCGAGGGTCCGAGCGTCTGTGGCGCAGCGACGAAGAAGCGCACCCGGACGCTCGCCCGCCACGGCGGCGCGGTGTCCCGGGCGAATGCGGGAAACAGCTCGATCCGGATCGTATGGGCGGTGATCGAGCCCGGCACCTCGAACGCCTGGCGGCCCCGCGCATAGTTGAGCGCAGCCGCGTGCACCTGCTGGCCCGTCGAATCGAACACCGTCACGCCGAAGTCGGTGAGCTGCTCCCATTGGGCCACCGGCATCGACAGCTGCACCTCAGCCCGCGCCGCCCATTCGGGGACGACCACCATCACGGTCTCCGGCGGCGCACCGCGCCCGGCGACTTCCCACTGCCGCTCGGCACCAACGAGCGCCGCGGCGGCCGTGACGTTGGCGGACGCGGCGCCCGGATTGAACGCCTCCAGTCCGCCGCCGCGCGGCGCGGGCGCGACGGCGACCGGCGCGAGCTGCGCCCGCACGGAGACGGTTGCCCGTGTGGACCCGGGATTCACCACGTCCAGCTCGTATACCCCCGCCGGCATGTCCTCGGCCGGGATCTCGATCGTGACTCTGGACGTCATTCCATTTCCCAGGATCACGAGGCTGTCGGGATCGCCGCTGGCCGGGTGGCTGGCCGGGTCGTAGAGCTGGAGGAACACCGCATCCGCCGAGTCCGCCACCGACGCCGTGACCCGCAGCGTCCTGCCCGGAACGGCGGAGCGCAGGAAGTAGCGCTGTGTGCGGCCGGGAGCGAGCACCCGTCCGGAATCCAGCAGCGCCTGCGCGGCCAGATCGACGGGAACGACGACGGTACTCGTGAGGGTGAACAACGGACCCGAGAGGCTGTCGGTGGGGGAGCGCGCAGTGACTGTCCCGACGTAGAGCCCCGGACCAGCCAGCAAGCCGGGGCGATACCGGACCGGGATCGGTGTGGCGCGCGCCTGGGCCGTCACGATGAGGGGAACGGTGAGCCACGCCGCGTCGCTCGTCAGCCGGAATTGCGCGGCGCGCAACCCGTCGGCATGGGACACGGCGAACGTCTGCAGCGTATCACCCGGGCCGGCGAACCCGTCGCGTCGCAGCGCCGCCGGGGCGCCATCCGTGGTTCGGACCACGTAGCGCGACCCCTGATGCCCCGCCACCAGCCAGCGATAGGCCGCTTCGAGCCTCGGGATGCCCGCGCCCTGATCCAGATCGCTCCAACCGGCGAGCGGCGCCGCGGTCGCCCGCACGGCCTGCAGGATGTCGGCGGCGGACACGGGCCGCCGCTCCTGGGCCATCGCCGACAGGAGGCACGCCGCGAACCCCGCCATCTGCGGCGCCGCCATGCTCGTCCCCGCCTTGATTTCGTCTCCCGTATTCCAGCGCGGCACGGTGGAGAACGCCTGCCCGGGGGCCACGACGTCCGGCTTGGCCGTGGCACCGCCGCGCGAGCTCCACCAGCCCATCCGGTCGGGCGGCGGTGGCCCCGCCTGCGGCGGCCGCGTGAACGAGCCGGGCTCCAGCGCGCCGACCGAGAGCGCGAGATCGGCCGAGCCGGGAAACTCGACCGTGGACACGCCGGGGCCGTCGTTGCCGGCGCTGATCGTCATGACGACATTGGGGTGCGCCCGCAGGAAATCGTTGACGAGCGAATCGATCGCCGCCCGTCCGGCCCGCTCGTTTCCCACGTCGAAACTGAGGTTGAGCACCAGGGCGAGACTGCGGGCGGTGGCGAACCGAACGGCGTAGTCCATCGCCCGGCGCATGCTCCCGGTCGTCGAGATCGCGCCCCGCGAGTTGTTGGCGATCTTCAGACCCAGCAGCTGCGCGCCGGGCGCCACGCCCTCGAACCCCGCCACCCCGAACATCCAGTGTCCCGCCGCGATGCCCGCGACGTGCGTGCCGTGACCGGACGTGTCGAAGTA
>DATICZ010000065.1:0-4124 GCA_035456525.1 Gemmatimonadales bacterium
CCCCCCGGGGACTAGATTTCCCCCCGCCGCCAAATAGCGCAAGAGACGGGCCTCCGCGGGGGCCTCGCCCGCGTGGGTGGACGCCCCGCCCCGCCCGGGTGTGTGGCAGCGGCGCCGCAGCGGCGCGACGGCGCGGTCACAGACGAGAGAGAGGAGACCAGCGGTTCGTGGCCGGCGACGCCATCCAGATGATGGGCACCGTGACCGAGGTGCTCCCCAACACCACGTTCCGGGTCACGTTGGAGAACGGCCACGAGGTGCTGGCCTACGTCAGCGGGAAGATGCGGAAGAACTACATCCGCATCCTCCAGGGCGACCGGGTCGCGGTCGACCTGTCCCCGTACGACCTCACCCGCGGCCGGATTACGTACCGCTACAAGTAGCCGGCGGCTCAGCGTCCTCCGCCGAGCGCCACCCCCACATAGGCGTTCCGTCCCGGCGCCGGCTCGTAGTAGCGGCCTCCCGTCGCGTTGATCACCACGGACCCCACGTAGTCGCGATCGAGGGCGTTCTGGACCCCCAGGAACGGTCGCACGATCCACCCACCGGCGCGGGCGTCGATCCCGGCGCGCACGTTGACCAGCGACCACCCGGGCGCGCGCGTCTCCAGCGTGTCGTCCACGAGCACCGTGCTCGTGCCGACCAGCTCCAGGTCGAGCCACGGCCCGCGCCGCGGCCGAATCTCGACCACGACCTGGGCGCGATGCGCCGGCACCCCGGGCAGCGACCGGCCGTCGAGCACCAGCGTGCCACTGTCCCCCGGCACGGCGTAGTCCCGGTAGCGGTAGTCGGCGTACGTGTAGCTCCCGACGACGCCCAGCCACGCCGCCGGCCGGGCGTCGAGCGCCGCTTCCACCCCGCTATGCCGCGCGCGGCCCGCGTTCCGGTAGAACCGTCGCTGGGTGGCCGAGGGCACCTCGTACGGGATCAGCTCGTCCCGCACGTCCGCGGTGAATACCGCCAGCGACGCACGCACCGGCCCGGCTCCCCAGCGGGCTCCCGCCTCGAGCATCCACGCACGTTGCGGTTCCAGCGAGTCGTTGAAACCGCCGGCGCCGGACGGGGAGTTGGTCAGCTCGGTCGTGGTCGGAGTCTCGAATGACGTGCCGGTGTTGGCGTACAAGACCAGCGGCCCGAGCGGCGCCCAGGTGACGCCGAGCGAGCCGCTGGCCGCGGACAGGGTCCGTTCCCCGGAGTCGTCCGGATTGGTGGCGGTGATCAGGTCGTCGGCGGCGCGGAACCGCACCGCGTCCACCCGCGCGCCCGCGGTCAGGGCCACGCCCGCGCCCAGCGCGACCGTCGCCTGCGCGAACGGGCCGGTCTCGGTGACGCGCTCCAGTTGATCGAGCAGGCGGGTGGTGTCGGGCTCGCCTCCGGCGTTGACGAGGTTGCGCCGGTCGTCGCGCTGTTCCTGGTAGTCGAGGCCCACGGTGACGTGATGGCGTCCGGCGCGGCCGAACGGGCGCGTCACGACGGCGCGCGCGCCCCAGGCGATGCGGTCGATCGTGATCCAGGCGAAGGTCTGGGGGTTCACGAGGTCGCGCGACAGGCCGAATGCCGTCACGGCGACTTCGCCGCCCCCGGAAAGACGATGGCGCACGGTGAGCGCGCCCTGGACCTGGGTCACGTCCTTCCCCGCCTGCTGCGCGAGGTTGAACGCCGCCGCCGAGTCGCGATTGGCGTCCAGCTCGGCCTGCGTGAGCGCCCCGGGGTTCTCGGCCTTCGGCTGGTCGCCGATGTCGGCCGCGAGCGTGACCGTCCACCCGGTGCCGACCGGGAACACCGCCCGGCCCGCGATGGCGCGCAGGTCGGCGGCGCTGTAATCGCGCTCCCCGGCGTAGACCAGCCGGGACGCCGTCACCCGCGCCGCCCCGGCGCCGACCCGGAATGCCGTTCCCGCCTGCCACTTGTGCCAGGTGCGCCCGCTGATCCCCGCGAAGGTGCCCGCCGTCACCCGCAGGTCCTGAGTCCAGCGCGCCGGTGCCGGCACGCCGGTGGTGATACTGATCACACCGCCGGCGGCGTTGCCGTAGAGCGCCGACGCCGCCCCGCGGATGACGTCGATCCGCTCCACCGTCGCGAGGTCGAGGTTGGTGAGCTGACCCTGGCCGTCGGGGAGGGTCTGCGGCACCCCGTCGATCAGCACCTTCACGCCGCGGACGGCGAACGCGGATCGGCTGCCGAACCCGCGGATCGAGATCCGCTGATCGAGGGAGAAGTTGTAGCGGTTGGCGACGAACACGCCCGGCACCGTCCCGAGCGCTTCGTCGAGCCCCCAGGTGGGGCGCGCCCGGCCGATGCGGGCAGCGGCAACGCTCGTGATCGAGAACGGCAGGGAATCGGCCGGCAGCTCGCCGCGCGTGACCGAGACGGTCATGGGCTCGAGGGTGACCGGGGGGACGGTGTCCCGCTGCTGCGCCGCGCCGGTCGTCGCCAGCGCCAGGGCGGCGACCGCTCCGGCCACCGCCCGACGCCCGCGGGAGCGGGTCGGGGAGTCGCCTACACCGGGCGCCGGAAGAGACGGTTCCAGCGGATGCGGAAGGACCGCGTGTCCACGCTCATATAGATGAACAGCGGCCGCCCGACCACGTGGGCGCGCGGCAGGAAGCCCCAGAACCGGCTGTCGTACGACTCGTCGCGATTGTCCCCCATCACCCAATAGTGGTCGGCGGGGATGACCAGGGGGCCCCAGTCGTGCGTGGTGGGGTGGTAGTTGGACGGATCGGGCCCGACGTATTGCGGCAGATGCACCGCGCGGATCTGCCGCAGGCGGATCGGGTCGTCCTGCCCGATGCCGGACGCCACGTGCAGGGCGTACGGCTCTTCGAGCAGGCGGCCGTTGCGGTACACCGTGTCCGCGATCATCTGGAGGGTGTCGCCCCCCTCGCCGATGATGCGCTTCACGATGTTGAGGTTGGGCGTCGAATCCTCGACCGAGCGGAAGACGACCACCTGGTCACGGCGGGCCACCGCATAGCCCGGCAGGCGGCCGAACCGCAGGCCGGTGAAGGGGACCTGGAACTCACCGCCGAAGGCGACCTTGTTCACGAACAGGAAGTCCCCGACCAGCAGGGTGTTCTCCATGCTGGGCGAGGGGATGCGGAACGCCTCCACCAGGTAGGAGCGCAACACGAGCCAGATCGCGAGGGCGACCGCGCCGGCTCGAAGCCAGCTGATGGTCTCGCGCTTGACCCCGGCCCAGAACCCCGCGCTCACGGGCGGTCGACCCAGTCCGCGATGAAGATGTTGGTCTCACCGGGTACCTGCCCTTTGCGGTTCGATGCGAACACGAGGTGCAGCCCGTCGGGTGAGAACATCGGGAACCCGTCGAAGTCGTCGTCGGTCGTCACCTGCTCGAGACCCGTGCCGTCCACGTTGATCAGGTAGAGGTCGAAGTTGCGGCCGCGCGGGTTGGTGTGGTTCGACGCGAAGATGATCCGCCGGTCGTCGGGTGTGAAGTACGGCGCGAAGTTGGCCCCGCCGAGGTTGGTGACCTGCCGCTTGTTCGACCCATCGGCGTCCATCACCCAGACCTCCATCGTCGACGGACGCACCAGGTTCTGCGCGATCAGGGCCCGGTAGTCGCTGGAGTCGCGTGCCGCGGCGAGCACCGAGCGGCGCCACACGATGCGGCGCCCGTCGTGCGAGAAGAACGCGCCGCCGTCGTAGCCCAGCTCGTCGGTGAGGCGGCGGAGGTTGGAGCCGTCTACGTTCATGACGTAGAGGTCGACGTCGCCGTCGCGCAGCGACGTGAAGACGATCGTCTGGCCGTCGGGCGACAGCGTCGCTTCGGCGTCATACAGCGGGTTCGTCGTGAGCCGGCGGAGGTCCGAGCCGTCCGGGTTCGACGTATAGAGATCGTAGTCGTACAGCGCCCAGACGTAGCCCTGCGAGCGGCTGGGCACGGGCGGGCACGCTGCACCGAGGTGCTCGGTGGACGCATAGAGAATCCGCCGGTCGTGCGCGTAGAAGTAGCCGCAGGTGGTGCGCCCGCGGCCGCTCGAGACGCGGCGCAGACCGGTGCCGTCCACATTGAGCACGAACTGCTGGTCGCACCCGGAGTCGGACTCCTGGCGCTGGAGGATCAACTGGCGGCCGTCGGCGGAGAAATACGCCTCGGCATT
>DATICZ010000066.1:0-6855 GCA_035456525.1 Gemmatimonadales bacterium
TTGCGGGCCGCGCGCCCCGACACGCCCCCGGCCGTCGAGGAGGCCGTGATGCGTCTCCTGGCCAAGGATCCGGCCGAGCGTTTCGGGACGGGCGCCGAGGTGGTGGCGGCGCTGCAGGACGGCAGGGATGCGGCCCCGCGGGCGGCGTTCGGGCTGGCCCGCTTCATCGCGGTGCTCCCGTTCGACAACGCGAGCCCCGAGCCCGGCACCGAGTACCTGAGCGACGGCATCACCGACGAGTTGATCAATGCCCTCACCAAGGTCGAGGGGCTCCGGGTCGCCTCCCGCACGTCGGTCTTCGCGCTCAAGGGGAAGCCCCAGGACGTGCGCGCCACCGGAGCGTTGCTCGGCGTCTCTGCGGTGCTGGAGGGGACGGTGCGGCAGGCAGGCGATCGGTTGCGCGTCACGGCAAGCCTCACCGCCACCGACGACGGCCGGCAGCTCTGGTCGGAGCGGTACGACCGCCCGGTGGGCGACGTGTTCGCGATCCAGGACGACATCGCCCACACGATCGTCACCACACTGCGCGCTACCTATCTCGCCGATCTGGCCGAGCCGGCGCCCACGCAGCACACGGAGAGCCTCGAGGCGCACGACCTGTACCTGAAAGGGCGCTACAGCTGGAACAAGCGCTCCCTCACGGGGGCGGCGGAGGCGATCAACTATTTCGAGCAGGCGATCGCGGCGGATCCACGCTTCGCCCTCGCCTATGCGGGGCTCGCCGACGCCTATGCGCTGCAGGTCGACTATCGCGGCATGCCGGTACGCGACGGGTTCGAGCAGGCGAAACGGTACGCCCGCCAGGCGCTGGCGCTCGACCCTACGCTGGCCGAGGTGCACAGCTCGCTGGGCTGGGTGCTGTTCATCTACGACTGGGACTGGGACGCGGCGACCGCTGCGTTTCATCGCGCGCTGGAGCTGGATCCCGGCTACGCGACCGCGCATCAGTGGTACAGCTTCGTCGTCATGACGCAGCGCAGCATCGACCAGGCGCTGGTGGAAGGACACACCGCGCTCGAGCTCGACCCCGCCTCGACCTCGATCCGCCGCTCGCTCGGCTGGCTGTACTACTACGCTCGCCGCTACGACGACGCACTGCGTCACCTGCGCCGCGCCATCGCCATGGACCCCACATCAGAAGAGAACTACCGCATGCTGGGTCGCGTGCACACGCAGCGCGGCGAATACGCGGAAGCCGAGCGCGCCCTGCTTGAAGCGGTGTCGCTCTCGCCCGAGACCGCGTACGCCACCGGATCCCTGGGCTACCTGTACGCGGTACGCGGCGATCGCGCCGCGGCGGAGCGCATCGTCGCGGAGCTGGAAGCGCACCGCAAGACCGGGTACGTGTCCCCGGTCGCGATCTGCATGGTCTACGCCGGCCTCGGCATGGCCGACGAGGTGTTCGCCTGGCTGGAACGCGCCTACGAGGAACGCCGCGGGTGGCTCGCCTATCTCAAGGTCGAGCCCACCCTCGACGGCCTGCGGGGAGACGCGCGCTTCACCGAGCTGCTGCGCCGGATGCGCCTGTGAGCGCAGCGACGGCGTCGGCGCGCAGCTCGCGCCGCAGCACCTTGAACGCCGCGCTCTTGGGAAGCTCCGCGCGGAATTTGATCTCCTTGGGCACTTTGAAGGGCGCGAGCTCGTTGCGGCAGTGCGCCATCAGCTCCTCGCTCGTGGCGCTCTGCCCCGGCTTCAGGACCACGACGGACCGGACGCGCTCCCCGCTCTGGGGATCGGGGATCCCGATGGTCGCGGACTCGAGCACCGCCGGGTGCCGCGCCAGGATGCCGTCCACCTCGTCGGGGAACACCTTGAATCCCCGGACGATGATCATCTCCTTCTTGCGCCCGACGATGGTGGTGTAGCCCTCCTCGTCCACGCGGGCGATGTCCCCGGTGTGGAGCCAGCCGTCCCGTATCGTCAGCGCCGTCTCATCGGGGCGATGCCAGTAGCCTTTCATGACCTGCGGGCCGCGCACCAGGAGCTCTCCTTCCGTACCGGTCGGCTGCTGCACCCCGCCGTCGGCGAGATCCACGATCTTCGCGTCGGTGTCGGGCAGCGGGACGCCGATGCTGCCGATCTTCCGCTTCCCCTTGAGCGGGTTGACGTGGGTCACGGGCGAAGTCTCGGTGAGCCCGAACCCTTCCGCGATGACCGCGCCGGTCGCCTCCTCGAACCGGCGCAACAGCTCGACCGGCAGGGGCGCCGCACCCGAGACGCAGTAGCGGATGCTCCGTAACCGGGCAGGGTGGAGCCGCGGATGATTGAGGATCGCGTTGAAGAGCGCCGGAGCCGCCGGGAAAATAGTGACGCCGCGCTCCAGGCCGGCGAGCACGGTCGCGATGTCGCGGGGGTTCGGAACCAGCACCATCGCGGCGCCCGCATAGACCGGGAGGTTCATGCAGACCGTCAGCCCGAAGACGTGGAACAGCGGCAGCGCGGTCAGGAACACTTCGCGCCCCAGCGCGAGATCGGGCAGCCAGGCGCGGATCTGCTGGACGTTGCTCGACAGGTTGCGGTGCGTGAGCATCGCCCCCTTGGCCACCCCGGTCGTGCCGCCAGTGTATTGCAGCACCGCCAGATCGTCGAGTCCGATGTCCGGGCGCGGCGGGTCCGGCGGCGTCCCGTTCACGAGGGACCGGAAGAAGTGCACGCCGCGATCCGGGGCGACTCGCGCGATGGTCGGAGGCCGCATGCGCCGCAGTTTGAGGGGCGCCAGGACCGAGAGCGGAAATCGCAGGTATTCCGGGATCGACGCGACCACGTATTGCTTCACCGGCAGGCGGTCGCGCAGGTTCCGGATGGTTCGCTCATAGAGGAAGTCGGTCACGAACGCGACGCGGCAGTCGGCGTCGGTCCACTGGTGCTCGATCTCGCGCTGGACGTAGAGCGGGTTCGTCATCACCGCCTGCGCGCCCAGCGAGAGCGTCGCGTAGTAGGCGATGACCGCCTGGGGGATGTTGGGAAGCTGGATCGCGACGCGGGTGTCGCGTTCGACGCCGAGCCGGGCCAGCGCGGTGGCGAGCCGGCGTACGTCCTCGTACAGCTGGGCGTAGGTGAGCCGGCAGTTCAAGAACATCACGGCCGGCCGGTCCGGATAGCGCGCCGCCGCCTGTTCCAGCAGCTGCGGCACGGTCAACGGCTCGTAGCTGAGCGAGGCGGGGACGCCGGCGTCGTAGGCGGCGTGCCAGACCCGGGAGGTACCGGGAGTCGCAATTCGCTCTGGTGCGGTCACTACCCCATCGGGCGCTCCATGCAGGAGATGCTTTCCTCTTAGCACGTCGCGCCTGAACACCCCCTGAGATTGGCGTGAAACAAACGGGGGGCCTAGGGCCGAGTCATCGCCTCCACGATTTCCAGCATCATCACCGTCCCTCGCCGCACGTTCTCGAGCGAGATGCGCTCGTCGTTGCCGTGCACCCCGCCTTCCTGGTCGGCGGGGATGAGGAACGGCGCGTATCCGTAGCTCGCCAGCCCCAGGTCCCGGAAGAAGTGGCTGTCGGTGAAGCCGGTCGAGACCTGGGGCACGATGGAGGCGGCAGGGAAGTGCTTGCGGGTCACGTCGGCGATCGCCCGGTAGAGCGGATTGTCCAGGGGCGAGACGGCGGCGGTGAACCCCATGATCTGCTCGATGCGGATGCCGGGGTCGTCGATTACCGACGCGAGCTCGGCCAGGAACGCGGGCCGGTCCTGATCCGGGAGCAGGCGGCAATCGACCTGGGCCTGGGCCTCGGGAGGGATCACGTTGATCTTGTTGCTGCCCGCGAGCATGGTGATGGAGCAGGTGTTGCGCGTCAGGGCCGCCATGGCCGGGGCGTCGATCTGCAGTCGCAGCAGCGTGTTCCGATCCTGCACCGCCCCACCGATGTCGCCGTAGGCGTCGCGCCATTGGGGCGCCGCGCTGGGGGCCAGCCCCTTGAAGTAGGCGTCGACCGCCGGGACGATGCGCGGCGCGAAGTCGTGAGTCTGGATGCGGAACAGCGCCCGGACCAGCCGGTTGACCGACGAGGTGACCGGGGGAATGGAGCCGTGGCTGGGCCGGTCGGTCGCGACGAGCCGCAGCCAGAGCGGCACCTTCTGGGTCACCTCGATGCCGAACCGGGCGCGGCCGTCCTCCACAGTGCCGTCGCCGCCCTCGTTCAGCACGAAGCCGGCACCGGCAAATGCCTCGGGATGGTGCTTCACCACCCATCCGGCCCCGAACGCGCCGCCTGCTTCCTCGTCGGCCGTGGCCATGAAGATGACGTCCCGGGTGAGCGGCGCGTGCCTGCGGTGCAGCGCCACGAACGCTTCCAGCTGGACGATGCCCAGCGTCTTCGTGTCGAGGGCGCCGCGGCCCAGCAAGTCGCCGTTCCGGACCGTGCCGCCGAACGGGTCGGCATGCCAGTAGTGCGTGTCGGCCGGGACGACGTCCATGTGATGCAGCAGCACCAGGGCGGGCGCGGAGCCGCCCTTGAGGCGGGCCCAGATGTTTCCCCGCCCCGGAGCGGAGGACGCCGTATCGAACGCAATGCCCTCGTCCTTGAAGATGCGGGCGAAGAAGCGCATCGCTTCCGCTTCGTTGCCGGGCGGATTCGTGGTGTTGATGCGGAGGTACTCGGTGATGCGCCGCACGGCTTCGTCCTGCAGCGCGCTCGACTCGCTCCGCGCCTGGCTAGCGAGCGTGGAGGTCGCGGCGAGGAACAGCGCGGACACGATGCGAATGGGAGTGGGCATCTCGTAACGTGCCGTCCAACCCGGGGGAGCGCCAGGGACCACCCTTCCCGCTTCGGGCTGAAGAACCGTTCGTCTCACCTTCATCCGATTCCGCGTCACCCTCCTCTACAATGGGTGAAGGAGGCTCTATGAAAACGACCTGGGTACTCGGCCTGGTGGTCCTCACGGGTGCGGCCTCGATGACGACGGCGGCGACTCGCACGGACGCGCGCGCCGCGCCCGATCCGCGTTCGGCGATCTTCATCCGGCACGGCTGCAACGAGTGTCACGCGATCTCCGCACTCCAGATCCGTGCCGTGCACGATGTCGCGCCCGATCTCACGTATGCCTACGGGGACGTGGTGCTCCGCTACGGCGTCGACCTCGAACGGTTCCTCGACAGGCCCAGCGGAGTCATGCGGTTGCTGCTCGGTTCGCACATCCGTCTCAGCCCCGCGGACCGCGACTCGATCGTACGGATCCTCGTGGGGATGTACGGGCAGCGTGTGGCCCTCGGGCAATAGCCTCGCCGGGTGTTTCCCCACGCCGTGACGACGACGGTTCGCACCCACGTTTTCCTGGGAAAAGGGGGAGTGGGCAAGACCACCTGTGCCGCGGCGTCGGCCCTCGCCTACGCCGACGCGGGCGAGCGCAGCCTCGCCATCTCGACCGATCCGACGCCATCGCTCTCGCACATCTTCGAGCTCCCGGGACGCCAACGCGACCGTGAGGTGCGGGATGGCCTCGTCCTCACGGAGCTGGGCCTCGAGGAAGTGCGGGCCATGTGGGACGACCGGTTCGGGCGGGAGGTATACGCCGTCTTCTCGGCCTTCGTGGACATCGAGTACGAGCGCTTCGTCGAGTTCATGACGTCGGTCCTGCCGGGGCTCAACGAGGAGTTCATGGTAGACCACATCCGGCGTCTTGCGTTGCAGGAGGCGTATCGCCACATCGTGTGGGACACCGCTCCCCTGGGGCAGACGCTGGCGCTGCTGGGGACGCCGTCGCTGCTCGCCGAGCATCTGCGGTTGGCGCCGCGCGTGTATTCACACCTGCGGACGACGGGGGAGCGACGCGAGTCGGTGATGGCCGCGCTGCAGCGGTGGGACGAGCTGGCCAAGACGTGCATGGCGTTCCTGCGCGACGCGGTCCGCTTCTCAATGGTGACGATCGCCGAGGCGCTCGCCGTGCGGCAGCTCGAGCCCGTCTTCGCGGAGCTGGCGCGGCACGGACTCCGGGTGCAGCGTCTGATCGTCAACAACGTGGTCAGGACCATGGACTCGGCGTTCCTGCGGCAGAAGGCCGAGCACCAGGCCCCGCACCTGGAGTACCTGCGGGAACACTATGGCCACCTTCCCATCGTCGAGATTCCTCTGCTCCCCTACGAGGTGCGCGGCATGGAGCGCCTGCGGGAAGTGGCTCGGATGCTGGGTCCGGATCCATAGCGTCCTCCCAGTGTAAGTTGCCTTCATGAATCCAACGGTCCTGCTCGTGGCGCTGGCCGTTTTCGGCCGGCCGGCGGTCGTTCCCCAGACTCAGACGGCCGTGTTCGCAGGGGGGTGTTTCTGGGGGGTGGACGCCGTGTTCAAGCACGTGCGCGGCGTGGTGCGGGTGGTCTCGGGGTATGCCGGTGGCAGTGCGGCCGACGCCAGCTACGATCGCGTCAGTTCGGGGACCACGGGCCACGCCGAATCGGTCGAGGTCACCTTCGATCCGGCGCAGATTTCCTACGATCAGTTATTGGAGGTGTTCTTCACGGTTGCCCACGATCCGACCCAGCGCAACCGCCAGGGTCCGGATGTGGGCACGCAGTACCGCTCGGCCATTTTCTACGGCGACAGCGCACAGCGGCGCAGCGCGCTTCGCTTCATCGCGCACTTGAACGCACAACGCGTCTACGCGGCGCCGATCGTGACGGAGGTGGTGCCCCTGACCGCGTTCTATCCCGCCGAGGCGTACCACCAGAACTACCTCGCCCTGCACCCGACGCAGCCTTACATCGTGTACAACGACCTGCCGAAGCTCGAACAGCTCAAGCAGCGGTTTCCTGCACTGTATCGGTCGTAGCCGGCTCGCGTGCGCATCCCGCCCGCTGGAGTACCCGCTCGAGCAGGCACCAGCGCGTGAAGCTCGATTGGAGCAGGTTCGCTCCGACGA
Source organism: Gemmatimonadales bacterium (assembly GCA_035456525.1). Lineage (GTDB taxonomy): Bacteria > Gemmatimonadota > Gemmatimonadetes > Gemmatimonadales > GWC2-71-9 > DASTHG01. The sequence goes on from DATICZ010000066.1 coordinate 6,853, forward strand.
ACG
>DATICZ010000067.1:0-6896 GCA_035456525.1 Gemmatimonadales bacterium
CTCGCCAACTGGTTCCTGCGGGATCTGCGTGCATGGGACCACGAACGCTGCACCTGGGACGCATGAGTCCGAGAACGTCGCTCCGTCGCGACGTCGAGGCTGACGGGGCCAACACCACTGACGACGACCCCGGCTTACGAAATCGCCGACGGGCCTCGTGGCGGTCAGCGAGCCGACACCCCGCCTCACAGCCCCGATCGGCCTCGGCGGCCGACGGTCTTCGAGGCGGGTTATAACGACGCCATGACCCGCGCGCTTCATGAAGCCAACTCGCGTCGGCAGGTGACCGGTGGACCGACGATTCGCTCATGGCTTCAAGAGTGCAGCGAGCAGCCGCCGGCCCTTTTCCCCCGCCCACTCTCGCCGCCCGATCGCGCGCCCGATGATTTGCGAGCGCCGGTCGACGAGGTACACCGTCGGTGTGCCGGTGACGCGAAAGGTAGCAGTCGCCTCTCGGTTGGCGTCGAGCAGCACGGGCGCGGTGTAGCCCCGTTTCTTCACGGTCTGGCGAACCAACTCGGCATCTTCTCCCATGTTCACGAGGAGCAGGACAAGCCCACGCCCCTTGAGCTCCTCGTACAACGCATTCATCGAGGGTAACTCCCTCGTGCAATGCGGTCACCACGTCGTCCAGAAGTACAGCATCACGATCTGCCCCTTAAGATCGGCGAGCACGATCGAAGCCCCGTTCACATCGGGCAGGGCAAACGGCGGAGCGAGCATCGGGCGTGTCGGCGTGTCGACCCAGAGCGCCTGCAGCAGGCGTCGCGTTTCTTCATCGGCCTCCAGCAGGGTCGCAGACGCGAGAAGAATCCCGGCCAGAACGAGCGTGGCAATGAGCATCCGGGCGACTTTCGTCCTCAGTCGGAGATCGTGTCGCATCCTCACGCTCCCATTCCACAGGGTTGCAATGTCAGGAGCCAGGGACCTCACTCGACGATGAGCGAGGCCGCCCACCTGGAGCTCGCCTCCCGATTTTCTGGCGCTTGGCTCGGCAAGGGGCAGCCCACGCCGGCGGTGATAGGCGCGCCGCAGACTTACCGAGATCCCCCCGCTCGAACCGCCCCCACTGTGTGAGCGGCTTACGCGGAGACGCGGAGGATCAGTTCAGGAGGGGGGGCGATGGGCTGCTGGATCGCGGAACGGACTAGAACGCGAGTCGTCGGCCACAGGAACATGACGACGATCCAGAGCCCAAGGAGGAACACGCTGACCGCTAGCACGTAGCACTGCACGTGCCCGCAGCACCCGTCCGGGCCCTCGAGATGCGGCGTAAGAACCTGGCCAGGCAGGCAGAGGCCGATAAGCAAGAACGCGAGAACACCGATGACTGAGAGGAGCACGAAACCTCGCATCTGCCTCTGCACGCTAAGGCACGTCCCTCCAAGAGTCAAGAACGCGTCCCCAGAACGCGTCTTGAGAAACGGCACATCGAAAAGCCGGCCGCCTGCCCGTCAGCCTAACTGAAGACGATCTGGGCCGTGAAATAGCCCGGAGACTCCGCGAAGAAGTCGAGATCATGTCCCGCGATCGGTCCGCGTCTGGACCGGGCGGTATTCTTCGCCGGCGGCATGACCGCAGTATTCTTCGGCAGCGCGTTGAACAATTTTGGCGTCGAGGTTCCTTGACCTGCTGAAGGGGCTCGCGCCATCACCGGGACCGTGTGAAAGCGTCCGCGGATACGTTGAGCCGACAGAGCCATGATTGGGCTTCGTGCTCAAGGTTCAAGCCAACATGGATCTGGATCCTCTCACCGCGCCGGCCACCCCTCGGAGCGCACCTCGAACAGCTCAAGGTCTTCGGCGAGCCCCTTCAGTCGGCGCTTCCCGAGTGGGCTGAACGTCACCCGTAAGCGCGCCGATCTCCGTTCGAGCGGCGCGGGTGGCCAGTATTGGTGTGGCGTCGCGTGCGTCGCCACACGAGATGCGAGCTGACGGCGCTTCATTTCAAGAACCGCTACATCCAGGAAAACCACTGCTACTCCTGTCATGCAGATTACGGGATGTTCGGGACTGTGCAGGCGAAGTGGGAGGGGCTGGGACACGCGGTACGCCACGCGACCGGGGCCTACCGCCTGCCGATCAAGATCGCTCACCCGTATCGGAACGCGCGGTGCCTGGATTGTCACGGGGAATCCCAGAGATATTCCGCGAAGCACGATGAGGAGACGAGGCGCGGCGCCACAGCCGGAACGGTATCTTGCCTCGACTGTCACGGACCGGCGCATCGGCCGGCGCGCGGGCGGCCCGATAATTGAACGCCCGAAGGTGCCGCGAACGCTCTGGGGCGTGTTGTGGACCACGTTCGCCGGGGTTCTCGCGTGTCTGGCCCTGCTGATCCGACAGACGCCCTACACGCTCACGGCCTTCATGTTCCTGGGCCAGCCGCTGCTGGTCGTGGCCGTCGCCCTGTTCGGCTGGAGGGTGCTCCAGGACCCGAGGCGACGTGGTCTGGTCTGAAGTGGCCTGGTCTAGAGGTGCGACGAAACCCATGGCTGATCGATGAGGTCTGTCAGACTTGCCCTGGGCGCTCTTGCGGAAAACTCGCCTCAGTTGTGGCGGTTGCGCCCCAGGGGCCAAGGCTGTGCGGGCTCTGCCGCGAAACTAAGAAACGCAGGAATCCAGGATCTTACGAAACGGAACCGATGCCGCCCGACCTGGCACTCGGGGTGCACTCCATGAGGCCGATGTTCGCTATGCGACGCGATCGATTGAGGGGGGCCTGGTGGGTTCGCAGCTTAGTGATGGTCACCGCGTTGCTCGTCCTCGCAGCAGGCTTTTGCCTCTTCGATGATCAGGATCACGATGGCACGGCCGGCGACATGACGCACCCGGACCTCTGCCTCGGAATGCTCGCTGTGTCGCTCGCCGTCATGCCTCTCGTCCGGCCGCTCGCGGTTGGCTGGGCTATCAACCTGCCCGTCGCAGCGCCTCACGTAGTGACGCTCCATATTCCCGACCCTCCGCCGAAGTCTGCCTCGCTCCTTTAGTTCTCAGTCCGTTAGTTCTTGTTCCATCTTGACAGATTCGTTGCTACCGGCCGCACCGACCCGGTGGCGGGCGAAGTCTGCCAGCACAGCAAAGAGGAGGCGGGTCATGCTGAACTGGAAAGTGGTCACCCAGAGCCTTGCGAGCTTCACGGCAATCAGCTTCGCGCTTTGTGTCGGCTACGGCCTGCTCGCCCCGTCTGCGTTTCATCCATCCTGGCTGCTCGAGGCCCTCCTGCCCGGCTTCAAGTGGTTGAGTCTCGGGAGCTTCGTGCTCGGGCTGATCGAGACCGCACTCTACGGCGCTTGGGCCGGCGTCCTCTACTCGGTGCTCTACAACTACTTTGCTCGGCGCGCGGATCGCTACGCGGAGCACCGGCTGGGCCGTGCGAGTGGCGTAAAGCTGACACCCTGAAAACAGGGGCGAGCGATGAGTGTACGATCCGGGGCCATTGCTCTGAGGGTGCGGCTGCTGCCAGAGCCGTGTCTCTGGTGCTGGGGAGATCGTCGACAGGCGTCGTGGCGGCACCCTCGTGCGCAGTAGCTGGAGCACCAAGTGGATGGCCTACGAATCGCGAGAGGAAGCGCTCACCGTAGGGCGCAGGCATCTCGCCGAGCTCCTGCAGCACGGCGTTGAAAGCGCCCCCGAAGGCAGGGCGCGAAGTGCGCACGTCCCCGCCGTGACCGAGCCGGCGAGGCGGTGAGAAAAGAGGCGTAGTGATGCATGGCGAGGAGATCGGATTCGCTTACGGCTTCTGGTCGCTCGTGCTGGTGAACGTGGGCATCTTTGTGATCCTCACGCTGTCCTACCTGACGCCCGTCAAGCGGCGGGAGTGGAGATCTTTCGGTGTCTTCGCGGCGTTCATCGTCGCGCTGTTCACCGAGATGTACGGCTTCCCGCTCACCATCTATATCCTGACCGCCTATATCCTGACCGCGGTGTTGGGAAGCCGGTACCCGGCCCTGAACCCTTTCTCTCACGCCTCTGGGCATCTCTGGATCGCCCTGCTGGGCGGGGGCGCGTGGATGTCGGTTGTCATCCACGCGGTTTCCAATGGCCTGATGCTCGCAGGGCTTCTCCTCATGGGGGCGGGCTGGCATCGTATCCACCGGGCACAGGGGGCGCTTGTCACCGACGGGCCATACGCGTGGGTGCGCCACTCGCAGTACTCGGGGCTCTTCTTGATTTCCGTTGGATTACTCGTCCAGTGGCCGACGATCATCACGGTCGCAACCTGGCCGATCTTGATCGCGGTGTACTACCGCCTCGCCCGCCGCGAGGAGCGTGAGGCGGAGGCCGTGTTCGGTGATGCCTATCGCGCGTACGAGGTGCGCGTGCCGATGTTCGTGCCGCGGCTGCGGCGCCTGCCCGAGTCGCGGTGGAGTGAACGATGACCATGCGGTCAATGGAGGCGACGATGGCAACGATGGCAAGAGACCGTCACGTCGGCCCCTGGGGACGCGGACGCATCGCGCTGGCCGTGGCCGGGCTTGTCGCGATGGTCGGCACGCCGCGCTCGGCATGGGCTCAAGACCGCGGTGCCGACTGGGGCTGGGGCATGCACCCGATGTCGGGGATGTGGGGCGCCTGGGGGCTCGGGATGATGCTGATGATGCTGGTGTTCTGGGGCCTCGTGATCGCGGGCATCGTGCTCGCGATTCGGTGGCTTGCCGGACAGGGCGAGCGATCCCGATCGGATCGGGCCCTCGACATTCTCCGCGAGCGGTACGCGCGAGGCGAGATCAACAAGGACGAATTCGAAGCGAAGCAGCGGGATCTTCGCTGAGGAAGGACGACCATGAGTGAGTTCCTGGGGAACTACGGCTTCTTCATCCTGATCGCGCTGCTCATGGTGGTCTGCCATCTCGGCCACGGTGGCCATGGCGGTCACGGTCGCCGGGACGAAGAACGTGATAAGGGCGGATCCTCACCAGGCGGCGGACACCAGCACTGACCGCGCACAGAGCGGGAGGAACCCATGCATCCATTGAGCTGGAAAGTCATGACGTGGTCCCTGGGACTCTTCTGCGCGGTCTCGTTCGTGCTGTGCGTCCTGTACGGGCTCGTCGTCCCGAAGACGCTGCACATGGCGCAGTTCTTGGAGATCACGCTGCCCGGCTTCCGGTGGCTGAGCCCCGCGAGCTTCGTCCTCGGGCTCGTCGAGAGCTTTCTCTACGGCGCTTACGCGGGCCTGGTCTTCACGCCGATCCACAACCTCGTCGCCCGTCGGTGTCGCTGAGCCGCGGATGGTCACATGGTCGCCCGCTACGGGATGAGCGAGGCGCTGGGGCTCGCGACGGTCGAGGCGCCCCACCAGGCACTCTCCCTCAATGTCCCGCCGATGGCCCAGCGAGAGTACAGTGAGGAGACCGCGTGCAGGATTGACGCGGAGATCGAGCAACTCCTGAAGACCGCTCACGAACGCGTTTGCGAGACCTGGGGCAAGAAGCGGCCGATCCTCGATGCGCTGGGCAAGCGACTGATCGAGAAGGAGGTCGTGGATCGTGCGGCGCTCGTCCAGCTGATCGCCGATACGGAATCGCTTCGGCGACAGGAAGAAGCTCACCCCCATGCATGAGCCAGGATTCGTCTCTGCGTACCTCCTGCTGAGCACAAGCCTCCTGGTCGTCTGGCTCATCCTCTACGGCTTGAGGCCGGACCTTCGCCGGCAGATCCTTCGGATCAGCTTCGGGACGATGCCCCTGGGCTTGACCGAGCCCCTCTTCGTCCCGTCGTACTGGAACCCCCCAACCCTCCTCGACCTGGCACGGCGCACGGGTTTCGACCTAGAGAGCCTGCTCTTCTCCTTCGCCATCGGCGGGATCGTCTTCGCCGCGTACGATGCTCTGACTGGAGCGGCGCCGGCCGGTAGTATGCGTGCCGAGCGGCACGATCCTCGACACCGCTACCATCTCGGCGCCGTTATAGCGGCGCCGGCCGTTTTTCTCATCGTCCTCGCGATCACGAGGCTGAACCCGATCTATGCCGCGGCGCTCGGGCTCGTGGCGGGCTTCCTGGCCACGCTCTACTGCCGACCGGACCTCTGGGCCAAGATGCTGATCAGCGGGGCCCTGTTCTTGCTCCTCTACTTTGTCGTATTTGCCGCCTTCAACCTGGTGTTTCCGGGTTATGTCGCCGCCGTCTGGAACCTCCCCGCCCTGACGCGCGTGTTCGTGGCGGGCGTCCCGCTCGAAGAGCTGATGTTCGCGTTCACGTTCGGCCTCTACTGGTCGAGCGTCTACGAGCATCTCGCCTGGAAACGGAGTCGCCGCATGACGAGCCCCGGCCCCCGAGGCGTCTCGGCGAAACGGACAGAGGTCGCATGAAGACCCAGCGTGAAGTGCGCCGCGATCCGATCACCGGGATGCAGATCCGGATCGGCGTCATGGGCTCCGCGAGCGAGTCGACGGATTCCACCGTCGTTGCGCTCTGCCGGCGTCTCGGACGGACGGTCGCCGAGCGGGGAGCCTGCTTGCTGACGGGCGCCTGCCCGGGACTCCCGCACGAGAGCGTGCTCGGAGCCAGGGAGATGGGAGGCCACGTCGTCGGCATCTCGCCGGCCCCCACGCTGCGCGAGCACGTGGAGACGTTCGGGTCGCCCTATCGTGAGTACGACGTGCTCATTTTCACCGGTCTCGGCCTCATGGGGCGTGAGCTCGTCAACATCCGAAGCAGCGACATCGTCGTGGTGATCGGTGGACGCTCGGGCACGCTCGGCGAGTTCGCCATCGCCTACGAAGAGGGCAAGCTCATCGGCGTGCTGACCGGAACCGGAGGGATCACGGAGGCGCTGAGCTTCGTCGAGGCCAGCCTGCGCAAGGACACGGGAGCGGAGGTGATCTACGAGGGGGACCCCGCGCAGCTCATCGATCGTCTTCTGGCGCGCTACCAGTCTCCGGACTACGTCTG
>DATICZ010000068.1:0-2583 GCA_035456525.1 Gemmatimonadales bacterium
TTAAGCGCCGCATCGACAGGGCGTTACCCCAGGGCGGGCGTTACCGCAGGGCCGTGCCGGGCATCTTCAGGGCAGTTGCCGGGCGTGCCCCGGCCTCCTAGCATCCCGCGGGATGCGCGCGATCCAAGGGGACCGGGTGGAACGAACGGCAGAGCCGTCGGACGGTGCGGTCGTTCGAGCGGTGCTGACGGGAGACGTTGAGCAATACGCCGTTCTCGTACGCCGGTACCGCGACCGGTATGCGCGGTACGCGAGCAGGATGCTGGGCTCGGCGGACGCCGCCGAGGATGCGGTGCAGGACGCGTTGATTCGTGCGTACGAGCAGCTGAGGCAGTGCCGGGACCCGGACAATTTTGCGGGCTGGTTCTTCCTCATCCTGCGCAATCGATGCTTCGCCGAACGGCGGCGGCATCGGCGGGTGGACGGGCTGGAACTAGCGCACGAGTTGGCTGCACCCGACACGATACCCGCGGCCGTGGAGCGAGACGAACAGGTTCGCTCGTTGGAGCAGGCGTTGCTGCAGCTGACGCCGGAGCAGCGGGAAGTGTTCGTTCTGAAACACGTAGAAGAGCTGTCATACGACGAGATCAGTACACGGGTGGGCACCGGAGTCGCGGCGCTCAAGATGCGGATGCACCGGGCCTATGACCGACTGCGAGAGCTGCTGAAGGAGACGCGATGAGCCAGGAGTTCGATCCTCGGGTGAAGCAGGTACTGGACGGTGAAGCTCCGGTACGCGATCTGCCGCCCGCGCTGCGCGCCGAGGCGGAAGCCGCCCTTCGCGCGCTTGCCGCCCTGGATCGCCGGGACGTATCCCTGTCGCCGGACCTCGACGCGCGCGTGATGGCGGCGGTGCGCCGCCGCGCCGCGTCACCGAGTCATCGCGCATGGCGCTGGTTCACCGCTCCCAGCGTGCCCCCCTGGGGGCTCGCGGCCGCCGCGGCGGCGGCGATTCTGGCATTCGTTCTTTTCCGGCCGGCGTCCGTCGCAATTCCGGAGGAGGCCTCCCTCCGCGAGACGGCCGCCGGTCCGGAGAGCGTCTACGTGCGGTTCGTGCTGTCCGCGCCGCATGCGCAGCGCGTGGCCCTCGCGGGCACGTTCAACCGTTGGGACCCGAGCGCGACGCCGCTGGTCCGCGTCGGCGAAGAGGGGACGTGGATCGCGACCGTTCGCCTCGCCGCCGGACAACATCAGTACGCGTTCGTCGTGGACGGCCAGAGTTGGGTCCCGGATCCCGCTGCACCCAAGGTGGACGACGGGTTCGGTCGCAAGAACAGCGTGGTCAGCGTCAGCGCCACGCAAGGGCGGGTGCTATGAATCGCGAGCTCACCTTGCTGAGCCTGGTGGCCTTCATGGCCCCGGGGCTCGCCGCGCAGGAGGATGTGTCGGCGCGCCTCCAGGGGCGTGTGTCGCCGGCTGTTGCCACCGCGGTGTCTGCCCTAGTCGATTCTGCGCGTGCGCGTGGGTTGCCCGCTACGCCCCTGGTCGACAAGGCCCTCGAAGGTGCGGTCAAGGGCGTGCCGGCGGAGCGCATCGTTCCCGCGGTGCGCACGGTGCTCAGCCAACTCGACGCTTCCGCGGGCGCGCTGCGTGCGGCCGGAGTCGCCGCTCCCGGCGAGCAATCGATCGAAGCGGGGGCGTTCGCCATCGCCGCCGGCCTCGCCGTGTCGGACGTGTCTGCGATCGCCGGAGCCGCGGATAGGGAGCATCCAACCGCCGTCGCGCTGGAGGTCGCCGGAGCGCTGGCCGCGCTCGGCGTCCCGCGCCCCGAGGCCGTCAGTTTGGTGCGGGCGGAGATCCAGTCAGGCCGGCCGCTGGGCGAGCTCGTGAGTCTACCGGCACAGGTCCAGGCCGCCATGGCGGGGGGAGCAACGCCGGCGGCTGCGGCGCAGGGCCTCGAACGTGCTGCGGCGACGCATCAGGCCCCGCGCCCCCGCGGCCAGGGTAAAGGGCCGGGCAATCCGCACAAACCCTGATCTTCCCGCCGCCGGTGCGTGACTTCCCGGGTGCCTCGAAGCTCTTCATGTGACCGCGTGCCAACGTGACAGAACCCGAAGAGCAGGAGGATCAATGCTGAATAAGGAATGGACGGGCAGACTTGGCGCGGCAGGGTTAGCTGCGCTGTTCGTGTTTGGTTGCAGCCCCGATTCCACGGGGAGCCGACTTGTTACAGTGAAGCTATCCCTGGCCAGGGCTGACGCTGCGCAAGCAACAGCATCGGCCCCTCAGCTTGCCACCACCGACGTCATTGATCCAGGGCTCGTTGAAAAAATCGAAGTGACACTCGAGGCAGTGGAGCTGCAGACTCCAGGCTCGGGTTGGCAGCGGGTGACCTTGGACCCAGCGCTGAGTCCATTCGACCTAAAGGCCCTCCCGGCGGCGGGGTCGGCCGATGAGATCGAGCTGGGGGAGGTGCAGGTCGTGGGCGGGACGTGTGAGGTGCGGTTGTTTGTCAGCGGAGCCACAATCACGTTCAACGATGACGTCGTAATCGGGACGGAGCTCGTTACGGCCGGCACTGAGGTCGACGTCACCATCCCATCGGGGCCCCAGACTGGGGTGAAGGTGGATGGGATCTGCGAT
>DATICZ010000069.1:0-4461 GCA_035456525.1 Gemmatimonadales bacterium
GCTCGACGGCCTGTATGTGATCCGCACCGACCAGCCCGCCCGCGAGTTGTCCGCCCCGGCCGCGGTGCGCTGCTACAAGCAGCTCAAGGTCGCCGAGCACGCCTTCCGCCAGCTCAAGAGCCCCGAGCTGGGTCGGGTCGCCGGGAGCGTCTCAGCTCCCGGCTCCCACGGATCCCGGCGTGACAGTCTCCCGTCACCGGGCTCTTCTCACCGGCCCGTCAGTAGTTGCGGACCTGGCGCCAGTGAACGAACAGGCCGGGCTGCCTCATCAGCAGCTCGGTCCACCATCGATCGAAGCGCTTGGCGCTCCGCAGCCGTCTGTACTTCTTCGCAGCCCAGCGCCTCAGGTAGGAGCTGACGCGCTGTAGGAGCGGATCGATCCCCGTCCGGTAGTACCGGCCGTAGTAGTTGATCCACCCGGCAACGATGGGGTTCAGCCATCGCGCTAGGTCGTCGAGGGTCAGGTTGGTGCGCTTGGGTATCCGCATCTCGCGGAGCCGATCGCTTTTGGCCTTCAGCGCCTCGGGGCTGATCGCCGGCAGGAACGACGTGAAGTTCACGCCGTGTTTGCTGCGTGCCTCCCGGGGTCGGAAGGCATACCCGAGGAAGGTAAACGAGGTGTGCTCGTGGTCGCCCCGACGGTTGCTGTCCTTGCAATAGACGATCCTCGTCTTGTCGGGGTGCAGCCGCAGGCCCACTTCTTCCATCCGCTTGATGATCCCGGCCAGCACCGCCTCGGCCTGCGCTCTGCTCTTGCAGTGCACGATGGCGTCATCAGCGAAGCGCTCAAACGGACAGTCGGGATGATCCCGGGCCATCCACAGATCGAACGCATAGTGCATGAACAGGTTCGCCAGGCACGGCGAGATCGCCGAGCCCTGTGGAGTTCCCTTGCTTCGCTTCTCAAGGGTGCCGTCGGAGTGCTCAAGCGGCGCTTGAAGCCACCGCTTGACGTAGAGCAGCACCCAACGGCTGTCGGTGACCGCCTCGACCGCACGAACCACGAGGTCCCACGGCACCTCGTCGAAGAACTTCTGGACGTCGAGATCGATCGCCCAGTCATACTTCCAGCACCGTTCCCGGCATACCGCGAGCGCGTCATGGGCCGACTTGTTCGGCCGGTAGCCATAGGAGTCCTGATGAAACCGGGGCTCCACCAGCGGCTCCAAGAACATGGCCGCCACCGTCTGCGCGACCCTGTCTGCGATCGTCGGCACGCCGAGCACACGAACACCCGGGCTGTGCGGCTTGGGAATCTCGACCGCCCTGACCGGCGGTGGAAACCAGGTCCCCGAGCTCATCCGATTCCAGACCTTGTAGAGGTTGCCCTCCAGATCCTGCTCGAACTGCTCGAGGTCCTGCCCATCCACGCCGGGGGCGCCCTTGTTGTCCTTGACCCGCCGCCACGCCTCCCACACCAGCTGCTTGGGAATCGCAAACGACTTGCCTTCAGGCTTTGGCATATCTCTTCTCGCTTCCTCCCGGGACTGACGCCCCGGTTGATCGATTGGACATCCCTGGTGAGCCGGCCCCTTCGCTCCACCCCCACCCCAGCGAGCAGGAGCCTCTCGGCTACTACGGGCCGGTCCGCCAGCGAGCGCCGCGACCGGTACTCAATGCCTCGGGTTTCCGCCCTTGGCACGCTCCCTCTCGCGCCCTTGGGGCCTGCGACCCCGGACGACGCTTTCGACGCTCGCCTTCTCACGTTCCATGCAAGAGCCGCAGACCAGGATCACGCCGCCTCTACGCCGGACACCGCCTGGCCAGCAACGCGGGCAGCCGCCAGGCTCATCCCGAGAACGAATCCGCTCCTCGGTTTCGATGTCGTCTTACGGGTTTCGACGCCTCAAACGACGACGCCCGTCCAGACCCTCCGGCCCGTCCGGGCGATTCTGGAACGTCTTCCTGATCCCCACCTGACGCGATCAAGCCGCGCCGTCTCCCTGTCGCTCACCACGACGGTCTTCAGCCAACGCAGCACAGGGTGGTTTGACGCCCGCCCCCGCAGGGCCGACGCCGGAGGGCCAGCAATCCTCCATCTCTCGCACAGCTCCGCCTTTAGAGACCGCTTCCTACATCAGCCTCCTCTTGCGTTCGTGACACACGAATTCCCCCGGTTTTGCGGAGTCCTGAGGACTTGCGGCGAAAGTCGCGGTATCGATGCCGAAGACGAGGCCTGCCTATCCGGAGCAGTTCCGGCGGGAGGCGCTGGAGTTGGTCCGTCAGGGCCGCTCGATCGCGGACGTCGCCGAGTCGCTGGGGGTCTCGCAGCAGACGCTGCGCAACTGGCGCCGCCAGGGCGAGCGTGACCGCGGTGAGCGCGATGAGGGGTTGACCAGCGCCGAGCGCGAGGAGCTCAGGGAGCTCAGACCTACATCAGTGAGTAGGCCGGCCGCGGAGGCGGTGGCGGGCGTGTCGTTGGCTGGCTGAGGAGATGGAAAAGCCCCGCAAGTACGGGGCTTTCCGTCCGCCTTGACCGGCAGAGTCCGGGTATGCGAAACCAAACCGTGTCGGTGAGGCGGACTCACCCAGAGGGTGATCGTCGTTAACGCTGCCAGCGGCCCCGGACGGCTCGTTGTTCGTGCCGATGATCCGTCGTTGACGCCGTACGCGGGGCTGGCGGTCAGCGGCGAGCTGGCGCGGCGGGTGGGGCTGGCCGAGCTGATCGACGCCGAGCTCGCGCTCGAGCGGCGCGCGCGGCCGGTCAAGGTTCGCCGCCGCGGCCTGTCGGCGGGCGAGCTGGTCGTCAGTCTGGCGGAGTGCCAACTGGTCGGCGGGTCGTTCTTCGATCACGTCGAGGACGTCCGCGCCGACGTGGCGGGGGCCGGGTCGCGGGCGGTCGCCGCGGCGCCGTCGGCGGGCGCGGCGCTGCAGAACGCAAAGCGCTTCCGCCGCTGTCACGTGCAGCGCGTCGAGCGCGCGGTGGCGCGCGCCGGGCAGCGCCTGGACAAGGCGCTGGGCCGCGATCCGGGCGAGGCGGTGACGATCGATCTGGACGCCACGCAGGTGACCGTCTACGGGCAGCGCAAGCAGGGCGCCGGGCGCAGCCGCCACGGGCACATGAGCTACGCGCCGCACGTCGCGACCTGGGCGCAGCGCGGCCGCGCGCTGACCAGCGAGCTGGTCGGCGGCAACCGCGAGCGGCTGGCGGGCGCCGACTACGCGCGGATCGCGCGGCGCGCGATCGCGCTGCTGCCCGCTGGGCACGGCCCGGTGACGATGCGGATCGACTCGGCCTACTACGCCGCCGAGCTGCTACAGGCGCTGCGCAAGGCCGGGACGCGGTTCACCGTGTCGGCGCCGCGCAACCAGGCGATGTGGAAGGCGCTCGCCGAGATCCCCGAGCGCGCCTGGGCCGACGCGCGCGACATGCCCGGCGCGCAGGTCGCCGAGACCACCTACACGCCGGCCGGCTGGCGCCACGAGCCGCTGCGGCTGGTCGTGCGCCGCGTCCCGTTCAGCGCGCAGAAGATCGCCGACGGCAGCCTGAACGCGCGGCGGCGCAAGACAATCCACCCCGACCAGCTCGCGCTCGCGCTCGAGGGCCAGGTCGCGTCGGTGTTCGGCTACAGCTTTATCCTGACCGACACCCCCCACCAGCCGGCCGTCTGGATCGAGCACTTCCACCGCCACCGCGCCCAGATCGAAGAGCGCCTCAAGGACGCAAAGCTCGGTCAGGCGCTGCGCCACCTGCCCTCCGGCGACGAGCACGCCAACCGTGTCTGGCTGACCTGCGCGCTGCTGGCACTCAACCTGACCGCCTGGTGCTGCGATCTATGCCCGGCCGCCGGCGCCTCCGGCAAGGCGCCCGACGACGCGCCGCTGCGGCGCGCCGCCCAGACGCTGCGCCGGATCCTCTTCAACGTCCCCGCGCGCATCGTCCGCACCGCCCGGCGCACGATCCTGCGCCTGCCCCAGGGCTTCCGCCACGCCGACGTCTTCCAGGCCACCCTGAACGCCGTCTACGCGCTGCCGCCACCCTGAACGCCGCGCCAGCGCCACCGACATCGAAGGTCCGCGTGACCGCCGAACTCGGCGACCCCGCAAACCGGCCAAACCGACCACAACAACGACGCGGCCACCGCCCCGCACCGCCAATTCACGACCCCGCAGAACGCTGATCCACACGCTAACGCCAGATCAGCTCACAGAGCACCACGACCCGCCCTTACTCACTGAAGTAGGTCAGAAGGCGGCGCGCGGCCCGGTGAGCGAGAACGACATCCGCGTCGCGGTGCCGCCGGCGCGGGCGCCGCCGAGCTCGATGCGGTCGGCGATCGCGCCGATCAGCGCGAGGCAGCTGGGGACGTCGCCGCTGCCGATCCGCGGGGCGATGCCGGGCCCGCCCTCGACCACCGTGATCACGAGCCGTCCGGCGCGCACGCGGCCCTCGACGACGAGCTCGCGCGGCGGCGGCGCGTCGCGCAGCCCGTGGCGCACGGCGTCCGCCGCGGCGGCGCC
>DATICZ010000070.1:0-14089 GCA_035456525.1 Gemmatimonadales bacterium
CAACAACACGAAGATGCCCAACCTTCAACTGGGTGATGAGGAGGTGACCGCCCTGATCGCCTATATCGCCGATCAAGGTTCGAAGATGGCGGCGAAGTCCCGTTGAACGAGGCAAGACTTCCACACGTGATCGTCACGACGAAGGAAGCCTGGATCAACCTCGAGTGGAGCCTCGGGAACGACAACATCCCGTTGCTCACGAACCGCAGCAGCATCACCAACAACACCTCGTGGAACACGACCGATGCCGTGGGCGGCGTGTCCGCGACGCACGGCGGCGTGCCGTATTCGGCCCGGGACCTCAAGACGACGAAGCGGTTCACGGGCGAGCTGCTGTACGGGTTCGCCGATCGCGGACCGCACAGCCTCAACCTGGGCGCCAGCTACAGCCTCAACAAGGACGACTACCAGAACACCGCGACGGCCTCGGTCAACTCGGTGTTCGGCCGTATCCGTTACGTGTACGAGCGCACGTGGGGGTTGGACGTGCAAGTCGGTAAGCAGGTGACCTACAAGTACACCGACGCGACTGCCACGTCGCACACCATCCCGAACAAGCTCTCGTACAACATGTACGGGATATTCCAGCCGGCGATGAACGTGCTCATCGCGCTCAACTACGGGCGCGCGCAGACGCTTGCGCTGGACACGCCGTCGCTCACGGGGTGGAACTGGACGTTGAACATCGACTATCTGTTCTAGTCGGCGCCCGGCTGGCAGGGCGTCCTGCTCCACCCCTGGGCGGCGGCGATACTTCAGGGCATGAACGACAAGGCGGGGCTCCTCACCACCGGACGCGCCAGGCTCAGCGGCATCGCGGTCGCAGCGGTGACGCTGGTCGGGTGCTTCCATCCCTACGGGAAAGTCAGCGAATTCCAGAGCGCCAAGATCCCGGGATCACGCTTTCATACCGTCAGCGTCATCTCCGGCGAGTCCGATCGGTCCGCGATCATGATCGCGGCTCGCGTGCGCGACTCGCTTTCCGCATCGAAGGTCGTCAACGTGGTCAACCGCTCCGGCCGGTGGGCGGACGAGGCCGGTGCGCTGCGGGAGCTCTGCCCGGACTCCTCCGCGGTCTCCGGCGCCCAGGACTCCGCGCGGGTGGCGATCGCCAACGACACGACCGGGACGCTCGCCGCGATGGCGCCGGTGGACGGTATCGTCATCGTCTGGTGGAACCGTGTGTCTTTGCGGGATTGCCGGTCACAGGTCGTCGCGTACGACGCCACCGGGGCGGCCCAGATCGGGATCGATGATCTGACGCGGCAGCTGATCCGCTACCTGAAATCGGATACGAGACCCTAGCGGCGGAGCCGGCCCCGCCTATTTGTAGCGGTAGGTGATCCGTCCCCGGGTGAGATCGTAGGGGGACAGGTCGACGGCGACGCGATCCCCCTGGAGAATACGGATGTAGTTCTTCCGCATCTTGCCGCTCACGTAGGCCAGCACTTCATGGCCGTTCTCGAGCTTCACGCGGAAGGTGGTATTGGGGAGCACTTCCGTCACCGTCCCCATCATCTGAATCGCGTCGCCGGCCACGGACCGCAACGGCTCCTTTCCCTCGTCGTTCCGGCGCGGGCCGGTAATCCCGCGCCGCCTTTCGGCTTACCTGTCGAGCGACCGCCCCAATCTAGCGTCGACTCGCCGCCTTGACACTCCCCGGTCGGCGCGTATCTCTTGCCCGAACAGGAGGTTGCGGCATGGACGCTCCGGAGCTGCAGCGCTTCGCCGACATCCAGGTCGATCTCGTGCGTCCGGAACAGCAGGGGTTTATCCTATCCGGGCAGGGGAACGACCGGGCCGAGTACCGGCTCGAGGTGCACTTCGACATGCCGCTGGACGGCCGCACGCGCGCCGTCCTGGGGGAGTTATTGGCGCAATCCGAGGTTTCCATCTGGCGGGCGCCCGCGAGTGCGGTGGCGGCGGCTCCCCCGCGCCGCAGCACGGCCCGTCGACACCCACGCCGGCGGATCCCCGCCGATTGACCGCTCCCGGCACAGGCGGCACGTGGTTTGCTTCAGCCAAGGGGAGCCGATGACGACCTCCTGGGTCCGCGCACTGGTCGCCGCTGTGGCGTGCGCGGCTGTCGCCGCGTGCGCCGCTGGTGGCGCTCGAACGGAGTCCCTCAGTCCCGAAGGGCTGGCGGCGCTGGAGGCGCAGCGCGCGCAGCGTCCGACAGATCCCGACCTGAATCTCCGGCTCGCCAGGGCGTACCATGGGGCGAACCGATTCGCCGACGCCCGCGCCGCGCTGGCCACGGTGCTGTTGCAGCAACCGGGTAACCGGGTGGCCCAGGCATACCTGGGTTTCACCTACGAGGGCCTGGAGCAATTCGACTCGGCGCGCGCTGTCTACGGCGCGTTGCTGGCAGGCCGGCCGAGCGGCGAAGTGAGCCGCCTGCTCAACGGGCGTCTCGCGCTGCTCGCGCGCAAGGAGCTGCACGCCAACGCGCGGGCAGCCTTGGCACGTGAATCCGAGCTCTCCCGCACGCCACCGGATCCGAACACGGTCGCGGTCTTCCCCTTCCGTTACACGGGGCAGGATTCGTCGCTGCGGCCGCTGGAGCGCGGGCTGGCCGCGCTGGTCGTCAGCGACCTCTCACATGTGCGCAGTCTCCGCCTGGTGGAGCGCGAGCGCCTGCAGGCGCTGCTCGACGAGATGCAGCTCGCCACCTCCGGTCGCGTCGATCCCGCGACGGGCGCCCGCTCGGGGCACCTCGTGGGTGCCGGACAGGTCGTGCAGGGGCAGTTCCAGGAGGTGCCCACAGCCGGCGTTCGCCTCGACGCCGCGATGGTGCGGGCCGCCGATGCGGGCGTGGCGGCGACCGGTTCGGGCCGGGACCAGCTCAACCTGCTGTTCGATGTCGAGAAGTCGGTGGTGTTTCAGCTGCTCGCCAAGATGGGCGTGCCGCTCACCCCCGCCGAGAGCCTGGCCATCAGCGAGCGCCCCACGCGCGACCTCCAGGCCTTCCTGCTCTACAGCCGCGGCCTCGAGCAGGAGGACCGGGGCGACTTCGGGGCGGCGAGCGCCAGCTTCCGGGCCGCGGCACAACGAGACCCCAGCTTCCAGGCGGCCGCGCAGCAGGCGCAGTCGAGCGATGCCGCCCAGTCGGCGGGAGGGGTGGGGTCGGAGGGGAACCTCGCCGCGGCCATCGGCGGCGGCGGACCGGGAGGCTCCCCTGCGGGCGGCACCGCCGATGCCCTGACGCTCGCCATCAATTCCACAGTGCCGAGTGGCGCGGCGATCGTCTCGGGCACGCAGACGACGACCGAGATCAACCTGCCGGTCCGGAACGATCCCGTCTGCGAAGCCGCGGGCTGCGGCGGGCCGACGTTGCCGCCGCCGCTGTCGGTGGGAACGATCATCATCATCATCAACCGGCCATAGGAGAGCGGATCCCGTGCGAATCCGCCTGACGCTCGGCGTGTTGCTCACGCTGGCCGCGCCCCTGTGGTCGCAGGGCGCCACCGCGCTGTATTCGCGGTGGAACGCCCTCACCGGATTCGAATTTCAGCGCTACGGCTTCGCGCAGGGGCTGGTGGTCGAGAGCGCCTCCCAGTGGAGCCTCCCCCTGGTAGTGGTAGCCCCGCTCGGGCGCCGGATGTCGCTCGACCTCACGACCCACTTCGCACACACTGAGGTCACCGACTCGGCCGGCGGCAGCACCGACTACTCGGGGCTGACCGATACGCAGCTCCGGCTGCTCTACACCGTGGGCCGCGATCGCGCCGTCGCGTCGCTCTCGCTGAACCTCCCGACCGGGAAGCGGTCCCTCACCACGACCCAATTCGGCGTCTCGAGCGCCGTAAGCTCGAACTTCCTGTCATTTCCGGTGAGCAACCTCGGCACCAGCTTCGGGATCACCGGCGGCTTCGCGTACGCGGTCCCGGCGGGCGGGTGGAACGTCGGGTTGGCGGGCTCCGTGCGCTACCAGTCGAGCTACAAGCCGCTCAGCGACTCCGGCGCGACGCTGTCGTACGATCCCGGAATCGAGAGCCGGCTGCGGATCGGCGCGGACCGGGTGGTCGCCCAGCGGGGGAGGCTGCTCCTCGGGTTCACGTACAGCTCGTTCTCGACCGATCAGTTCTCCGGCGGCGCGCTGGTGAACGGCACGTTCAACCCCGGATCGCGCCTGATCGGCGACGTCGGGTACGCGTACACCTGGGGCCGGACCACCCTGACGCTCGGCGCGTGGGACTTCTATCGCCTGGCCGGCCGGTCCGGTACCGGTACGGGCGCGATCGGCACGGCCGACAACAACGAGAACATCTTCAACACGGAGTTGCGGCTGGCGCGGCAGCTGTCGCCCCGCGTGGTACTCGAGCCGCTGGTGGGGTACCGGCACTGGAATCTGGGTGGGCGACTCTTCAGCGTCGGCCTGAACAGTCGCTTCGGGCTCAGCGACTCCTTCTCAGGGATCGCGAGCGCGCGGATCAGTCCGGGGTCGGTCGACGGGACCGACGTGACCGGCCTGGGGTTCTCGCTGTTGATGCGCTATCAGCGATAACACAATTCTTGACGCTTCCCGGGGTGCGTGGTAGGTTGGCGCGACTTCCAACGTCGGAGTGTCGTCCTTCATGCCAGCCGAGCTCGGCGGATCGCAGATCTCCTCGCTCCTCGAAGCCCTGCCGGGGATCGCGAGCGTGCTGCGCAGCCCCGTGGCGGACGCGCTCGTCAAGGCGATCCGGGCCGCGGCGGGAGTCGGCGAGTTCGAGCTCGCCGACGCCGAGGAGCTGGTGCGCTACGCGGTACGCCGCGGCCTGATCGGCTCCGACGAAGGCGACCGCGTACTGTCGGAAGTCGGAGGCGCCTTGAAGATCAAGCGTAAACCGGTGCGCGGCGCCAAGACGAAGCCCGCCAAGCGGACCGACAGGAAGAAAAAGGCCCGCCGCTGAGGCCGGCCTAGACCCGGAATCCCTTCACCAACGAACGGAGCTTCTCGGCCGCCTGCAGCAACGTGCCGGCGCCGGCGGCGAGCTCCTGTGTCGACGCTCCCTGCTCCTGGGCCGCGGCCGACACCTGCTGCGCCCCCGCCGCGTGCGAGCTTGCCCGCGCGGCGACCTGTTCCGTCTTCCGGGAGAGCTCCTCAGCGATGGTGCGGTTCTGCTGGGCCACGGCGGTGACGTGGGCGGCCGCCTGCTCGACCTGACCCACGGCGGCGGCGATCTGCGCCAGCGCCGTGGCCGCGCCCTCGGCCACGGTCTCGATCCCGCGGACGCGCGTCTGACCGTCGTTCATCACGGTCGTCATGCCGTCCATCTGCTGGCGGATCGCCGCGGTGGCGCGGGCCACCTCCTCCGCCGCCCGGGCGGACTCGTCGGCCAGCTGGCGCACCTCCTCAGCCACCACCGCGAAGCCCCGGCCGTGCTCTCCCGCGCGCGCCGCCTCGATGGCGGCGTTCAAGGCGAGGAGGTTGGTCTGGGAGGAGATGCGCCGGATCAGATCCACGAAGTCGTCGATGGCGGCGCTCTGGTCCACCAGCCGCGTCACCTGCCCCGCCGTCGTCAGCACGACTTCCCGGACTCCCAGCAGCGACTCGCCGGCGGCGTGGATGTCGTCGCGATGGCGCGTGGCCGCGAAGCGGATCTCTTCCCCCAGTTGTGACGCGCGGGCCGACGCCTCCGCCATGTCGCCGGCCGTGCGGCGCAGCTTGTCGAGCCCGCTCTCGATCGCCGTCAGCTCGTTGCGCTGCAGCTCGGCGCCGCCCGAAATATCCACCATCGCCGTGGATACCTCGCTCGACGACGCGGCGAGCTGCTCGCTGACCGCCGAGAGGTCCCCGGCCGACGTGGTGATGCGGTCCGACTCGCCGATCACCTCGCGCACGATGCCGCGTAGCCGCTCCGCCATGTCCCGCAGCGCGTGGGCCAGCAGCTCGAACTCCCGCGGCATGGCGCCCGTCGTCACCGGCCGGAGGTCCCCCGCCCCGAACCGCTCGGCGGCCGTCACGAGACGCGAGAGGGGCGCCTCCACCGACCGCACCGTGAGCATCGTGGCCACGCCCCCGAGGGCCACGAACACCGCCAACACCAGCCAGAGGAAGAGCTGCCGCCGCCCGGCCACCAGGCTCAGCCGCTCGGCCACCTGGGCGGCCCGCTCCGATTGTCGCGCCGACAGCCCGCGCACCAGCTGCAGCAGCTCGTTGACGGTGGCATGCACCTGCGTCACCCGCGTCTGGACGTCGCCGCTGCGCCCCAGGTCGCGCAGCGCGTGGGCAACGGCGTACTCCACCTGGATGGACGACTGGAGCGACTTGATGCGACTCACCGCCAGGCGGTCTTCGACCGTCAGGTCATTCATCCGCTCCAGGCGCTTCCCGTACTGGAACGCACTGTCGGCGGCGTCCTGGAACTCGACGCGAGCGCGCTCCTCGGGAACCGCGAGGTACTGCTCCGCGGCCCGCAGCTCCGTGAACACGTTGGTCAAGAGCCCCGTGCTGATCGTGGACGCGACACGGACGGTGCTCATTTCTGTTCCGATCCGCTGGCGGATCGTCGACAGGGCGGCCGCACCCGTCGCGGCGGTGATGACGAGGCCCAGCGCGAGCGCGCCCAGGCCGACCAGGATGCGGGCCCGGATGGTGTCCAGTCGGGACCGGAGCCTGAGCTTCATTCGTTCAGCCCGGCCGCCGGACGGCCGCGGAGCAAGGGCCGCCACGCCGGGTGGCGCTGGAACCTGGGAAAGGCGCGCATGTGGGGACGGGAGGCAAGGTTAAGCCGCGTCGATGGGGAGCGCAATGCTGCGGGGCAGGGACAAGGGACGGCTCGCCGCGAGACCGGCTGGATCGTATGTTCGCTGCATGGAGGTGCGCGACCGGCTCTACGGGTTCGCGGCGGCGCTCGAGTCGCTGCTCACGGCTCCGGACGCCGTGAGCTTTGAGGCGACCTGGGAGCGTGACCGCCTGGCCGAGCTCGGTTGGGAGGCGCTCGGCGATGCCCGTCGCGCGGGGTCCGCGGCGCCTCACCTCGCGCCGGCGCTGGCAGCGCTCGACCGGCGGCTCCTGGCCGTCCTGGAGCGGAGCCGTGCGTTTTCCGATCAACATCTCGTGACGTTCCGGATTCCGGAGCTGGAGCGCTGGCAGCACGCGACCGCGGCGGCCCTGGTGGGAGCCCGGTGGGGCGTGGCGGGGCTGCGGACCGTCATCGATGACACCCGCGCGCCGTTCGCGCGTCGCTACTTCGCGTTTCTCGCGCTGGCCGAGTGGCATCCTCCCGACGCCTGGTCCGTGTTCGAGCGCTACCTCCGGGCCCCCCGGGCGCACCACGCGTTCGTCGCGGTCGCCGCCGAGGCCGCGCGGTTTTATCCCGGCCGCGCCCCGCAGTTGATCGAGCTGTTCGAGCGGGTTCGCGACGACCAGTTGCTGCGCCGGTTCCTGGGACCGAAGGTGCTCGAGTCCCTCTATCTGCTCGGCGACGTGCGCGCCCTCCCGCTGTTCCAGGAACTGCTGGTCGCCGGCCACACCGATCCCGACCTCGACCACTGCGAGGTCACCCGCGCCCTCGTCGCCGTGCGGAAGCTGACGGGCCGGTTCGCGCCCAACTCCAAGTTTCCCGACACCAATCAGCCCGAGGTCTCCCGCGTCCTCGACGCCGCAGAGCGGCGCTTCGAGGAAGCGAAGAATCGGTTGGAGCCGGTGACGGTGATCTAGCAAGCGGGACGAGGGACGGGGGACAAGGGATGAGTGAGAACGGCAGCTACCCGTCCCGCGTCCCTCGTCCCTCATCCCCCGCCATCTTGAGGAACTCCCACACCCTCTCCCGATACGCCCGCCCGCCGAGCCCGTAGCTGTCGTTGTGCCCGGCTCCTGCGATCGTCACGAACTCGACCCCGCCCGGTGCGGCCGCCGCGAGGCGATGCCCCATGTCGATCGGCACCAGCCGGTCCGCGGTGCCGTGAATCACGAGTACGGGGCAGCGCACCCGGGAGAGGGCGGCCAGGTTGTCGAGACGGACCCGCAGCAGCGCCGCCGGGAAGAGCGGGTAGTGGCGGCGGGCCATGTCGCGGGCGCTCGTGAACGGCGATTCGAGCACCAGTCCCGCCGGTGTCCGCGTGGAAGCCACGTGCGCCGCCACGGCGCTGCCGAGCGAGCGTCCGTATACGAAGACCCTCGCAGGGTCGATGCCCGGCCGTTCCAGCAGCGTGTCATAGGCCAGCTCGGCCGCCTCGTACAGGCCCGGCTCGCTGGCCCGCCCCTCACTGGCACCGTAACCCGGATAGTCCACGATCAGGACGGCGGTGCCGGGCGGCCGGAAGTCTCGCAGCACCGGGGCGATGGCGGCGATCGTCTCGCTGTTGCCGTAGAACCAAAGCAGGGCCGGGAAGGGCGAGGAGGGACCCGGAGGCAGGTACCATCCGGCGAGCCGCGTGCCGTCCCGCATCGCCAGCGTCAGCGGCTCGGCGTCGGGGAGGCCGGCCCGCACGGGATCAGGGAGGGGAGCTCGCGGAGCGGGGAACGCCAGCCGGGACTGGATCAGCCACAGCAGCCCGGTGAGCAGGAGGTAGCCGGCCAGTATCCCCAGCGTGAGACGAACGACGAGCACTGCTGCAACGGGCTCCGGGTGCGGGAGTCCGGTTCAACGAGGTCGGGTCGGGACGTACCGGGAGATCCGGTTCATCAGGGGCTCGTCCCACATGGCCACATACACCCATCGGGCCGGTCCCCGTCCCCGCCAGGTGAGCCGCGCAACCTCCCCACCGGAGCGCCATTCCCACATCCCACGGCGGAACGCGTGCGGCTTCCCGAACCGCCCTTCCAGTTCGCGCTGCAGCCGCTCCACCAGCGGTGCGCTCCCCGAGTCGCCGAACGAGAGGAACGCCACCTGTCCCTCCAGTACGTATGCCGCGAGATAGAAGTCCGCGCCGTCGGTCGGATCGAGGATCGGGACCCCGCATTCCATGAGCTGCGCGGTGCGCCGCGACGTGTTGCAGACCAGCGCGGCCGTGCTCGAGTCCGTCAGGCTGCGGGCGTGGGCAGAGAATTCCGCGTAGGGGGCCGCGAGGGCGAACCCTCGATACGCGAGGGGGGATGCGGGTTGGGGCCCCTGCGACCGGAGAGCCGGCGCACCCAGCAGCACGGCGAGAGCGAAGACCGGGAAACGGCGCATCGGCGGAATATAGGTTGGGGGTGGGGGGGTGAAAACACGTGGGCCCGAGGTTGCCCCCGGGCCCACGATACTACCGCGATCCAGCAGCGGTCACTGAACCTTGCGGACGTTCTGCGCCTGCAAGCCCTTCGGACCCTGGGCGACATCGAATTCGACGGCGTCACCCTCGGCGAGGCTACGGAAGCCATCGGCCTGGATCGCCGTGAAGTGGACGAACACGTCCGGACCCGACTCCTGCGCGATAAAGCCGAAGCCCTTCGCATCGTTGAACCACTTCACCTTACCCTTAGCCATACTGATAAACCTCTGTACTGATGGGGCATCCGCCCCGGACTGGTTCGAGCCAGGTCACCGCGACCTGGGACGGGCTCAAACAAAAACCGCGAGACAAGTGGTCCTCGCGGAGCGCTGACAGCCGGTGACGGTGCCACGTATTGCTTGAACCGGGGCCAAAGCTAGGACAGGTCTCCCAGGCTGTCAATAGAATCTACGCCGCCACTATAATGACAGTATAAAGCCACCTCAGGCTTCCATCAGACAGCCCGCTGCCGTAACCTGATGCGTTCCGCGACGGGGCCGCCGTCGCCTGCCGCAGGGACTCACCCGTCACACCAAGCGAGGGATGTCATGAGGCTGTTCGTCCTGCTGGCTCTGTCGGCCGCGCAGCAGCCGGCCCAGCAACCGGCATCGCTCCCCCAGCGAGTGGCCCGAGTCGAAGTGCGGCCGGCCGAGTACGCCCTGAGAGTGGGCGACACGGTGCGACTCGCCGCCGTTGCGTACGATTCCGCGGGTCGGAGGCTCGACAGCGTGAGCGTGCGCTGGTTTCTGGGTGGCGGGTTTTTCGAGGGTCGGGTGGATTCCACTGGTCTCGTGTCGGCAGGCGCCACGGGGACACTCAATGTCGCCGCGGCGGTCACCCTCAATGGGCCGCCGAATCGTCCCACACTCGGCTTCGGGCGCATCTCCGTGCTGCCCCTGCCCGCCGCACAGGTCATGGTCACGCCACAGCCGGCGGTCATGCTCGCCGGCACCTCGATGGTGCTCGACGCCACGCCGCTCTCCGCGAGCGGAGACCGGCGCTACGATTCGATCTCCTGGGCGTCCAACCGGCCCGGGGTGCTCGAGGTGAATGGGACGGGCCGGCTCACCGCGCGGACACCGGGTCAGGCGACGATCACGGTCACCGCCGGAGCGGCTTCCCTGAGTTGGCGCGTCACCGTCCGCGCCAACACTGTGGCCCAGATCGGCCTCGCCCCGGTAGACACCGGGGTGCGCACGGGAGACGTGATTCGGTTCCGGTTCAGCGCGACCGATGCCGCGCGCCGCGCGGTGGCAGACACGCGTGCCGAGTGGTCTGTCGCCCCGATCGGCCGCTCACCGGGCACGGCCACGATCGATGGCGACGGCGTGTTTGTGGCGAACGACGCCGGGACGTACCGCGTCGTCGCCACGCTCGGCGCCCGGTTGGTGGAGGCCGTGGTGCGCGTCGAGCCGCGCAACGCGACGCGCATGGTTTCCATAGTCGGGCGCCTGCCGCTCAAGGGTTTCGAGGCCGCGGAACTGTGGCTCCATCCCGATGGCAGGCACGCCTACCTGTCCACGATCGGCGACCGCATCTATGCGGTGGACATCTCGAATCCGGCCAAACCGTTCATCACCGATTCCGTGCTGGTGGACGCCCGCATCGTGAATGACGTCATGACGACCGAGGACGGCCGCTTCGGCGTGATGACGCGCGAAGGCGCGTCCAACCGGAAGAACGGCATCGTCATGTTGTCGTTCGAGGATCCGGCGCATCCCAAGTCGATCGCCGAGTTCACCGAGACGGTCACGGGTGGGGTGCACAGCACCTACATCTATCGGGGTTACATCTACCTGACCGACGACGCGACGGGGTCGATGCGGGTGATCGACATCCGCGATCCCTACCACCCGAAGCAGGTGGCACGGTGGCAAGTGGAGCGCCCGGAGGCGGGACGCACGTTGCACGACATCGACGTGCGTGACGGACTGGCCACGCTGTCTTACTGGAACGACGGGCTGGTCATCCTCGACGTCGGCAACGGGGTGAAGGGGGGCAGTCCGGAGAATCCGCAGCTGGTATTGCAGTACAAGTACGACCTCAACGCGCTCTACCGGAAGGTCGAGCTCGCGGGTGGGCCGGGTTTCATCCGGGGCACCCACACGTCGTGGCGGGTCGGCAACCGGTACGTCTTCGTCGGAGACGAGGTGTTCCCCTCGCGCCAGCAGGGAGGCGGCGCCGGGGTGGTCGGGCTGGGCCGGGCGTACGGGCGGCTGCACGTAATCGACATCTCGGACTTGGCGAACCCCAAGGCGGTGGCCTGGTTCGAACCGGAGGACGGCGGCAGCCACAATGTCTGGATCGCCGGCGACACGTTGTACCTGGGCGACTATCAGGGCGGCCTGCGGATCCTCGATATATCGGGCGAGTTGAAGGGGGACCTCCTGGCCCAAGGTCGCGAATACGCGCACGTCCACACTGGTGACCAGGACGGGAAGATCCCGAATACGGCGAATGCCTGGGGCGCCATCTACCGTGACGGCCTGATCTACGTCCCTGACCTCAATAGCGGGCTCTGGGTCGTGCGGCTCGAGCCCCGCCAAACCGCCATCCCATAGGGAGCCTGCATGCACTTCGGCCTTCTCCTGACGCTGCTGCAGCAGCCTGTCGCACCGGCGCCCGCCAACCCCATCGCCAAGGTGGAGATCACCCCCGCGGCAGGCGAGCTGCGGATCGGGCAGTCGCTGCGACTCACGGTCCGGGCGCTCGACGCCAACGGCACGCCCGTGGCCAACGCCCGTTTTCGCTACTTCGTGGGTTCGGACAATGGTGACGTGGACTCCACCGGGCTCCTCACCGCCGGGTACGCCGGGCCGCTGCGCGTGGTCGCGCTGGCGTTCGTGCCCGGGCAGAAAGGCTCCGTGCAGGGAGAAGCAGTATTTCGCGCCATGCCGGAGCCGCCGGCACGGCTCGTGGTGGAACCGATGCCGAGCAGGGTCGTGGCGGGGACGCAGCTCACGCTGGTCGCGACGGCCTACTCCAAGCACGGGGACCGTCGGCCCGATGTCGCGGCCTTCACGACGAGCAATGCGCGGGTGGTCAGCGTCAGCGCCGACGGCCAGCTCCGCGCCATGGCACCCGGACGGGCCACCGTCACCGCGGCCGTCGGGACGGTCGCGCAGCGGCTGCCGCTGGTCGTCGTGGCGCCCCCGGCTGGCCGTCCGACTCTGACCCCGGCTTCGACCGCGGTGCGCACCGGTGACGTCGTACGGTTCACGGCGACCCCCAGGGACGTCGCCGTGGCGTGGAGTGTGGGTGCGGGGCCGGGTGCGGCGGCCATCGACAACAACGGCGCGTTCGTCGCGGAGCTTCCCGGGGTCTATAGCGTGCGGGCGACGATCGGGACGCACACGGCGGAGGCCGTCGTGCGGGTGGAAGCGCGGCGCGTCACCCGCGGCATCGAGGTCCGGGCCCATCTGCCCATCGCCCAGCGGGCCGCCGAGGTCTGGGTGCACCCCAACGGACAGTGTGCTTATCTCTCGACCATCGCGGATCGTATCTACGCCATCGACGTGTCCGACCCCAGGCAGCCCAGGATCGTCGATTCCATGATGAACGACGCGCGCATCAACAACGACGTGATGACCACCGAGGACGGACGGTACGGCGTCTTTTCTCGGGAGGGCGCCTCGAACCGCAAGAACGGCATCATGATCTTCGATGCCAGCGACGCGTGTCATCCGAAGGTCATCGCGGAATACAACGAGACGGTGAGCGGCGGGGTCCACAGCTCCTACGTCTACCGGGGGCACGTGTACCTGACCGATGACGCGACCGGCTCGATGCGGGTGATCGACATCCAGGATCCCTCTCACCCGAAGCAGGTAGGTCGGTGGCAGACCGACCAGACGGAAGCCGGCCGCTACCTGCACGATGTCATGGTCGTGGACGGCCTGGCCTACCTCGCGTACTGGAACGACGGACTCGTCATCCTGGACGTGGGCAACGGGATGAAGGGCGGCAGTCCCGAGCAGCCGCAGATCGTCTCCCAGTTCAAGTACGACCTCAACGCGACGTATGCGCGCGTCGAGCAGCTCTGGGGCCCGGGGTTCGTGCGGGGTACGCACACTGCCTGGCGGGCCGGCCGCTACGTGTTCGTGGGCGACGAGGTGTATGCCGCCCGTCCCTATACGGGGCTCAAGGGCGGCAACGATCTCACGTTCGGCCGGCTGCATGTCATCGATGTGTCCGACATCGAGCACCCCCAGCAGGTGGCCTGGTACGAACCCACCGACGGCGGCGTGCACAACGTGTGGGTGGTGGGGGATACCCTGTACCTCGGCAACTACCAGGGCGGCGCCCGGGTGCTCGACATCTCCGGAGAGCTCAAGGGCGACCTGCTGCGGCAGGGGCGGGAGATGAGCTGGATGCTCACCGCCGATTCGACCGGCGCGCAGCCCCATACGCCGTTCGCCTGGGGCGCCGTCGTGCGCGACGGGAACATCTTCGTGCCGGACATCAACTCGGGACTGTGGATTCTGCGGCTGGAGCCGAAGCGGGAAGTCACTCCGTAACCCTGCGTGTCTATCGATCGGGGGGCACTGTCGCTGTCCTGTTGGGAAGCCCGATCGCCGTCCGGAACGTCGCCAGCGCCGCCTCGTACGCCCGGATGCGGGTGAGCAGTCCGGCGGCGACGGGTCCCGGTGACTTGCCGGCCGTCAGCTGGCACTCCTTGGCCATGAGCGAGAGCGAATCGACCTGGAGCACCAAGTCCCGGGCGGGCCGCCGCACCGGAGCTTCATAGACGGCCGGTTCCATCCTGCCGCGGCCGCTCGTCAGGAAGCCCCGCGCGGCCGAGCACAGGCCGCCCAGGCGACGCGCCGCCTGGCGGATCTGCGTCGTATCGCGCCCGGCCTGCACGCGGCTCAGACGACTCATGCCGTCCTTGATCTGGGCCACCCCA
>DATICZ010000071.1:0-7639 GCA_035456525.1 Gemmatimonadales bacterium
GATCGCGCCACTCGCCGTGTCGAGCACATCCACGCGCAGCTGTGTCGCCGCGGAATCGTCGGCGCCGAGCGCGTACAGCCGCCCGTCGGGACCGAGCGCCAGGGCCACGTTCACGAGCGCCTGCTCGATCCGCAGCTCGCGGCCGCCCCCCTGCGCTGGCAGGTAGACCGGGTCCGTCTCGGACGGGCGCAGCTTGCGGGTGGTGGTCCACACGCGCTCACCGCTGGCGCCGTACTTCACGATCTCGTCGCGCACCAGCGGTGCGTAGTAGACGGCACCCCCGGGATCGACGGCGATCGCACCGGCGTTCGTGATCTGGGTGAGAAACGGCGTCGCAGGGACGTGGATTGCGGCGAGCCCCTCGAGCGGCCGCCCCAGCGTGTCCAGTACCCGGACCAGCGGGGCGTCCGCCGGCTCCGGGGAGAGCGTTGGCACGCGGTAGGGAGATCGGGCGGCGACGATGCGGCTGCCCGCCGCCGCGTACACGGCGACCGGAAACGGGCTGGGCCACTCGCGCACCAGCGTGCCTTCTCCCGCGGTATCGAGCACGACGCCTTCACCCGTCTCCTCGCTCACGAGGAGTCGGTCCCCCAGAGCCGATACGGCCATGGGCATGGCGAGGGCGGCACCGCCGAGTGACTTGACGGCGTGCAGCCGGTCGTCGAAGGCGAGCACACGAGCGTTGCCCGCGTCGGGCGCCCAGGAGCGGCCGCCCAGGACGGCCGCGGGTGAGCGATTGTAGAACAACAGGGTGAGGCCGCTGGGCGCCGTGGAGCGGCAAGCCGACGCCGCCCACAGGCACAGGGCGGCGCCCAGCGCGCGACACATCGCGTGAGGTGTCAGCTCGCCGCTTCGACCGTCTCGATCTCGATGGTATGCAATCCGCTCACGGAGCGGTGGGTGCCGGTCACCTTCACCTTGCCCTCGACGAACTGCATCAAGCGGGGATTCTGCGGATCGCCCGGTTTGGCGCTCACGGGCATATAGATCGTGCCGTCGCTCGCGAGGATCGCCAGTGCCACACCCTTGTTGGCGCAGGCCGTCGCGCAGGCCTTGTGTTGAGCGCCCTGCAAATGCTGCGTCGTATAGCAGTTCACGTCGATCACCTGGCCGGTGAGCGTGACCTTGTTGCCCGCGTTGGCCTGTTGTGTCGCCTGGGCCGACAGGGGCAGGGCGAGCAGCCCGAGGACGGCGGCCGTGGCGAGGATGCGCTTCAGCATGGATTGTCCCTCCGCGTTGGAGTCTTCCAGCGGAATGTCCCGACTGGGACACTCCGTTGTACGTACGCCGGCGCCCGCGGTTCCGGATTTCGGTATATTTGGCGCCCATGTCAGCGACCCCGGCCTACCGGCACCTGATCGACGCGTTCGGCGAGGGGTGGGAGCAGGCCGACGTGGATCGCATCTGCTCGGTGTTCACGCCCGACGCCGTATTCGTGGAGACGCCCTTCAGCCAGAAGGACGTTGGGCAGGCCGCCATTCGCGCGTACTGGCAGGATCTTCCCCTCACCCAGGCCGAGACGTCCTTTCGCTCGGGGGAGATCTTCGAGGTGGGTCCCTGGTTCTCGACTGAATTCCGCTGCACGTTCCGGCGCCGGCGTACCGGCGAATGGGTGGACGCCCGCGGGGCGATCTTCTGCGAAACGAAGGACGGCAAGATCAGCGAGATGCGGATGTACTGGCACCGGTATGCAGGAGGCAGAGAAGAGCCAAAGCCGTAGATGAACAGATGGACAGGCAGTCGCTCAGTGACTCAGGCGCGTAGCGGTTCTCAGGCTGGAGTCACTCAGGAAAGGCCTCTCCTGCCGGCCCTGGACTGACAACCGCTGCGCGCCTGAGCATCTGAGCGTCTGTCTGTCCACCTGTCTACTTGGCGTTTCGTCGAACGTAGTCCAAGGCCCATTCCAACAATTCCGGATTCCGCATCCCCATCCGTAACGCCGCATTCACCGCATCCTCTTCGGCGAATCCCTGATCGAGCATCAGGTACGGGATGACCGAAGCGCCGACGCGATTCCCACTGGCACAGTGGTAGAACATCTTCCGCCTGCCGACATTGGCTCGCAGCACGTCCCGGATCTTTGCCAGCGTCGCATCTTCGCCCCGGGTATGTCCCATGGGCACGCACACGTATTCGAGTCCCAGGGCCGAAGCGTCCTCGGGCTCGTGGAGCGGCCGCGGCTCCATCGGATCGCGGCTGTCCAGCACCAGCTCGCATCCCGCCTGCTTGAGGGCGGTCAGGTGCCGGGAGAGGGGCTGGCCGCCGGTGACGAGGCCGGGAATCGGCTCGCTCGCGTTGGGGATCCCGGAGATGGCGTCGAGCAACTCGCTCATGCGTTTACCGAACCGGGTTAGGTTGGAGTGAAATATATGAACGCCATGCGAGTGCCGTGGACCGCGGCCACCCTCTTCGTCGTCACGGCCTTCACCAACCTCCAGTCCCGGGAAATCCTCCTGGCCACGACCACGTCCACGCGGGACGCCGGGTTGCTCGACTCGCTGCTGCCGGTCTTCGAGCGGGAGACGGGATACCAGGTGAAGGTGGTCGCCGTGGGCAGCGGGCAGGCGCTCGCGCTGGGGCGTCGCGGCGACGCGGACGTGGTGCTGTCGCACGCTCCCGAAGCCGAGCGGGCACTCACCGACTCGGGCTACCTGCTGCGGCGCCGGTTGGTGATGCACAACGATTACCTCATCGTGGGGCCGGCGACGGATCCGGCCGGACTGCGCGGACTGACAGACGCCGCGGCGGCGATGCGGCGTGTCGCGGCGGCCCGGGCGCGCTTCGTGTCCCGTGGCGACCGCTCCGGCACGAACCTGCTCGAGCGGAAACTCTGGAAGCTGGCCGCGATCGAGCCTCCCACCGCGGGCGCGGAAGGCGGCTGGTACTTCGACGCCGGTCAGGGGATGGCGGCGACGCTGCAAATGGCCGACGAGAAGCGTGCCTACACGATCACCGACCGGGCGACCTACCTCGCCTGGCGCGACCGGGTGCAGCTCGTCCCGCTGGCCGAAGGCGACCCCGTGCTCTACAATGTCTATCACGTGATGGAAGTGAACCCGCGCAACGCGCCCCGCGTGAACGCCCGAGGTGGGCGGGCCTTGTCGGACTGGCTCGTCGCTCCCGCGACCCAGCGGCTGATCGGTGCCTTCGGCACGTCGCGGTTCGGTCAGAGCCTGTTCGTGCCGGATGCGGGAAAGCCGGACCGATGGTAAGCGATCCCTCATGCCGAGGTCACGACACCCTCCGCGTTCCGGCGCGTAGATTGGGGGGGTCATTCTGCACGCACCACCCCCGTTCGGGGATACCCATGCGAAGGAGACGCATCAGATGAAGAGCATTCGAATGCTGTGGGCGCTGGCGATCGCCGCGCCGCTCGCCGCGCAGCAGCCCGACACGGCGAAGCCCGCGATGCCGATGGGCCCGGGCCTAATGGGCCAGGGGATGATGCACGGCCAGATGGGAGCGATGCAGGGTCAGGATCACATGGCGGGGATGATGGGCCACATGATGAACATGATGGGCCCGATGATGCGGTCGATGGCCTTCGCGCCCGACCACCTGCTGTCCCGTAAGGACGCTCTCTCCCTGACGCCCCAACAGGTTACCCGCCTCACCGCCCTGCGCGACGCCGCCAAGAAGACCCACGATGCCGCGCATTCGGACATGCAGAGTCACATGGGCGAGATGGCCAAAGCCATGGAAGCCGGTGCGCCCGACACGGTCCAGGTGAAAACGCACTTCCAGGCCGCGCAGGCCGCGATGGGTCGCGCGCACTGGTCGATGCTCTCCGCCGCGGCGCAGGCGCGGGCCATCCTCACTGATGCCCAGCGCGGACGGGTCGATGGGTGGGCCGACATGATGCAGGGCCAGATGGGACAGATGATGCCGATGATGCGGCAGCACCAGAACGCGCCGGAGCATTGAACGCGCCCGAGGGCGTGTTTTCCTGCCTGGGACGGGCCGGTCGATTCGACCGGCCCGTTGCGCTTCAGGGGGACTCGGAAGCCGTCGTCGAAAGGGTGCGAAGGTAGCGCTCCACGGCCACCATCTGGTCGTGCGTCAGCCGGCCATTGAACGACGGCATGTCGTTCCCGTCGCCGACGCCCTGGGTGAGGACCGCCACGATCGAGTCCTGGGAGCGGCCGGCAAGGAAGGCCGAGTCCGAGAGCGTCGGGACGCGCGCGAACAATGAATACAGCCTTCACACTTCACCTCCGGCCGTGGTCCACTGCGACCGAACATCTGTCCCCAGGATGAGACGGTCCGGCTGCCCCGCCATGCGCGCCGCCCTCCGGCGCACTTCTTGTATTGAGACTAGTGGCTTTGGGCTCGTTCAGGGTAGTATAGCGAGGGAGGGTCTATGGTCACCGCCTGGCTCAACGCGCTCGCCTTCATCGTGGCTTCACCCGACTCGACCGCCGTGGTCCCCGCGACTCTGCGGTCGCCCGACGCTGCGGTCCGCGTCACACTCAGCTCCGACGGCTACTACGACCGGAGCGATCGCGCCAAGGTTCGTGTGCGACTGGCCGAGGACGGGTACCTCCTGGTGCTGCGCGCCGACGTGGACGGGCGCGTGCGGGTGCTGTTCCCGCTCGATCCCGGCGACGACGACTTCGTGCGTGGTGGCAAGGACTACGAGCTGCGCGGTCGCGGCGACCGCGAGACGTTCTACGTAGACGACCGTGACGGCACCGGTACGGTGCTGGCGGCCCGCTCGGCGACTCCCTTCCGCCATGACCGCTTCGTGCGCGGCGACCATTGGGACTACAGGGTGCTGGCCAGCGAGCGGATTCGGGACGACCAGGAGGCCGGCCTGCTGGACCTCGTGACGGAGATGGCAGACTCGGCGCACTTCGATTATGACGTGGTGAGCTACACGGTGGGCTATGACGGACGGCGGCCGTATGCCGGCTACTATCGCCCCTGCTACGGCTGCTGGGGGTACGGCTCGGGCTTCCATATCGGCCTGATCTTCGGACGGCCGTACCGCTACTGCGATCCGTTCCTGTACGATCCATTCTACTGCAACTCCCTCTACTACGACCCGTTCTACTACGGGTACTACGGGTATCACCGGGGCTTCTACAGACCGTTCGACTACTCCTGCTTCGGTGACCCATTCTGTTACGGCTACCGCCGTCCGATCTA
Source organism: Gemmatimonadales bacterium (assembly GCA_035456525.1). Taxonomy (GTDB): domain Bacteria; phylum Gemmatimonadota; class Gemmatimonadetes; order Gemmatimonadales; family GWC2-71-9; genus DASTHG01. Next base: position 5,149 of record DATICZ010000071.1, read on the forward strand.
CACGGGCGGGAGCGGCGCCGGGGGTTTCGTGTTCAAGCGGCCCGCGCCCCCGCCGCCGTTCGTGTTGCCGCGCGATCGCACTCCCGTCAGGACCGCGGGGATTCTCGAGCGTCCGCCGGTCGTGACCGGTTTCGACGGGCGTCCGGATTTCCCGGTCGAGCCGCGTCGCCGCACGGCCGTTGAGGGCAACAGGGGTGATGCAGGGCGGCGCGACGCACCTGCTGCCGAGCCACGCGCCTCGTCTCGCCCGCGCTCGAATGGCTCCGACGGCCGGCGAGAAGCCCCGCGCGCAGCTTCGCCGTCGCGTGGCTCCTCGCCCTCACGCGAGGCGTCGCCATCTCGTGGTGCGTCTCCCTCCCGGGGTGCGTCGCCCTCCCGCGGCTCGTCATCGTCGCGCGGGTCTGCCTCGCGACCTTCCAACTCCGGCGGCGGTCGGCGCCACTAGCCGGGCGAAGTCCTTGAAGCGACCGTTTGGGCTCGATGCTCGAGCTCAGACGGTCGCTTCGCGTGGGAGACGGCCTCGCCATGGTCATCGGCATCATGGTGGGGTCGGGGATCTTCCGGACGCCGGGTCTCGTCGCGGGCCAGCTCGGCCGGCCGGGACTGACGCTCGTCGCCTGGCTCGTCGGTGGTGCCATCGCCTTCGCAGGCAACCTCATCTTTGCCGAGCTCGCCACGCGGTTTCCTCGCGCCGGAGGGAAGTACGTGTGCGCGCGGGAAGCCAGACAGGCGTTCAGGCGTGCAGGCGCATAGTGGTTCGTAGTCGCGAGGGAGTAGGAAGTCCTGACCGCTGGCGCCTGCCAACCGCTACGCGTCTGTACGCCTCAACGCCTGCCTGTCCGTCTGCTCCCGGTCCTGTACCCTTCGCGCTGCCACGATCGCGCCCGCCGTCCCCAACATGAGTCCTCCCACTACATCCGTGAGGTAGTGCACCCCCAGGTACACCCTGCTCCATGCGACCAATACCGCCACGAGAACGCCGGATGCGATGAGCAGGCGACGCGGGCCGGCGCGCCGCTCAACGCCCGCGGCCAGGAGGGCGAGCGTGACGTACAGCGCGCTGGCGGCGACGGCATGGCCGCTCGGAAAGCTGAAGTCCGGCGGCAGCGCGATCATCGCCACGGTGGGGCGAGGGTGGCGTACCAGCAGCTTGATGGCGCTGTCCAGCAGGAAGGCGAGCGGCGTCCAGGCGAGCGCCAAGACGAGACGTGGCCGACCGGCCGCGACGACATAGGCCGCTGCGACTACGGCGACGATGACGATCACGGGTGCGCTCCCCAGGGCCGTCACGTTGACGGCCACGGCACTCTGGAACGCCGTTCGGTGGACGGCGGCGGCGATCGCGGTGGCCTGGTCGAGCGGCGCGGTCCACCCCGCCGCGACGATCGCGGTGAGGGCGACGAGGCACGTCAGGAGCCCGAGGGCCGCTTTCACGCCGTTCAATCCAGTCTCCTAGCCTTCCGGTTCGAGTCCCTCGATGCGGTGCAGCTCGCGTTCGCTCGGACGCGTGCCGCCCGGGCGGTACATGATCACTCGGGCGCGCTCGAGAGTGATCAGACCTCCCCCGATCATCTCGTCCAAGTCCGGCAACACCCGCTGGATGGCCTCCTCGGTCTCCACGACCTCGATGATGATCGGGAGATCGAGCGAGAGCCGGAGCACCTTGTCGGTGTGCACCGTGCTCGACGCCCCGAAGCCGGCCACACCGCGCAGCACCGTGGCCCCCGCGAACCCCTTCTCGCGCAGCCGCTCGAGCAGCGCCTGGAAGAGCGGTTTCCCGTGGAACTTGTCGCTTTCCCCGATGAAGATGCGCATCAGGGTTCGCTCGCCCTTGAAGCGGTGGTGCATGATTGCCCCCAGGTGCCGGGTGTCAGGTTCCAGGTATCGGGCCGGGTGTTCTCTGGGACCTGACACCCGACACCTGGCACCCCATCACAACAGCTTCTCCGCCAGCGCGGTCCCCGCGATCACCGCTGCTAGGCATCCCACGATTGTTCCGCTCATGTACAGCACGGCCGGCCAGTACTCCCCGTCGCCCAGCAGGCGAACCGCCTCGTAGCTGAACGTGCTCATGGTGGTGAAGGCACCACAGAACCCGACGGTGAGTCCGGCCCGCATCTCGGGGGACACGACGGTCGATCCGGTGGCGAAGCGGATCAGGAAGCCGAGCGCGAACGAGCCGGTGAGGTTGATGACGAGCGTGCCCAGCGGAAAGACACCGGCGCCGGATCGAGTCTGGATCCATCCCTGCAGGAAATAGCGGCTGAGCGTACCGAGCAGGCCGCCCGCGGCGATGTAGATGAGCATCGTCACCGCTCGAGAAGGCCGGTCGCCGCCTCCGCCAGCGCCACCAGGGCGCGGCGCAGGTGGTCGAGCCGCGGGTCGAGCGTGGCGGCGAGATCGGGATGGACCTCACCATACGCCCGAAGACGGCGGGCGCGCAGGTCTTCCACGCGCACGGCCCACACCTCGGCCGTCGCGACGACACGGC
>DATICZ010000072.1:0-2283 GCA_035456525.1 Gemmatimonadales bacterium
CACTTCGCCTTCTCCGTCCCCGTCACCGCTCGCAGCCGCCACTGCGTCCCGGCCGCCGGCAGCTGTCCTCCGCTCAGCGCCATGAAGAAGGCTTCGCCGTTCACCATCACGGCGATCCCCGAGCCGTCCGCCACCCCGTCGAAATTGAAGTCGAGCGGCTCGACCTGCGCTTTCTGCTCCAACTCGGCGCAGGTAATCGCCCACCAGTCGGGGAAACAGGTCGGCTGCGTCCCGTACAGATGGTGATAGCCCACCACGCCGACGCTGGGCGCGCCGGTACCGTCCTCGAGCTCCGGCGTCGTGGTCCCCGCCGCGGCGAAGGCTCGCTGATTGATGAAGCCCCATCCCGTGCCGCCGTTCGGCGAGAACGGCAGCGGGCTGTGGTGCGTCGAGTCGAACACCGCGAGGCTCGAATCGGCGTTCCACGTCACCAAGAAGTCGGCCGGGTACCAGGCGGTCTGCCCGTAGGAGTAGCCGCGCAGAAAGAGGTTGATCCCCGGATCGCGGTAGGCCTGGGGCGCCCAGATCCGGCTCACGCCCGGCAGCGCGCCGGAATTGTGCGCCGAGTCGGCGGTCCCCACGATCGTCGGATCGGCCGGCTCGCCGTTGCCGACGAACCAGCGCGAGTGCGCCAGGTAGCCGCTGGTATCGTCGATGGCGCCCAGACGCCTGGCCGCCACCGTCACGGCGCCCGAGGTGCGGACGATCGGCACGAGCTGGCCGCCGTACGTGATCGGCATGCGCACGTTCTGCGTGAACGCGAGGCCGAGCCGCTTGGCGTTCGCGGAATCATACGGCACCAGCGCCTGGGTCACCGAGTAGCTCGTGGCGCCCGTCGCGCTGAACGCCGGCTCGTCGGTCAGCGGCAGCGCCATCTGGATCGTCACGCCCGCCGCGCTCAGCTGCAGGGTCAGCTCGGGGGCGACGCCGATCCCGCCCGCGAACCCGGGTCCGACGGACACGACCTTCACGGTGATGTCGCCCGGCGGCAACGCCTCGACCACCGCCGAGCCGAGCAGCAGCGCCGCGTCGTTGGCCGGCGGCATGATGCCGGCGAACGTCCCCGTCGCCGAATCGATGGCCGGGTACTGCACCCCGGGGTCGAGCTCCGTCCCGTCGGCTCCGAACACCCCTCTCACCAGCAGGGCGGCTGTCGTGTTCGCCCCCGGCGCTCGCGGCGTCACGCTCTTGGTGACCCGCGGCGATTCGATCGCGGACGGCCCCGAGGCCAGCGAGTTCACGTCGAACGCCGTCACGGCGTAGAAGTAGGTGAACGAATTCCGCACGCCGCGATCCACGTAGGCGAACGGCACGCCGTTGTCGGCCAGCGCCGGGAACCCTTCGCCGTTCCCCGAGACCGCCGTATCGGCGTGCAGGATCAGGATGCTGCCGTTGGCGAGCTGCACCCGTCCGCCCGCCGGGATCTGGATGACGTCGCCGGCCAGCGCGTGATCCTCGCCGGTCGCCGATGGGAACGTGATCGGGCAGTCGTCCTGCACGCCCAGCTCGGGCGCGCACTCGCTGATGCCGTCCCCGTCCCCGTCTTGGGTGTAGGCGAAGCCGCCCGTGAAGTCCGTGAGCGAGGTGCCGGCATAATCGAACTGGGCGACGAGGCTCAGGTCGCCGGTGGTGCGCCCGCGGTAGATGCGATAGCCCTCGACGTCGTACTGCCGGAAGTTCGGGTCGTACAGGGTCGAGGTCGGATCGGACGCGATCACGAAATACGGATCACCCCCCCCGGTCTTCACGGTCTCGGTCTCGCTCTTCTGCCACGCGATCGTGACCTGGTTGTCGCCGGGCACCAGGAAGAACGTCGGCGCCTCGGGCGCGAAGGGGAGCAGGAACTTGTTGTCGTACACCGCCTGCGCCACCAGCGCCTTGTTCAGCAGCGAGCGCGGCACCGTGGTCACTTCTTCCTGCGTGATCGTCTGGTTCGCGTCGGCATCGTTCTGACCCAGCCACCCCATCACCCGTTCGATGGGGCGAACCAGGGTCGGATCGGCCGCGATGGAGTCACCCGAGGCCGGGATCCCCGGCTTGAAATCGCCGCCGATGTTGGCCAGCAGGGTCGTCCCCTGAGCGACCGGGGCCGCGTTGATGTAGGCCACGACGATCGTCTTCACCTCACCCGGGTTCAGCGTCAGCGGCCCGGACGACTGGAAGAAGCGCGTGTCGACCGCGTTTTGCGCGACGTAGCAGAAGTGCAGCAGCAGCTGCTGCCCCTGGAAGGTGCAGGGGTTGTCACCCGCCGCCGGGCTCGAGCCGCCCGACAGGTAGCGGAAC
>DATICZ010000073.1:0-13157 GCA_035456525.1 Gemmatimonadales bacterium
GAGCTCGCGGCGCGCGCGCAACAGCTCGATGTGCGCCCACACGCTCGCCGCGAGCTGATCGAGCAATTCGAGCTCGTCGGGGCGCCAGACGCGCGGCGTGAAGTCGAAGACGGCGAGCGTGCCGACGACGTGGCCGTCGGCGGTGGCGAGCGGACTCGCGGCGCAGGCGGCGATGCCCAGCTCGGTCACCGCGGGGTGCTCGCGCAGGCGCTCGTCGGCGCGGGCGTCGCCCACGGCGAACGCGTGGCCCAGGCCCACGAGGGTGCGGCAGAGGGACTGGGACAGCGGCGTCTCGCGCCGTCCGGCGAGGGGCTCGGGGAGTCCGACGGCGCTGTAGATGATCTGGCGGTCGGCGTCGAGCAGGCAGACCAGGGCGGCGGGGGCGTGCAGCACGCGCTGGGCGACCAGGGTGAGGCGGTCGAGGGCCGGATCGGGGGGGGCGTCGAGCAGCCCCAGGCGGCGCAGCGCCTGGAGGCGAGCGGGATCGCGCATCACCCGGTCCCTGGTATCCACGGTCCTGTCGTGTCCGTCTTTAATGAAAGGACGACTAAGGTACGTCCGTGGCGCGAGCTCCACAGCCCCGGCTCGGAAAATCAAGGCCGGGGTGAACGCCCCGGCCTAGGAGTTTTGCTATAGCGGCGGTCGGACTCGAACCGACGACCCGCGGATTATGATTCCGCTGCTCTGACCAGCTGAGCTACGCCGCCCTGCAGCGGCAATCCTAGCGAGCGGCGGGCGGGGAGGTCAAGGCGAGGGTCAGCGGTCACAACCCGGACGTGGTGTACGCCCTGCTGTTGTGGGTCAGTTGCAGGTAGATTGACGAGGTCGTGGATTCACCACCCATGAGTCGCCCGCGTTTTCGAGTCCCCGTTCCGAGCCGCATGGCACGGGGGCTTTTGGTCGTAGCCGTCGCGGTCAGTGGAACGACGTGCCGGATCGCCGATCTCATCAACGTCAAAGACGCCGCACTGCTCAAGGTTGTGCCCGTCGCACCTGATTCGCTCAAGGCGTCTTCCGCGCTCGGGAGCGCGGCTCCACAAGTCGCACCAATCGAGGTCATCAACGACGGCGGCGGCGAACTGCGATGGCGGGCGTTTCTCAAGCACAGCAGCCCATGGGTCACACTCGACCCCGACACGGGTACAGCGGGGCAGACCCCAACGCTGAGGGCCATCTTCCACCCGAGCGGTTTGGTGCTCGACGAGTACGAAGACACAGTAGTGGTGCAGGATCGCGCCGGCACCGGGACTCTGGAGGTACCGCTGTGGTACCGAGTGCGCCCCTGTGATATCACCACGATCACGTTGCCGGACTCGGACTCTTCGACCCTGACGTCGGCAGATTGCGGCGCGCCGCACCGATCGGGACGCTTTGCGCGGGTGTACCAGATCAATAACGGCACATCCGTCGATTCAGTGACGGTCGAGGTCACGGCCTCGTATGACGCGTACGTGATATTCGATACCGCGCTCGCGACGACTGCGCCGCCGTTGAAGCAGAGTGATAACTGCCTTGGGGCCGGCAGCGATCCTTGCCTGTACTACGTCAAACTCCCCCGCGACGGCGTCCCCTACTTCGTCGAGGTGACGAGCGCGGACTCTGCGGACACCGGGGCATTCAAGGTTCGCGTCCTGCGCCCGCGGGCGCCGAGCGCACCCGACTCACTGAGCCAACGAGTGCCGGCGGACTCCACAACGCCGGTCATTCCGGGTGGGGTGATCTCCCAACAGAGCATCGTCTTGCGAGCGGTCGTTTCCGATCCCGACCTGGGCGACACGCTGCAACTGCAGGCAGAGGTTCAGCCTGTCGGCACCAATTTCACCAATTTCGCGAATTGGTTCAGCGCGAAGGTGCCGAACGATTCCCCAGCCTATGTGCTCGTGACCGGCTTGAATGACAACACGAGCTACCACTGGCGCGTGCGTGCGGCAGACCAGACCGGTCGTGTCACAACCAGCTGGAGTACGTTCGCCGACCCGGCGTTCAACGTCCAGGCGGGGCACGCCCCCACTTTCCAGAATCAGAACCAGTATCAGGCCAACGGTACGACGGTGATCGCGGTGGGCGCAGACGCCACGTCGCAGACGGTCGTCTTCAAGGCCCAACTCAACGACGTCGATCCGGGCGATCAGCTGGTGCTCCAGGTCGAAGCGGAGCCTGTCGGCACCGCGTTCGACAACAATCCCTCCGGGGTGAGTGCCGCCGTGCCCACCGGGGCGACAGCGACGGTCACCCTTTCCGGACTGACGATCGATACCGACTACCACTGGCAACTGCGAGCCGTGGACAACGGCGGAGCTGGCCGCAGCACGGCCTGGACCCCGTTCGGCAATAATCCCGAGTCGGCGGCCGATTTCCACATCTCGCCGCCAGCGCAGGCAGTCAACTGGCTAGTCCAGCCCGGGACCACCACAGCGGGGAGTCCGATCGCTGGACCGCCCCAAGTGGCGGTCCAGGATCTGAACGGCAACACGGTCACGTCGTTCAACGGCCCTGTGACGATGGCAATCACCACCAGACCGCTGCCGGGCGGGCAAATCACGCTGCTGGGGACGACGACGGTCAACGCGGCGAGCGGCGTCGCGACGTTCCCGAACCTGATCATCGACACCGCCGGTGTTGGCTACAAGCTCACGGCCACTGCGACAACGCCTTCCGGCTCCATCAGCTCGGTAGCGAGTCTTGGCTTCAACATCACGGCCGCTCCCGTGACGCAGCTCGTCTTCACGGTGCAGCCGACGAACGCCGTGGCCGGCGCCGTGATCGCACCGCCGATCAAGGTCAGTGCCGAGGATCAGTTCGGCAACGTGAACCCGAGCTTCACGAACTCGGTCGCGGTGGTGATCGCGAATAACCCGGGGAACCCGCCCGGCACGTTGGGTGGCACCCTGAGCATGGCCGCCGTCAACGGCGTAGCAACGTTCTCGAACCTCAGCATCAACAAGACCGGTGTGGGCTACACGCTGCGGGCGTCGTCGGGCAGCCTGACACCCGATACGAGTGCGGGATTCAACATCACGCCGGGTCCGGCGACGCATCTCGCCTTTACCGTGCCCCCCACCGGGGCAGCGGCCAACCAGGTGTTCGTACCCCCGGTTCAAGTGTCGGGGCTGGACGCGTTCGACAACCTCGCCACGAGCTTCGCCGGCAACGTCACTGTCGCGATCGGCACGAACCCGGGGAGCGGCACCCTCTTTGGGACACTCACCAGGCTCGCGGGCTCAGGCACGGCCACGTTCAATGACCTGAGAATCGACAAGGTTGGCAACGGCTACACACTCGTCGCAACTACCCCGGTCACGGGAGTCGCGACTGGGACCTCCCCCGCGTTCAACATCACGACCTCCGGGCCCGATTCGCTCACGTCCACCGTCGTCGCCAGCCCGGCGGCGATCACGGCGTGCAGCACAGGATGCAGCGTGCCGTCCACGGCATCGACGATCACTGTGACGGCAAGGGACAACGGGGGCAATCCAGTCGGGAGCGTCAATGCCACGATCACGGTGACAGGGAACGGGAACACCTTCGGCCCGGCCACCAAGACCACGGACGTGAACGGGGTGGCCACCTGGACCCTGAACTCGACGGTCGCGAGCGCGACGCCGGCGGAATTGAAGGTCATCTCCGCAGTCATCAACAGCGTGCCGGTCAAGCAGAGGGATACCGTCACGGTGAACCCGGGGCCCCCGGCAGCGCTCGAAATCACGAACCAAGTGGGGAATACCACTGCAGGCGCCGCGATTAACAGCGGCTCCGGGGTCGTCGTCAGGGCGCGAGATCAGTTCACCAACACCGCAAGCTTCAACGGGACCGTGATGATGACCATCGCGGCTCCCGCAGGTGGGGCGTTCGCCCCAACGAGCACGAACTCGGCGACGGCGTCATCGGGCATCGCGAACTTCCCGAATCTGCGCATCTACCAGGCGGGGACCGGCTATCAACTCAGGGCCTCAAGCGGAACCCTTACGCCTGGGCTGAGCAACAACTTCACCATCAATGCAGGCGCGCCGAACAAGCTCGCCTTCACCACGCAGCCCACGACGACGGCGGTGCTGGCCAGAATCGATAGCGCAGTCGGCGGTGTCGTCGTCTCTGTCCAGGACAGCGTGGGGAACACGGTTCCGTTCGGCGGCACGGTGCAGGTTGTCATCGGAACCAATCCTGGAGGGGGCACGCTGACCGGTGGCAATGCCATTTCGGCACCGACAGGGGTCGCAACGTTCGCTAACCTCCGTATTAACGCCGTCGGCACGGGCTACACCCTCGTAACCACGTCGAGCGGCCCGTCGTTGATCAGCGATCAGAGCAATTCCTTCGATATCGTCACAGGCCCACCGGCCAAGTTGGTCTTCTTCCAGAATCCCACGAATGCGACCGCGGGTGCGACGATCTCGCCCCCGGTGACGGTGCAGATCCAGGACGTCAACGGCTTCCTCACGACCTCGAACGCCAGCGTCACGCTGGCGATCACAACGGGCACTGGCACCTCCGGCGCGCACCTGTCCGGCGGCACGCAGGTCACCGTGGCGGCGGTCAACGGGACCGCGACGTTCAGCAGCCTGTCGATCGACAGCGCCGGCACGAACTACCGGCTGACCGCCAGCTCCGGAACGCTGACGACCGCCACGTCCAATACCTTCACCATCTCGGCCGGCGCAGCGAACAAGCTGGTGTTCGGCCAACAGCCCACCGGCACGACGGCGGGCGCGAACATCTCACCGCCGGTGACCGTGCGCATCCTGGACGCGCTCGGCAACCAGACGACCTCCGGCGCATCCGTGACGCTCGTCATCACGCCCGGCACCGGCACTACCGGAGCAAACCTGTCAGGCGGAGGCGCCCTGGCGGCCGTGAACGGCGTAGCGTCGTTCGGCGCGCTGAGCATCGACAGCGCGGGGACCGGCTATACCCTGAGGGCCACGTCGGGCGCGCTCACCCAGGCGACCAGCAACACGTTCAACATCGCCGCCGGGGCGGCCACACAGCTCGTCTTCACCAAACCGCCCACGAACACGACGGCCGGGGCGATCATCAATCAGGCGACCGGTGGGGTGGTGGTGACGGCGCGTGACGCCCAGGGCAATACCGCCACGGGCTTCACGAGCAACGTCACGATCTCGATCGTGAACAACGCCGGCCCCGGCGGGCAGTTGACGGGCACGACCACCAGGGCCGCGGTTGCCGGGGTGGCCACGTTCAACGATCTGCGCATCAACAAGACCGGCACGGGATACACGCTCGGCGCGACCGACGGCGGGTTCAACGTCACCTCCGCCCCCTTCAACGTCACGCCGGGCACGGCTGCGCAGCTGATCATCACGACGCAGCCCTCGTCCAGCGCGCAGAGCGGCGTCGCCCTGGGCACGCAGCCGGTCGTCCAGGTCGCAGACGCGCAGGGGAACCCGGTCGCCCAGAACGGGACGCAAATCACGGCCACGATCGCGGTGAGCCCGGGCGGCTCCCCCTCGCTCAGCAACGCCACCGCGACGACCAACGCGAGCGGCACCGCCACCTTCAGCGGGCTCACGATCGCCGGGCTGGTGGGCGACTACCGCCTGCGTTTCGCCGGCGGCGTGCTGACCCCCGACACGTCGACGACGATCACCCTCTCGGCCGGCGCGGCGACCAAGCTGGCGATCACCACCGCCCCGTCGAGCAGCACGCAGAGCGGCGTGCCGCTCGCCACCCAGCCGGTGCTCCAGGTCCAGGACGCGAGCGGCAATCCCGTGAGCCAGGGCGGCACCGTGGTCACCGCCACCATCGCCAGCGGGCCCGGGGGCTCGAGCCTGGCCAACGCCACGGCCACGACGAACGCGAGCGGGACGGCCACGTTCAGCGGCCTGACGATCACCGGTCCGGTGGGCAATTACACGCTGGACTTCGACGACCCGACCCTGGCCGCGGCGACTTCGGGGACCATCACCCTTACGTCCGGCAACGCGACGAAGCTCGGCATCACCACGCAGCCGTCGAGTAGCGCGCAGAGCGGCGTGGCCTTCACGACGCAACCGGCGATTCAGATCCAGGACGCGAGCGGCAACCCCGTGAGCCAGAGCGGGACGGTCATCACGGCCACGATCGCGAGCGGCCCGGGCGGGGCGACGCTCTCCAACGCCACCGCCACCACCAACGCGAGCGGAAAGGCCACCTTCTCCGGGCTCGCGATCAACGGGCTCGTAGGGACCTATACGCTGACCTTCAGTGGCGGCGGCTTCACTGCTGCGACTTCCAACGCGATCAATCTGTCTACCGGTCCGGCGACGAAGCTCACGATCACCACGCAACCGTCGAGCTCGGCACAGAGCGGTGTGGGGTTCGGCCAGCAGCCGGTGATCCAGCTGCGCGACGCGGGCGGCAACGCGGTTAGCCAGAGCGGTGTCCAGGTGACCGCCACGTTCGCGAGCGGCCCGTCGGGCACCCTATCCAACGCGTCCGCCAATACCAACGCGAGCGGCGCGGCGAGCTTCAGCGGCCTGGCCATCACCGGCCCCGCCGGTGACTACACGTTGAGCTTCGGCAGCGGCAGCCTCACACCCGTCACGTCGAATACGATCACCCTGTCGGCGGGATCGGCGACCAAGCTCGGCATCACCACGCAACCGTCGAGCACGGCACAAGCCGGCGTCGCCTTCACGACGCAGCCGGTGATCCAGGTGCAAGACGTGAGCGGTAACCCGGTGAGCCAGAACGGCACGCTGATCACGGCTACGATCGCGAGCGGCCCGGGCGGCGCGACGCTCAGCAACCCCACCGCCACTACCAACTCGAGTGGCACGGCCACCTTCAGCGGGCTCGCTATCAACGGGCTGGCGGGCAGCTACACGCTCACCTTCAGCGGCGGCGGGCTCACCCCCGTCACGTCGAACACGATGACCCTCTCGGCAGGTCCGGCGACCAGGCTGGCTTTTGTCGTACAGCCCCCGGCGAGCACCGTCGCCGGCGTGGCGATGTCCCCTGCCATCCAGGTGGTCGTGCAGGACGCAGGCGGGAACACCGTCGGCACTCCCAGGCAGACGATCACGATGACGATCGGCACCAACCCGGCGGGCGGTACGTTGTCCGGCACGCTGAGCGTCCAAACTTCCGGCAGCACGGGCATCTCGACGTTCAACAATCTGTCGATCGACAAAGCAGCTTCGGGATACACCCTCGTTGCATCCTCTGGCACGCTCACCCAGGCCACGAGCAACGCCCTCGCAATCACGCCGGCCGGCGTATCCGCCTCGCAGTCCACGGTGTCCGCGTCGCCGACGACGATCACGGCGTGCAACAGCGGATGCACGACGGGCAGCACCACGGCGTCCCTCATCACGGTCACGGCCAAGGACGCCTTTGGCAACGTGATCCAGGGCCTCACGGTGAGCCTGAACTCCACCGGTTCGAACCCCAACTTCACGACGCCCACCACCACGAACAGCAGTGGTGTGTCAACGTCCACGTTCACGTCGACCACGGCCGAGTCGAAGACGATCTCGGCCACGGTCAACGGGGTCGGGATCACGCAGACCGTTGGGATCACCGTGACCCCTGCCTCGGCGGCGACCCTTGCCTTTACGAGCCAGCCGCAGTCGACCTCCTCAGGGAGCACCATGAGCCCGGTCGTGCTCACGGCATTCGACGCGTTCGGTAATGTCGCCTCGGGCTTTACGGGAGATGTCACCATGGCGATCACGACCGGGACACCGGCAACCGGCGGCCCAGGCGCGTTGGGCGGCACGACCACTATTGCGGCGTCCGGCGGAGTGGCGACTTTCAGTAACCTGAGTATCACCGGCTTAGGAACTGGGTATACTTTGAGTGCAACGTCGGTTCTGCCGACGGTGACGAGTGCTTCATTCGACATAACCTGAGGTACCAGACGGGCGTGCATCCGGTGTCCCCCGTGAGCCTCCCACGATGATCTGCCCCCGCTGTTCGGTCGGCGAGATCTCCGAAGCCACCCAGGAATGCCTGGTCTGTGGCTTCTCGCGCACGGGCGGCGTCCTGGTCGAGACCAGCAGCGAATGGAACCGCGTCGAGGATCCGCTCCTCCCCGCCCTGGAGCGCCAGTTCGCGGTCGAGGGCGTGCTGCGCCGCGGCTCCACCTCCCGCATCTACCTCGCGCGCGACCAGGTCACCGGCCGCCTCTGCTCGCTCAAGGTCCTGCCGCTCGGTGAGGACGTACCCGAAGGACTGATCGAGCGCTTCCGCAAGGACGCGCAGCGCGCCGCCACGCTCGATCACCCGCACCTCGTCTCCCTGCTCAGCTACGGCGCCACCGACGAGGCCATCTGGTACGCCATGGAGTACGTGCAGGGCCGCTCGCTCGGCGACCTGCTGCGCACCGGCGATCGCATGGACCTGAAGACGTGCCTGCGACTCGTCGAGCAGATCGCCAGCGCGCTCGAGTACGGGCACCGCCGCGGCATCACCCACGGCAACCTGAAACCCGCCAACGTGCTGGTCGACCCCGAAGGCTGGGCGCGCGTCGCCGACTTGGGCGTCAGCGCCGCTTTCGGCGCCCTCCCCCGGCGCGCGCCGGAGCAGTCGATCGAGGACAACTACGGGCACACCGCCCCGGAGCAGTTCGGCCCGGAAGGCCAGCTGAGCCCCGCCGCCGACCAGTACGCGCTCTCCGTGGTCGCCTTCTATTGTCTGGCGCGGCGTCCGCCGATCGTGGGGGACACGCTCGAGGAGATCACGCGTCACCACCGCGAAGGTCCGGTGCCGCTGATCGCCGAGTCGCGCCCCGACCTGCCGGCGTACGTGTCGAGCGCGCTGGCGCGCGCCATGAGCCGCGCCCCGGCCGATCGCTTCCCCGGCGTCCTCGACTTCGTCACCGCCATGTCGGGCGTGGAGGTCGTTCAGGCAACGGAAGAGAAGGCGACGGCCGTTGCGGCGACGGTGGATACGGCGGCGGAACCGCAGCCGTCGCTGCCCGAGCCCGAGCCCGCGCCAGCCGCCACCGCTGAATCGACCGCCGTCCCCGCGACCACCGCGGAGTCGAAAGCCGCCGCAGAATCTCCCGCCGTCGAATCTGCGGCCGCCGAACCCGCGTCCACGTCCGAGCCGGAATCCGAGCGGAAGCCAGAGCCCGAGCTGGTCGTCGCCATGAGCGAAGCCGTGGGGGCGACTTCGGCCGCCAGCCCCGAGCCGGCAGTCGCCGAAACGTCGGCCCCGAGCGCCGCGGAGGCGGCCGCCGAGCCGCCGGGCCCCCCGCTGCTTCTGGTGGAGCGCCCCCATTTCCACCACGACGACGACGACGAAGAGGAGGACGCGCAGCCAAAGGACAAGGAACCCGTGCTGCTCTGGGCCGACCACGGCCACGAAGCAGCCGTCGCGGCGGCCGCGGTGGCGGCAGCAGCGACTGCGGAGAACGCTCCCGCGGACGAGAGCACGCACCCGCTGCAAAAGGTGTGGTCGCAACTGCGGTCGCAACTGCGGCCGCGCCTGCGGCAGCTCGTGACGCAGTCCCGGCAGCTGGCCGCCCGCTGGTGGACCCTGCCGCGCAACATCCGCTACGGCTCATCGGCCGGCGTCGCCGTGCTGCTGCTCGGCCTCGCGATGTGGCGCGTGGCGCAGGGGGGACGGGACGAGAAGCGCCCCCCCGTCCCCATCAACGAGCCACGGCCCACCGGCGTGGTGCCCCCGTCGCAGACCGCGAATCCGTCCGGATCCGTGCAGCCCCGGCCGACCCCGCCGCGCAGCTCGGCGAACACGCCCCGCGGCTCGACGTCTTCCGGCACGGCGACGCGTCCTGACAGCGGGACCCGCCGTCCGAGCCGCACCGTGGAGCCGGCCCACCTCTTCATCAACTCGACTCCCTGGGGCGTGCTCTTCATCGACGGGCGCCAACTCGGCAACCTGCCGCAGGCCGGCGTCGTGGATGTGCCCCCCGGCACGCACACCATCCGCATCATCCGCGACGGCTACCTCCCCTACGAGTCGGTGATCGCGATCGAAGCCGGTGAAGCGTTGCGCCTGACCGACATCGTGCTGCAGGAAAGGCCGCAGTGACGCGGGCATGGCTGCGCGCCGCAATGGCGCTCGGCGCCGCCGTGGTCGCCGTCCCGGTCGCGCACGCCCAGGATTCGAGCGCACTGGGCGCGGCGGCCCAGGCGGCCCTCAACCAGGGCGTGCGACACTACCAGGGACTGCAGTACGACTCGGCGATCGTCTACCTGCGCCGCTCCCTGGCGGGCGCAGCCGGCGACACCCTGAGCGATACCGGCCGCGCCCGGGCGCTCTCCTACATGGCCGCCGCACAGCTGTTCCGCGGCCGGCGCGACTCGGCGTACGCGGTCTTCCGCCGCCTCGTCGTGTCCAACCCCCGCGCGCGCCCCGATCCCCTCATCTTCCCGCCCGAGGTCACGACGATCTACGACTTCGCGCGTGAAGCGACCAAGGTGGTGCGGGTCGAAGCGCCGCGCGATACGTCCATCCGCCTCGGCGCCGACCGCTTCCGGACGCGTCTGTTCGCCAGCTCGTTCCACCAGGTGATCGTCGCGCTGGAGCGGGAAGACGGGTTCACCATCAAGACGCTCTACGCGGGGGCGATCAGCGACACGCTGCAGGTCTTCTGGACCGGCGAGGACACGCTCTACCTCGCCAACGATTCCGGACGCCTCGTCTTCTCGGTCACATCGCTCACCAGCGCCGGCCGGCAGGGTCGCGTGGTGCGCCTGCCGCTCGACCTCGTGCTCGGGCCCCAGGACACCTTGCCCTCGCCGCCGCCGCTTCCCGATTCGCTGTTTCTCCCGGAGAAGGAGTCCGCCGGCAAGGGTCTCGGCGCGCTCGTGCGGGGAGCGGGAGTGGGCGTCGCGGTGGCGCTGCTGCCGGGACTCGTGGCCGGCGGGGACGCACCTTCGGGGAGCCGCTACGTCGTGGCCGGGGGTCTGAGCCTCGCGGGACTCGTCGGTTTCCTGAAGCACCGGCCGGGACGGTCCCTGCCCGACAACATCGCCGCCAACCAGTCGCTGCGCGAAGGATGGCAGGCGCAGGTCCAGACGACCGCGCAGGAGAACGTGATCCGCGCGCAGCAGAAGCGGCTCGACATCCACGTCGGCGCGCCCGAAGTGATCGGCGGTGGGCCGTGAGGACCACGACCGCGATCGCGCTGCTGCTCGCCGCGGGCGCCGCCCCATCCCCGGTCGCCGCGCAACGCGCCCTCCAGTGGGAGGCGTCGTTGTCCGGCGTCGGCATGCGGGTCCTCAGCACCAGCGGGCTGGTGACGCAGAAGCGGTCCGGCGCCGTCTTCGGCGTGCAGGGTCACGTGCTGTTCGCCCGGCTGATCACGCTGAACCTCGGGTACTGGCAGGGCCAGGTCACGCCCGCCGATGGCCAGTCCTCGATTGCGCCGCGCGACGTGGTGGAAGGCTACGCCCAGATCGGCGCCCGGCCGCTCTCCTGGTTGTGGCTGCGCGGCGGCCCGCACGCCTGGACCTACATCAGCAACGCCGGGCGGCAGCGCTGGCTTCTGATGGAAGGGCGCGCTCGCGTGCAGGGAGAGATCGTCCCCGAGGTCCAGTCCTATCTCGAGTTCTGGAACGTGTTCTCGGCGAGCATCAACGTGCCCGAGGGATTCCAGTCCGGCCGGGGCGCCGAAGGTGGGATCAGCCTGCGGATCCGCGACGTCCCCATCATCCCGGAGCGGTTTCCGGTGCGTATCCGGGCAGCCTACGGGATCGAGCGGGTGCGCATGGAGGGCGGCGTGCGGTCAGAAGTGGTGGACCGGCTGTCGCTCTCGATCGGCATCGAGAACCACTGATCCTGCCCCGTCAGCGGTCGGGCACGATCCGGTAGAGAATCTCCCCGTTCCGAATCAGGCCGAACTGCTCCCGCGCCGCGCGCTCCTGCGTGGCGGGATCGGTTTCGAGCGCCCGGGCGAGGCGCGCCAGGGAGTCGAGGCCCGCGCGCAACGTCGCAACCGAATCGCGCTCGTCGGCGAGCTGATGCCGCAAGGTGAGCCAATCGATGGTGCTGTACTCGCCGCCGAACAGGGCGAGCAACACCAGGGCGACGCCCCCACCCAGCCCGATCAGTCGCGCGCGTTTCACAGCCCGTAGAGATCCCGGCCGGGATAGTGGCCCACGTCGCCCAGCGCCTCGGCGATGCGCAGCAGCTGGTTGTACTTGGCGATGCGGTCGGTGCGCGACCCCGAGCCCGTCTTGATCTGCCCCACTCCGCTGGCCACCGCGAGATCGGCGATGAAGGTGTCCTCGGTCTCCCCCGAGCGGTGCGAGATGACGGCCCCGTAGCCGTTGGATCGCGCCAGCTCGATGCACTGCAGCGTCTCGGTGAGGGTGCCGATCTGGTTCACCTTGATGAGGATGGCGTTCGCCACATCCTCCTCGATGCCCCGCGCCAGGCGATCCACGCTGGTGCAGAACAGGTCGTCGCCCACGAGCTGCACCCGACTCCCCAGGGCCTCGGTCAGTTTCGCCCACCCGGCCCAGTCGTCCTCGGCCAGCCCGTCCTCGATCGAGACGATCGGGTAGCGGTCGATCCAGGACTTGTACAGCGCGATCATCTCCTCGGACGTCTTGCGCCCCGCCCCGCTCTTCTTGAAGTCGTACCCGCCGTCGGCGAACAGCTCGGAGGCCGCCACGTCGAGCGCGATCGCCACGTCCTTCCCGGCATCGAAGCCCGCGCTCTCGATCGCCGCCATGATCGCCTCGAGCGCGCCTTCGTCGTTCGGCAGGTTGGGCGCGAAGCCCCCCTCGTCGCCCACCGCGGTCGAGAGCCCGCGCTTGGCGAGCACCTTCTTCAGGGCGTGGAACACCTCGATCCCGGTGCGCAGGCCCTCGGCGAAGGTCTCCGCCCCGATCGGCACCACCATGAACTCCTGGAAGTCCACCGTATTGGACGCGTGCGCGCCGCCGTTCAGGATGTTCATCATGGGCACCGGCAGCACGTGCGCCAGCGGACCGCCGAGGTAGCGGTACAGCGGGAGCCCGGCGTCCTCGGCGGCGGCGCGCGCGGTGGCGAGCGAGACGGCGAGAATCGCGTTGGCGCCGAGGTGGCTCTTGTTGGGAGTACCGTCGAGCTCCAGCATCGCGTAATCGACGCTGATCTGATCGGTGGCGGTGAGACCCTCCAGCCGCGGACCGATCACCTCGTTGACGTTCTTGACCGCCTCGAGCACGCCTTTGCCGCCGAAGCGCTGCTGGTCGCCGTCC
>DATICZ010000074.1:0-19274 GCA_035456525.1 Gemmatimonadales bacterium
CGCGGTAGCGGTGAGCGTGTACCCGCTGGCGGCGTTGTCGATGCTGAGGGTGGGGAAGGTCGCGATGCCGTCCACCGCAGCGACCGTCGTCGTTCCGGACAGCTCGGCCTCGGAATCGCCCGTCCCGGGGGTGATCGCCACCGTCACCTCGCCGGTGAAGCTCGTCGCCGTCGCGCCCGACGAATCCTGCGCGGTCACCTGAACGGCCGGCGCGATCGTGCCCTCCTCCGCCGCGTTGCTGGGCTGCACCGAGAATACGAGGCGCAGCGTCGGAGGGACGGCGGCGGGCGGCGGGGAATCGCGGGCGGCAGCCGCCGTGGGGAGCGTCGTGGCGATGTCGAAGGCGGCGCTCGTGGCCGCCGTGACTCCCGGGGCCGTGGCGGTCAGCGTGTATGCGCTGCCGGGTTCGTCGATCGAGAGGTCGGGGAAGTCCGCCACGCCGGCCACAGCGGCGACGGTGGCTGTTCCGGTGAGCTCGGCCTCCTCGTTGCCGGTCCCCTCGGTGATTGCGAGCGTCACGTTCCCGGTGAAGCTCGTCACCGTCTGCCCGGAGGAATCCTGGACTGTGACCTGGACGGCTGGCTTGATCTTCGTTTCCACCGCCGCCGCGCTCGGCTGCACGGTGAACACGAGGCGTGCGGCGACGCCTTGCGCGCTGGCGGTCTTCGCCGGCACGAGCAAGACGGCGCTGCAAGAACAGCAAACGAGCATTCCCAGCCGCTGAGCGATCATTCCACCTCAATAGAGTTCGCTGACGGACTGCGGCGCCGCCTTCAACGCAATTCCCAGGCTGACTGCGCCACTCCCATCTTCCGGCTTACCGCCCGTTGAACCATCTTCAACCGGCGGCATATGCCGGCGTGCTCGGCAACCTCCTCAGGAGCCGGGCCTTCGGCGATCGCGGCCGCAAACGGTCGCGTTCTGCGACGGGTCCCACAATAGACAGGGCGGTAGAGCCGCCTATAACTCCCGGCGGCACTGCCTATTGCCGAGGCTTCGCAGCACTGCGGCTGGGACGCCACAACTCGGGGAGCGGCTATTCACGGTCCGTGGCGGCCGGTATCTTGCTCACCCCTGAAGTGGATGGCTTGACGAAGGGGCGGGTCGCGAAGAGCACCCATGACGAGACACCGGCATGACTGAGGCGGGGCCGACCGGCAGGTCGGCGGGAGGGAGCTACGCCCCCCGGATCGGCGCCGAGCGCCTGATCGCGGCCAGCCGGGTCCTGCTGGCGGCGTTTTCGCTGGTCGCGCTCTCAGCCGATCCGTACATACCGGCGACCCACGCCCAGGAAGCCTCCATCCTGGCGCTCGGGTACCTGGTCTACGCGCTGGTCGTTGCCTCCGTCGTCTGGCTGGCCCACGAGCCGCCGCTGGTGCGGCTCGGGTTTCTCACGCACCTGATCGACCTCACGCTGTTTTCCATCCTGTGGTATTTGACCGAAGGCCCGACCGGCCCGTTCTTCATGTACTTCACGTTCGCCCTCGTGGCCGCGACGCTGCGCTGGCAGTGGCCGGGAACGATGTGGACCGCGGCCGCGTCGCTGATCGCGTTCAACGGCATCGGTCTCTATGCCAGCGAGGTGTTGAACGATCCGGCGTTCGACGAGAACCGGTTCATCATCCGCAACGTGTATCTCGCGGTGATGGCGGCGCTGGTCGGATACCTCGGTGCCTACGAGGAGCGCCGGCGGCGGCAGATGTCCGAGCTTGCCGCCTGGCCGCGGGCGGCGGCGGGCGATACCTGCGTCCCGCGACCTGAGCTGCTCGAGAGCGCCGCGCGGATTCTGGCGGCCCCGCGCGTGTTGCTGACATGGGAGGAGTCCGACGAGCCGTGGCTGCACCTCGCTTCATGGGACGGCGGAAGGGTCCGCTCCTGGCGGGAGGCGCCGGAGACATTTCAGCCGCCCGTCGCCGAACCGATGACCGACGTGCCGTTCCTCTCGAAGGACGTGACCGCGCCGTCGCCGGTGCTCCGTTGCCATGCCTCCCCCGGCCCGCGCCGGCGCCACGGCTCCCCGATCCACCCGGCCCTGCAATCACGCTTCGACATGAGGGCCGTCCTGTGCCTGCCGTTGCTCGGGGAGTGCATGCAGGGGCATCTGTTCGTGCTCGACAAGCAGCGGATGACCTGGGACGACCTGCTGCTGGGCGAGGTCGTCGCCCACGAGGTGGCGTCCTCGATGGAGCAATCCCTGCTCTCGCGGCGCCTGCGTCAGGCGGCCGTGACCGAGGAGCGCATCCGCCTGTCGCGTGATCTGCACGACGGCGTCCTGCAGTCACTCACCGGCGCGGCCCTGCAGCTCGAAGCGGTGCACCGGCTCCTGGAGAACCAACCCGGGGAGGCGCGGGACCGGCTGGCCGCCATCCAACGCCTGGTCGCCGAGGAGCAGCGCGACCTGCGGTACTTCATCCGGGACTCCCGGATGACGCGCCTGGGCCTGGGAGAGGGAAGCGCGGGGCTGCACGTCGGCCTGCGCCGCCTGACGCAGCGCCTGGAGACCATCTGGGGCCTGCGGGTCGCGCTGCAGCTGGAGCGCCTGGACGACCGTGCCTCCGACGCGCTGGCCTACGACGTCTGCCTGATCGTCCATGAGGCGCTGGTCAACGCCGCGCGACACGCCGCCGCTTCGGAGGTGGGCGTCGCGGTCGGAACGATGAACGGCCATCTCCGCGTCGTCGTCACCGACAACGGGCATGGATTCCCGTTCCAGGGCGACTACGACCATGAGGCGCTCACCACCTTGCACCTCGGCCCGGTGATGCTCAAGAAGCGCGTGGAATCGATCGGGGGCACGCTCGCCATCCGCTCCACACCGGCGGGCGCGCGGCTCGAGGTGCTGTTGCCGCGTAATCCCCGGGAGTCCTAGCGTGCCCATCCGCCTGGTTCTGGCCGACGATCATCCGATCGTCCTCGACGGACTGGAGAATCTCTTCCGGCTCGAGCCCGACTTTCGGGTGGTGGCGCGCTGCGTGAACGGCGAGGAGTGCCTGGCCGCCGTCCGGCGCTACGAGCCGGATGTGCTGATTCTCGACATCCGCATGCCCCGCCTCGACGGCCTCGCCGTGTTGCGCGAGCTGCGTCGCGAGAAGCACCCGGTCAAAGTCGTCCTCCTCGCGACCGCCCTGGAGGAAGAGGAGGTCCTGGAGGCGCTGCGCCTCGGCGTGCGCGGCATGCTGCTCAAGGAGCTCGCGCCCCAGATGGTGGTGCAGTGCGTGCGCAAGGTCTACGCCGGTGGCCAGTGGGTCGAGAAGCAGGCGTTCGGCCGCGCGCTCGACACGCTGCTGCGGCGCGAGGCCGGTGAGCGCGAAGCGGCCAGCGTGCTCACACCGCGCGAGATCGAAATGGTCGGCATGGTGGCGCGCGGGCTGCGCAACAAGGAAATGTCCCAGCGGCTGTCCATCAGCGAGGGGACGGTCAAGATTCACCTTCACAACATCTACCGGAAACTGAAGGTCGAGAACCGCGTCGAGCTGATCCTCTACGCGCAGGCCAAGCGTCTGGTCTAGCGCAGGCCCGCCGGGCCTCGTAGGCTTGAGCCGTGCCCGACCCGGCGCTTTCGAGTACCCGCACGCCGCTGCCCGTCGTCATCGATACCGACCCCGGCATCGACGACACGCTCGCGCTGCTCCTCGCCCTGCGCTCGCCCGAGCTGGATGTGCGGGGCATCGCGGTCACCTACGGCAATACGACGGTCGAGCAGGCGCACCGCAACTGCGTCGAGATCCTGCGGCGCGTGGGGCGCCGCCTCACCCTGGGGGTGAGCGCCCGGCGGCCGCTGAAACGCGCGCTCGCCGTGGCGCTCGAAACACACGGTCCCACGGGCCTGGGTGACGCCCCGGTTCCGCCAGCCGGCGTCATCCTCGATTTCGTGAAGCCGCTCGACCGCCTCCTGGCGGATCAGGCGGAGCCGGTCACCCTCGTGACCCTGGGTCCGGTGACGGGCCTCGCGCTGGCGCTCCGCCGCGACGCCGGGCTGGTCCGGCGCACGGTCAAGCGCCACCTCGCGATGATCGGCAATCTGCGCGCGGCCGGGAATACCACCCGGTACTCCGAGTTCAACGCCTGGTGTGATCCCGAGGCCCTGGCGGAAGTGCTGCGTGCCGAGCTGCCCACGGAGCTGGTGGGGCTCGACGTGACGCGGAAGTTCCTGCTGGGGGGTCACGAAATCGACCGGTTGGGACGCAGCGACGACGCGCTGGAGCACTGGCTCCACACCGCACTCCGCTTCTACCTGGACTTCCACCGCCGGCAGGAGAAGCTCGACGGCTGCGTGATCAACGACGTGCTGCCGATAGCGGAGCTCGTCGCTCCCGGCACGCTCACCTTCGAGCCGTTGCGCGTCGCGGTGGACCTGGAGGACGGTGAGCCTCGTGGCCGCACGCGCGTGGATCCCAACGGCGCCCGCGTGCGGGTGGCCACCGGCGTGCAGCCCGAGGCGGCTCATCGGCTGCTGGTGGACCGCGTGCTCGGAGCCCTGGCTCCCGCACGAGCCGGGAGGTAGCGGTGCGCGTAGAGCCAGGGTCGATCCCGGGGAAGGTCGCCGTCATCGGCGCTGGCACGATCGGGGGCGGCTGGGCGGCGCTGTGCGCCTCGGCGGGCTGGCCGGTGAGCATCTTCGATACGAACGCGCGGGCTGTGGAAGACGCCACGCTGGACATCCCGCGGCGCGCTCGGGCGCTCATCGCCCTGGGCAGGGCCACGTCCGGCATCGTGGAGCGCGGGCTGCTGGAGTTCCAGCAGGCGAAGAGTCTGCTCCAGGCCGTACGGGATGCGGACTGGGTGATCGAGGCGATCCACGAGGACCTGGGCGCCAAACAGCGGCTCCTGGAATCCATCGAGCAAGTCGCCGGACCCCAAGCGATCGTCACCAGCTCTTCGAGCGGACTCGCACCGGGCGAGCTGTTCGGCCGCCTGCTGCAGCGCGGCCGTTGCCTGGTGGCGCACCCGCTCAATCCCCCCGAGCTGCTCCCGCTGGTGGAGCTCGTGCCGGGCGAGGAAACCGATCCACGGGCGGTCGAAACCGCGAGCGCCTTCCTGCTGGCGCTGGGCCGCGTGCCGATCGTGCTGCGCCGCGCGGTGCCCGGCTACGTGGTCGGGCGCATCGCCGCCGCCGTCTGGCGCGAGTGCATCGACCTCGTGCTGAGCGGCGCGATCGACGTGGCCGACCTGGATCGGGCGGTCTCACTCGGTCCCGCGCTCGGGTGGGCCGCGGCCGGGCCGCACCTCACCTACCACCTCGGGGCGGGCCCCGGCGGCGTCCACATCTTTCTCCAGCGCCTGCTCACCAGCTTCGAGCAGTGGTGGGGGAACCTCGCGTCGTGGGAGAAGCTGGACCCCGCGCAGCAGCGAGCCCTCATCACGGCGATCGAGAAAGCCTACCAGGGGAAGATCGTGCAGCTGCGGGAAGCCAGAGACCGCCGACTCAGTGCGATCCTGCGGACACTCGAGGAGGACCGGACGAAGTAGCCCTGCCTTACGCTTTTGCCTTTCCCGCTCTCACCATGAGGACCGGCACCATCGTGGTGTGCCGCAGGGCGCTGGCCACGCTGCCGCGCACCACATCGTTCAGGCCCCGGTGCCCGTGCGTCGCCATCGCGATGAGATCGCAATGCTCGCGAGTCGCCGCGTCGGCGATTTCCCGGGCCGGCTCTCCGGCCGCGAATACCGCCTCGCACGGCAGACCCTCTCCCTGGATCTGCGCGCACACCCGCTCCAGGTAGGCGCGGTCTTCCTTCATCTCCTCGGATTCCCTGAGGGCGAGCTGATGGATGTTGCGAGCCACCCAGCCGTCGGCCACGTGGATCAGCACCAGCGCGGCGCGTGACGCGCGCGCCAGCGGGCGGACATACTCGAGGATCGTATCGTCCGTGGGAGTGTGTTCCAGCGGGACGAGGATCCGCTTGAACATCAGGCGAGCCAGCCCTGGATCGTCTGCACCAGCAGCCAGGCGTTCAGCGACGCGATCACGAGCGCCACGGCGTAGGCGAGCAGCTTCAGCCATCCGGTGTTCACGAATTCACCCATCTTGGCCCGCTCGGAAGTGAACCGGACCAACGGGAACACGGCGAAAGAGAGCTGGAGACTCAAGATCACCTGGCTCAATATGAGGAGCTGCGCGGTGCCGTGCTCCCCGAAAAAGATAGCGGTCAGCGCAGCGGGCACAATCGCAATCGCCCGGGTGATGAGCCGCCGCAGCCAGGGTCGGATGCGGATGTTGAGGAACCCCTCCATGACGATCTGTCCCGCCAGGGTTCCCGTGAGCGTGGAATTCTGGCCCGACGCGAGCAGGGCGAGCGCGAATACGGCGCTGGCGCCGGTGACGCCGAGCAGCGGGGTCAGCAGCTGATACGCGTCCTGGATCTCCGCCACCTCCGTGTGACCTGCGCGGTGAAACGTGGCGGCCGCGACGATCAGGATCGCGGCGTTGATGAACAGCGCGAACGACAGTGCGATGGTCGAATCGAGAAACGCATAGCGGACGGCCGTGCGCTTGCCCGCCGGCGTTTCGTCGTACGCCCGGGTCTGCACGATCGACGAGTGCAGGTAGAGGTTGTGCGGCATCACCGTGGCGCCCAGGATGCCGATCGCAATGTAGAGTTGCTCGGGGTTGGCGAGGATCGACGGGTGCGGCACGAACCCGGCGGCGACCCCCGCCAGCTCGGGACGCGAAATGATGATCTCGAACAGGAAGCAGGCGGCGATCGTCGCGATCAGCGTCACCACCAGCGCTTCGACCAACCGGAACCCTTTGTTCTGGAGATAGAGCACCAGCAACACGTCGAAGGCGGTGATCCCGATCCCCCACGGCAGGGGGATCCCAAACAGCAGGTTCAGCCCGATTGCCGAGCCGATCACTTCCGCCAGGTCGCACGCGGCGATCGCAACCTCGCACAGGACCCACAACCCCAGGGACACCGGCCGCGAATAATGGTCGCGGCACGCCTGCGCGAGATCCCGCCCCGTCACGATGCCGAGCTTCGCGGCGAGCCCCTGGAGCAGGATCGCCATCAGGTTGGAAACCAGGATGACACTCAGCAGGGTGTAGCCGAAGCGCGACCCACCAGCGAGATCGGTGGCCCAGTTCCCGGGGTCCATGTAGCCGACGGCCACGAGGTACCCGGGCCCCGCGAACGCGAGCGCCTTGCGCCACCAGCTCGCATACCGAACGGGAACCGTGCGATAGACTTCTACGAGGCTCGGGGCAAAGCGCGGCTGCCGCCATCCCGACTCGATCACCGGCGCCGGCGGGGGCGGGGGCGGGGGCGGGCTGCCGGCGGGCGCCTCTCCCGGGAGATCAGACACGGAACGACGACTCGCTCACGAATCCCATACCTCTAGAAGTAGGTCGCCAGGCCGAACTGGAACCCGGCTCGCCTGACGACGGCGTTCCCCTGCAGATCGCGGATCCACTCGTGGCGGTGGTTGGCCTTCAGCACGGTGCCCGCGACCGGGCGGAAGGTGACGCCGGTGACGACCGCCGTGACTTCATCGCCGATCGTCGCCCCCGTGCTGGTGAAAGTGCCACGATTGTAGTCCACGCGCTCGAGCCGCAGCACCCCGCTCACCACCGCGTCCGTGAGCCCGCGGATCCGCGGCCGGAACAGCCGGACCACCCCGTCCAGATGGAATCCCCACTGCCGCTCACCGAAGACCTCGCGGAGATCCTCGGGGATGTCGATCCAGGCGAACGCCATCTCGCCCCGGAGGCTCGCCGGCCCGAGGTCGGCCGTGAGATCGAGCGCCGCCACGTGGACATCGCGCCGCACGTCGATCGACACCCCCTCCGCTCGATAGGTGTTGTAGGGTCCGCCGTAATAGGAGAGGCCGAGCTCCCCGCCGGCGTGGCGCCGGAAGCCGACCCGCCCGGAGACGCTCGGTCGTCCGTTGTTGTCCTCACCCACCAGGCCGTGGCTCTTGCCGCTCGCCAGGCGCGTCCGACCGTGCTCGTTGAGGATGATCCCTTCGCCCAGCCCGTTCGTGAGGTAGACATCGTAGGTGATCGTGAAGGCGCGCGGGAACAGCCGGCCATGGGCGCCGAAGCCGACCTCCGACAACGTCGCCGGGATGATCTCGGTGGAAACCAGCGGCCGCTCGACGATGTCCCAGCGCGGGGAATCGTGATTGACGTTGAACGCGCCGAGCGGCGGGAGGAGCACCCCACCGCGCAATACGAAGGACGGGTTCACCTGGAAATCGAGCAGTGCTGTCTCGAGCTGGATTTCCTCCGTGCCGTGCTCGAACTCGAGCTCCGAGATGATGCGGATGCGCGAGCCGATGGACGAGAAGAGGAAGATGTTGAAGCGCCGGAGCTCCGTCGAAAAGCCGTCGGAGATGCCGTCTTCCCTGAAATAATTGGTGTTCCCCTCGAGATACCCACCGATCGCAGTGCGGCCCATGGAGGCGAGAAACGGGCGGTTATACAGGCCGCCCTGCACCGGTACGCTATCGATCCTGGCTCTGATGCGGGGTGGTGTCGAATCGGGTGGCTGCTGGGCGGCGAGCGGCACCGCCACCAGGGCGAAGCATGCGACGCCACGCAGGACCCGACTCACGGCTGCCGCTCCGCCTCCAGCGGAGTCAGCGCGATGTAGAGATAGCCATCTCGCGCCTCCACCGGGAACCGGATCAGGGGGTGCTGCGTCGGACCCTTCAGGACGCCGCCCGCGTTGTCGTACTCGCTCCCGTGACACGGGCAGACGAGGTGTCCGCCGGCGGGGTCGACCTGACACCCGCGGTGCATGCAGCGGGTGAGGACCGCGGTGAACTCGCCGTCCGCATGCCGATACAGGTAGATCGGCATCGGGAGATTGGGTGCGTCGACCAGCGCGAACGGTCCGGCGCCGAACTCGGCCAGGCTCACAACGAGCCGGCCGTTCTCGAGGCCGCCGCCCACGTACTGAAACTTCGCGCACGCGCCTGCCATCAGCGGCACGGCCCCCACCACGCCGATCGAGAGCCGTTCGACGAACTCGCGGCGCGACACCATCAGAGTGACTCCAAAAAGCGGATCAGGAGCGCTTGCGCGGACGGAGGCAGAGCGCTGAACGCCGCGCGACTCGCCGCCCCCTCGCCCCCGTGGAACGCGATCGCGTCCCGCAGACTGTTCGCGCGTCCGTCGTGCAGGAGGTGCATGCGCCCGCCTTGCGACCGGGCGGCGAGTCCGATTCCCCAGAGCGGCGCGGTGCGCCATTCCGAGGTGAGCGCGACTCCTTCGGTGTACGCGTCGTCCAGCTCGGATCCCATGTCGTGGAGCAGGAGGTCGGTATACGGATGGAACTCGACGCGATCGAGGGGCGCGACCGCCGATGTTCCGGTGCGGAGGGTGGAGACGTGGCAGCCCCCACAGCCGACCTGCGCAAAGAGTGCCTCGCCCGTGAGCACCTCCGGGGTGTCTTGGTCGCGGCGGGGTGGCGGACGCAGCGTCTTGAGGTAGAACACCACGGCGCCCACCGTGCTCGAGGAGATCTCCGGGTCGGGCACGTCGTCGCTGGCAAAGCTGCCCACCTGCCGGTTGAAGAGGTCCGTCGGCATCAGCTCGGTCGTCAGGCCCATGTCCTCGTGATAGGCTGTGACCGTCTGGTGCAGCAGGTTGACGCTCCCGCCTTTCTTCCCGAACCGGCCGATGTATTTCCCCGCGATCAGCACACCACGGGTCGGCGCCCCGTCGGCGACCACTGCCTCGAGCGACGTGACCTCCGCCAGCAGGTCGTTCTCGTCGAGCAGCTGGACGCGGCCGGAAATCCCGTCGCCATCGGCATCGGTGGAGTCGGCGAGCCTCAGGAGCGTGGTGTCGTCCACTGCCTCGAGCAGGCCCAGGCCGGTCACGGCGGGAGCGGTGAAGACGGCCACGCCCGTGGCGCCGCTCGGCACGACTTCCGCGATGTAGCCCGGTACCGCGCGGTTCTGGACCTGCGGGCCTCCAAAGGCCCGCATCGGATCGAACCCGCCGGCCTCCATGCGGCCGAATCGGGTGAGGTTGAAGACGGGATGCCCCTTGCCGTCGCCGACGTGGCAGGCGCCGCACTTCGTGGCGACGAAGAGCGGCCCCACGCCTTCCCCGGCGCTCACCACCCGATTGAACTGCTCGTCACCGTTGGCGTGTGCTGCCAGTTGCGCTCGGTTCAGGCCCTCGATCGGACCATCGAGCACGTCCTCGCTCCTGGGTGCCGAGGGGAGCAGCGCGTCGCAGCCCGCGAGCCCGAGGCCGAACACCACGAGGCCGGCCGCTACACGCCGGCTCATGGGAGCACCTTCCGGCACCACAGCACCTGCGCCAGCTCTCGACCGACGACGCGGGCCGTAGCCGCGGCGTTGAGGTACACCGTGGTGGGGCCGTTGAAGGGCTGGCGATCGGTGACGGTGACCCGCACGCCGGGCACCAGTCCCTGTTCCGCGAAATAGCGCAGTCGTGCCGGATCCTGAGTCCCGACCTGGCGCAGCTCGAGCTCGGTACCGGGCTCGGCCTCGGCCACCGAGACGAGCTCGGTCTCCTCTATCTCTCCCGCGGCAGTGGGAATCGGATCGCCGTGTGGATCGTAGCGTGGATCACCCAGCGCCGCGGCCATGCGCTCGATCAGATCGTCGGAGACCGCGTGCTCGAGCCGCTCGGCTTCGCCGTGCACGTTGTCCCAGTCATACCCGAGGTGGCGCGTCAGATACAGTTCCAGCACGCGATGGCGGCGGATCATCCGGAGCGCCGCCCGGCGTCCCTGACTGGTCAGCTGCACACCGCGATAGGGGACGTGTTCGATGAGGCCCATCTCCGACAGGCGCTTCACCATCCCGCTCACCGACGGCGCCGCGAGATCGAGCAACCCCGCGATGTCCCGCGTGGCCGCGAATCCACCCTGATGGGACAGTTGGTAGATGGCCTTCAGGTAGTCTTCGACCGACCGGGTGAGTCCTGAGTCTGTCGTACCGGCCGGCATCGACCACCTCGGCGCAATAAACGGTTGAAGCCGCACCCGGTGATCCGGGCTTAACTCACTGTGCACAAGCTACATTAGTCCCACCTAATATGGCAATACCATATGACTAATATGGGTATTATGGCGGGCTATGTGATATTGACGCAGAACTCAGGACCGGTAGCCGATAAGCTCGAGAAATGGCGTGAGAATCCGCTCCGTCATCCCCCAGATGACGTCCTCACCCAGGTCGTAGGCCGGGAAGATCCGCTCTTCACCCCGCAGGAGGAGCTTCAGCTCGCGTCGCACGCCGGGCTCACCCAGACGGGAAAGCGGCACCCAGAAGGCGCGATCCACTTCGCTGCTCGGCACGAGTCGGGGGGCTCCGGAGAGCGCGAAGACGTAGGGCCGCACGCGTACGGGTGGCAACGTCGGCGTGCGCGGGTAGAGATCATCCAGCACCCCAAGCGGCTCGGCGCTGCCGAGCTCGACTCCCGTCTCCTCACGCGTCTCGCGAATCGCGGTCACGCGCAAATCGGGGTCGGCGGGCTCGTGACGTCCGCCGGGGAGCGCCACCTGCCCGGACCACGGATCACCGCTACGGGCCGCCCGCTTGATGAACAACGCCTCGAGGCCGGCTCGCTCGATGAGGACGAGCGCCACCGCGGCCGGCCTGGCTTCGGGAGCTTCGATCTCGCGCGGTGCATAGCCGGCCAGCGCGCGTCGCACGCTTGCCAGACTCATCAGGAAGCCCTGAGGTGGCGTGCGAACCAGTCCACTGTCGCGTCGCATAACCGGTCGAAGGCCGGCGCGGAGCCGCGCCACGGATGACTGATGCCGAACGTGTGCCCGGCACCTTCGACCAGCAGAACCTGAGACGCGGTTGCGCGCGCGGCGAGCTCGTGGACATCCTGTACCGGGACCGATTCGTCCGCGGTCCCGTGCGCCAGCAACCAGGGGGCGCGCACGCGCGCGGCCGCCTCGGTCACGTCGAGCGCGCGGGCGTTCCGTTCCCAGTCGTCCAGCATGTCGGTATACAGTGGAAGGATCTCCCCGGTGCGCTGGTTCACGACATCGAGCTTGCCCGTGCGCCGCCAGATAGCGATCTGGTTGCGAGGCCACAGGCGCCCGAGCCGGGCCGTCGCCGCCCAGGTGACGAGCGCCGATATCGAGGAATCCGCCGCAGCCCGCAGCGCCGCGATTCCCCCGCCCATGCTGTGTCCCAGGAGTCCGAGCGCCGGGGGGCGGAAGCCCAGCCGCTCCGCCCCCAGCGCCTCGAGGACGAGGTCGAGGTCCTTCACATGGTGCGTACAGGTCGCGCGAGAGAACCGCTCCGGCTCGCTGAACGTCTCCCCATCCTCGCCGACCCCCGACCCCGAAAAGTTGAACGACACGACTGCGAACCCGGCCCGGGCGAGGCGCTCGGCGATCACGGGGAAGAACCCCCAGTCCTTGAATCCCTTGAACCCGTGGCAGACGACGACGGTGGCGGCGGCGTCGCCGGCCCGCCGCACGTCCACCCGCAGCGGGCCTCCGTCGGCGCCCGTCAGCCGCGTGCTGCTCTTCACGGGTGTCGCCAATACACCGCCCTTCGCTGCCCTTGACCCAACGTGCGCTTCTCCACGAGAATCTACCGTGCGGAATCACCGCTGGATGGCCGTCAGCCTCGCGATCGGCCTCGTCCTGGGCCTCGTCGCCTCCGCCTCCCAGAGCGCGCCCCTCTTCGCGCTGGCCCGCGCGATGCGCCCGTTTGGGACGCTGTTCCTCAATCTCCTCTCGATGGTGGTGATCCCGCTGGTCGTCGCCGCCCTGTTCACCGGCGTAGCGAACCTCGGCGACATGCGCCACGTGGGCCGCCTCGGGGCCCGGGCCCTCGGGTTCTTCTGGATCACCGCCCTGATCGCGATCGGCATCGGGTTCCTCGTGGCGTCGGCGCTGCTCCCGCTCGGCCAGGTGGCCGGGCAGCAATCCATCCTGCGCGACCTGGCCGCCCAGGATTCGAGTTTCGTGCAGCGTGCCGCCCAGGCGCTTCCCTCCGGGGCCGCGTTCATCGTGGATCTCGTGCCGCGTAATCCCGTGCGCGCGGCGGTGGATGGGGCGCTGCTGCCGCTCGTCGTGTTCACCACCCTCGCCGGGATCGCGACCGCACAGCTGCCGGCGGACAAACGCGCGCCGCTCGTCGAGCTGGCCGACGCCGCGACTCAGGCGCTGATCAGGATCGTGTACTGGGTACTGCTGCTCGCTCCACTCGGAGTTTTCGCGCTCGTTTACGGCGCCGTAGCCCAGTTCGGGTGGGCGCTGGTGCGAGCCATGGCGGTCTTCGTGCTCGCGGTCATCACCGGCCTCGCGGTCTTCATCGCGATCGTCTACCTCCCGATCGTGGCTGTCGCGCGCCTCCGACCTGTACCATTCCTCCAGGCCGGCCTTCCTTCCCTGGCGATGGCGTTTTCCACGACATCCTCCCTGGCTGCACTCCCCCTGATGCTGCAGGCGACGGAAGACGCGTACAAGGTGCCGCGAACGGTCGCCGGGTTCGTACTCCCGCTCGGCGCGAGTCTGAACCGGGCGGGCAGCGCCCTGTTCCAGGCGGTCGCCGTCTTGTTCGTGTCCGGTCTGTTCGGGGTGCCGCTCGGTCCGGCGCAGTACGCCCAGGCGGGCGTTGCGGTCTTCCTGGCGTCCCTTACGGTAGCGCCCGTTCCTTCGTCGAGCGTCGTCAGCCTGGCACCGGCCTTCGCGCAGACGGGCCTGCCGCTCGCCGGGCTGGGGCTGCTGATCGGGCTCGATCGCATCCCCGACATGTTCCGCACGATGACCAACGTCATGGGAGACCTCGCGGCCGCAGTCTGGGTGGCCGCGCGCGAGGCACGCCGTTGATGGCGTGGCTCCTTGCCGCACCCTGGTTCCTGGTGTTGCTGGTCGTCGTGCGACGCTACGCCGTACGGAGTCCGCGCCTGTGGAACTACGTGCCCCTGGCCGAGGGTCCGTCCCTCTCCGTCGTGATACCCGCACGCAACGAGGCCGCGAACATCGAGCGATGCGTGCGCTCCGTGCTGCAGGCGACCTACGCGCCCCTGGAGGTGATCGTGGTGGACGACCGCTCGAGCGACGGCACGGCCGGCATCGCCGAGTGGATCGCCGCGTCGCGCGAGGCGCGGGGCCGGCTGCGGGTCGTCCGCGGAGCGGAGGTGCCCGAGGGCTGGTTCGGAAAGCCGTGGGCCATCGTCCAGGGATACCGGGAGACGACCGGAGACCTGCTCCTTTTCGCCGACGCCGACACGTGGCAGGATACCGACCTGATCGCGCGCGCGGTGACCGCGCTCCGCAACGAGCGCGTCGATCTCCTGTCCGTGCTGCCGCGCCAGGAGATGGAGTCCTTCTGGGAGCGGCTCGTGCAGCCCCACGTCTTCTTCGCGCTGCAGGCACGCGTCGGCCAGCTGCGGCACGTCAACCGGACGCGCACTGTCTGGAACGCGATCGCCAACGGGCAGTTCATCCTCACCAACCGCGTGGCGTACGAGAGCGTAGGCACGCACGCCGCGGTCCGCGACACGGTGGCGGAGGACGTGGCGTTGGCGCAGACCTACGTGCGCAGCGGGCGCGACATCTTCATGCTGCACGCCGAGGAGTTCATGCGCACGCGCATGTACCGCTCGCTGCGGGAGATCGTCGAGGGGTGGTCGAAGAACCTGGCGCTCGGCGCGCCGCTGATGATGCCGCCGTTGCCCCTGGTACGGCGCCTCCTGCCCTACGTGATGTGGCTTCCGGTGCTCGCCTGGATCGGGCCGCCGCTCGCCTGGCTGGCGTTCCGCTGGGACTTCACCCTGCTCGCCATAGCGGCGTCGCTGCTCACCTGGGTCGAAGTGTACCGGCGCGAGGGGGCGCCGGTCTGGTACGCCCTGCTGTACCCGTTCGGGGCGAGTGTGGTCGCCTACATCATTCTCCGCTCGGCCTGGCGAGGGCGGCGGCTGGTCGAGTGGAAGGGACGCGTCTATGGTCGCCGCTAGGAGGTCCGGGGAACCGCCTCGGCTGGCTTCGGGTATCGCATGGCACCCCATGACCAAGCTCCGCGTCGTCCTTCCGGTGTGCCTCCTGGCGGCGCCCGCTCTGCTCGGTGCCCAGGGCCGGGTCGCGTCCTTCGGACCGTCGCGCGTCTATCCCGTCGGTGGTCTTTCGCATTACGTGTCGCCGGGCTGGGGCGCTACGGGCGCAGTCTCGTGGCTCGGCCGCCACGGCCCGCTCGGCCTGCGCCTCGAGGTGAGCTACGTGTCCTTCCCGTTCGGGCCCGCCGATCACGCCGATCTCCAAACCACCGCTCAGGTGCCGGTGGTGGTGAATACCGGCGGTTCGCGGCTCGCGATCAGCGCGGGTCCGGAGCTCGCATTCCGGCTGGGCCCGGTCGGAGCCTCACTGCGTGCGGATGCAGGAGCCGTAGGGGCGTTCACGACGATGACGCTCACCGGACTGGGCAGCGACGACCGCTACAACCGCCCCAAGCGCTTCTCCGATTTCGCACCGGTCTTCCAGGCCGGAGTCGGAGCCGGCATACGGGTCGCCCGGGGCCTGCAGGTCGAGCTCGCGGCCGTCTTCGGCGCGGTCGGGCCGACTTCGTACGGTCTCAGCGACCGGATTCGCGTGGGCGTGATCTCCGGTCCGTATTGGGGACCGCGGAAACAGTGGTCGGAGTTTGTGAGCTACCGGCTGGGAATCGTCTTCGGATAACGCGGCCGGTTTACTGAGGCAGCAGCTGCTGTGCGGTGGTGACCGCGAGCACCGCTCCCGCCAGGATGCTCGCCGCCGCCGCCCCGAGATGCAGCGCCCGCGCCCAACCGGCGCCACGGCGTGACGCCGCCTTCACCAGCCCCGCCAGCGTGAGCGATACCCCGAGCATCCCCAGCGCCGTCCCCGTCGCGAACGCCAGGAAATAGGCGAGCTGCGCGCCCCGCGTCGGCGCCGCCGCCACCAGCAGCACCAGGATCGCCGCGCTCCCCGCCAGTCCGTGCAGCAGCCCGAACGCGAGCGAACGCCGCAGGTCCGCCGGCGGATGCGCGTGGCCGTGTGCGGGGCTCTCGGCGTGACTGTGGAGGTGCAGATGCGCGCCCTCACCCGTCCCGTGGCTGTGTGCATGCAGGTGCCACCCACCCCGCCAGTAGCGGTACAGGACGGATCCGCCGAGGGCGATCAGGAGCGCGCCGACGAGGAGGTCGGCGACGGGCGAAAGCGACGATGGGAAGCGGACACCCAAGGCGATGATCGCCGCCACCACGAGACCCACGCTCGTCGTATGCCCCAGGGCCCACGCGAGGCCAAGCCGGGCGGCCGCGAGCGGCGACGCCTGTCGCGTGGCCAGCGTCGAGACCACCGCCAGATGGTCGGGCTCGAACGCATGCCGGAAGCCCAGCGCCAGGCCGATTCCGGCGACGGTGATGATGGCAGGAGCCATGAGGCCAAAATACCTCGGAATTCTAAAGGCCGCGTGAAGGCGCCTGGCGGCGAGCCTTCTCAGACTGCAACCTTGGGGCCTTCTATAACTATCCAAGCTCGTGAACGGCGGACCGGGACGAGGGAGTGCAAGCACCGATTACCGATGCGACCACTGCGGCGATGGACGGCGAAGCGGCGGACGTAGCGCTCGCGCAGAGCGGCGATGGTCGCGCCTTCGAACGCCTGTACCGCAACCACGTCCCTCGTGTCCATGGTCTGGTGCGGCGCATGCTGGACTCGGCCGACGCGGACGACGTGACCCAGGACGTGTTCGTCCGGGCGTGGGAGAAGTTGCACACGTTCCGCGGCGAGGCCGCCTTCGGGACATGGCTGCACCGGCTCGCGGTGAACGTCATTCTGGGCCGGCGCAAGACGGTGGGCGGGGAGCGCAAACGCTTTCACGGCGACGCCGACATGCTGGACGAGGTGGCGGGGCGGCACGAGGCACCGGAACACGGCGTGGATTTCGAAGATGCCTTGAGCCGGCTGCCCGAAGGGGCGCGACAGGTCTTTCTCCTGCACGACGTGGAGGGGTATCGCCACGAGGAGATCGCGCAGCTGCTGGGGATCGTCCCGGGGACCTCGAAATCACAGCTGCACCATGCGCGGATGGCGCTGCGCAAGCACCTGGATCGGTAGCACGGAGCAGGGAGCAGGAGGGCACGATGCAGGATCAATGGACCGACCGACTGTCGGAATATGTGGACGGCGATCTCGATGCGGCCCAGCGCAGCACGCTCGAGGCGCATCTCGTGGATTGCGGCCAGTGCCGGGCGACCCTCGCCGATCTGCGGCGCGTCGTCGATCGGGCCCGGGCCATGGACGAGCGCCCGCCGGCGCGCGACCTGTGGCCGGGGATCGCCGGGCGGATCGGGCTCTCGACCGACGATCTCGCGGTGCGGCGTACCCGCCGGCGCATCAGCTTCACCCTGCCGCAGCTCATCGCGGCCTGCGTCGCGTTGATCGCCGTGTCCGCCGGGACCGCGCGCCTGGTGTCGAACAAGGCGTCCACCCCGAGCACGACCGCCTCCGCCCCGTCGGGGCTGACGGCCGTACAGGCGGCGCTATGGAGCAAGGCGGATTCGAGCGCTGATCAGGAGCTCGACGAGCTGCGGCTCGCCCTGGCAGAAGGACAGCGCAGCGGCCAGCTCAACCCCGCCACGGTCCGCAAGCTGGAGGGCAGTCTCGCGGTCATCGACTCCGCGATCGCCGAGGCGAAGCGGGCCTTGGCGCTCGATCCGCAGAGCCCGTACCTGAACCACCATCTCGCCGACACCATGCGGCGCAAGCTGGAATTCCTGCGGGAGGCGAATCGCGTCGCCACCGCACGCACATAAGAGAG
This sequence comes from Gemmatimonadales bacterium, assembly GCA_035456525.1. Lineage (GTDB taxonomy): Bacteria > Gemmatimonadota > Gemmatimonadetes > Gemmatimonadales > GWC2-71-9 > DASTHG01. Next base: position 17,734 of record DATICZ010000074.1, read on the forward strand.
GGAGCACTCATGTTGTTCGCACTTGTCGCCGCCGCGGGGTTGATGCTCAACCAGGACACCGATACGACGTTCGCGGTGCGCCAGGGGCAGCGCCTCGAGGTCAGCGACTTCGGCGGCTCGGTCGTGATCAAGAGCTGGCGTCAGGGCTCGGTTCGCGTGCGCGCCACTCACGGCAGCCGGGACCGCGTGACGGTGTCCACCGAAGGAGCGACCGTGAGCATCAGCGCCTCGTCGCGCCACGGCCCCGCCATGGTGGATTACGAGATTCTCGCGCCGGCCTGGATGCCGATCTCGGTATCCGGCTCGCCGTCGGCCGAGGTGACGATCGAGGGGTCCGAGGCGGAGATCGCGGTTGAAACCGTGGAGGGGGCGGTCACCGTCATAGGGGGGCGCGGGAACATCGCGCTGAAGTCCGTCGAGGGAGAAGTCTCGCTCACGGGCGCGAAAGGCCATATCGAGCTCAACAGCGTGGACGGCAGCATCACCGTGAAGGACTGCAGCGGCGACATCACCGCGGCGACGGTGGACGGGGAGATCAGCCTGCTGGACATCGAATCCTCCGACGTGGACGCTTCCACCGTGGACGGCAGCATCGAGTACGACGGGACGATCACTGACGGCGGCCGCTACCGCCTGACCTCGCACGACGGCGACGTGTCCGTATCGATGCCGGAACGGGCCAACGCGTCGATCTCCGTAGCGACCTTCAGCGGCAGTTTCGATTCCTATCTCGCCGTGACGCTCGGTCCCGGGCAAAAGTCGAAGCACCGGTTCACCTTCACCCTGGGCTCGGGGGGTGCCCGGGTGGAGCTCGAATCGTTCGACGGCTCGATCAGGCTGGTGCGCCCCGGACAGATCCACCAACAGAACGAGGAGTGAGCGACATGCGCGCGACAGTCTTCCAGATCCCGGCGATGGTCGCCGCCGCGCTGCTGGCGGCGGCACCGGCGGGCGCCCAGGATTTCCACTGGACCGGCCGGCTCGCCGCCGGCAAGCGGCTCGAGATCAAGGGCGTGAACGGCAGCATCCGCGCCGTGGCGACGAGCGGGGACGAGATCGACGTCACCGCCCGCAAGACCGCGCACCGCTCCGATCCCGACGAAGTGAAGATCGAGGTCGTCCCCTCCGACGAAGGCGTCACGATCTGCGCCGTGTATCCCACCCCGCGGCGCGCGAGGCAGGAGAATACCTGCGAGGCCGGTGACGGGTGGCACTCCTCCACCGACAACAACGACGTCACAGTCGACTTCATGATCAAGCTCCCCGCGGGAATCGTGTTCAGCGGAGAGACGGTCAACGGCGAGATCGACGCCGAGGGGCTGGGCGCCGACGCCGAGGTGAGCACGGTCAACGGCAGCATCGACGTGGAGGCGACGGGCCACGTCGAGGCCCGGACCGTGAACGGATCGATCCGCGCCACCATGGGGCGGGCCGATTGGGCGTCGCAGGCCGAGTTCACCACGGTGAACGGCGGCATCACGCTGACCATGCCCGGCAATCTCAGCGCCGAAGTGAGCGCAGAGACCGTGAACGGCGACCTC
>DATICZ010000075.1:0-41010 GCA_035456525.1 Gemmatimonadales bacterium
GTGGTGGAGCGCGCCGGGCCGCTCGGCGGCCTGGTGTATCACGACGTGACCGAGCGCAAATGGGCGGAGAAGGGCCTCGCGGGCGGCGTGCACGGCCTCATCGCCGTGAACAATCGCGCGGGCGGGCATGCCGGTCCCAAGAGCGCCGAGCGGCTGCTGGACGAGCTGGGCGACCTGGGAGTGCCGGTGGTGTGCGCGGGCGGCATCGGTGACGCGGACGAGTTCGTCGCCGCGCTCCGGATGGGATACGCCGGCGCGCAGCTCGGCACGCGCTTCATCGCGACGGCCGAGTGCGATGCCGCCCCGGAATACAAGCAGGCGATCGTCGCCGCCCGCGAGGACGATATCGTGCTGACCGAGCGCGTCACCGGCGTGCCGCTGGCGGTGATCCGGACGCCATACGTGGAGCGCGTGGGTACCCACGTGGGGCCCATCGCCCGCTGGCTCCTCAAGGGCCGCCGCACCAAGCGCTTCATGCGCACCGTGTACGCGTTGCGCTCGGCCTGGAAGCTCAAGCACTCGCTCCACAACGGCCGGTCGACGCGGGACTACTGGCAGGCGGGCAGGAGCGTCGCGGGCATCCACGCGATCGAGCCCGCCGAGGCGATCGTCCGTCGCTTCGCGGCCGCGGCGCGCGGCTGAGCCGACCGCTCGCCGCCCGAGGCCCCCGCCGGTATCTTCCCGGGAGCGTAACAGGACCCATCACGCGAGGACGCGATGACGAATCCGGTGTCGGTTGAGCGGTTTGTCCAAACCATGGAAAAGCTCAAGGTCGAGATGGACGCCGGGCGCCTGCGGCACAGCGAATACGACCAGCGGCTGGCCCGGGCGATCCAGGAGCTGCGTGACCGGGGCCTCGAGGCGGACCGCACGGTCATCCAGCAGACCATCGACGGCCTGCTGCAGCGCGGCATCATCACGCCGGGCGTCAAGCAGCACCTCGAGAAGCGGCTCGGACTCTCCTAGCCCCGCCGGGAGGGAGCGATGCGGGCCTACTGGCGGGACAGTCGCGCGCCGCGCTACAGCCTGTTGTTCGCCCTCCCGCTGTTCCTGCTGTACCAAATCCTCGAAGCGATGGCCCCCGCCGCGCCGGGCGGCGGGCTCCGTAACGGCGCGGACGTCATCCTGCAGACCCTGTTCGTGCACCTCGCAGGCAGCCGGGGGCCCCTGCTCTTCCTGATCTGTCTCGTGGCCGCGGGATTGTGGCTCGTGGTGCGCGACGTCCGGTCCCACGAGCGCGACCTCCGGCCCGGCCTGTTCGCCCTGATGCTGGTCGAGGCGTCGCTGCTCGCGGTGGTGTTCGGCACTGTGGTCAGCCTCATCACCACGCAGATCATGCACGTGACCGCCAGCCTGCGGCCGGCCCAGCTGGCGCAGCTCGGTCTCGGGACGCGCGTGATGCTGTCGCTGGGCGCCGGACTGTACGAGGAGCTGCTGTTCCGCGTCCTCCTCGTGGGTGGGCTGGCATGGATGGGGCGGCGCCTGTTGGGCTTCCGGCCGCTCGTCGCCGGGTTGTGGGCGGCGCTGCTCGGCGCCCTGGTGTTCGCGTGGTTCCACTATATCGGCCCCTACGGCGACCGCTGGGAGCCGTATTCGTTCGTGTTCCGGACGATCGCGGGGCTCGCGCTCAGCGCCCTGTTCCTGCTGCGCGGCTTCGGGATCACGGCGTGGACGCACGCGCTGTACGATCTGCTGTTGCTGCTGCGGTAAAGCCGTCAGCCATCAGCCGGCAGCGATCACCGGATGGCGAGTGCCGGGGATGGCTGACGGCTGACGGCTGATGGCTATATTGCCAGCAATGAGACTCCCCACTACCGCGCTCTGCCTCACCCTCGCTCTCACGGCCTGCGGCAAGTCGGCCGAAGAGCGGCGGGTGGACGTGGAGCTGTGCAGCGCCTCGAGCACCGAGGCGGCGGCGATCAGCCAGTGCCTGCGGGACCAGAGCGGCTGGGGGGCGGCCGCCGCGGAATCGGCCGGCCTGGCGCGCGCGCGCGAGCTGGACCGGGTACGCACCGAGATCGGCGCCCTCACGGCGCGCGCCGACTCGCAGCATCAGGCCGAGATGCAGGCCTGCGATCAGCTGCTCGAGGACTTCAAGACCTGCCTGCTCACCCGGTACGGCTGGCAGGAGGATCAGGCGACCCGCACCGACGACTCCCTGTGGGCCAGCCGCTCGGCGGAGCACCAGCGGCAGGTCCGCGCCTGTCTGGGGCCGCGCGGAATCGGCACGGGGGCCTGTCTCCAACTGCATTACAAGTGGTCGCCGCGGCGCGCGCTCGCCCTGGACGACTCGATCCGCCGAGCCAACCTGCCCTAGTGCCGAAGCCGTTCCGCGTCCTGTTCGTGTGCACCGGGAATTCGGCCCGCAGCCAGATGGCCGAAGCCCTGCTCGCGTCGCGGGGCGCGGGCCGCTTCGCGGCGGAGAGCGCCGGCTCGCAACCCGCGGGGCGGGTGAGTCGCCGCGCCGTGGCCGCGCTCGCGGGGCTGGGCATCGAATGGTCCGGCAAGGCTCCGCGCGGACTCGACGGGCTCGAGCGCGAGCCCTGGGACCTGGTGATCACGGTGTGCGATTCGGCGCGGCAGTCCTGCCCGGTCTTCATCGGCGCACGCGCGCTCGCGCACTGGGATCTGCCCGATCCGATGGATGCCCTGGGAACGGAGGAGGAAGTCCGGCAGGCCTTCCACCGGTCCTGCGACACCATCGCGGCGCTCATCGAGCGCCTCATCGCACTCCCGGTGGAAGCCCTGCCACCACAGGACCTGGCCCGGCAGGTCAGCGCGCTGGGTGAGGAGCTGAGCCCGCCTCGGCGCTAGGCATCAGCCCGGTCATTCGTCGTCTTCGGCCACCAGTCCATCCGCCCGACGCTCGTCCATCGCCATGCGCTCGAACGCGCGGCTGACGGCCCGCTGCTCCACGCTGCGCTGGGTGACCGACACGATGCGATCGGTCTTGACGCGCACGCGGGCGCCGGTCACGTCCACGAACACGACCCAGTAGGGCATGGGTTCGGCATCGAGACAACTGTCGATGTGGCGCGCCATCTCGGTGCTCACGCACCACGTATCCCCATCGGTCGACACCACGAAGAAGTCGCCCAGTCGGAACTCACTGCGGGAACGTTCCATGGTCTCCTCCGGGTGGCAGGTTCACGGGGTAAGAAACCGCCCCGTCTGTATTAGGCACAGGCGGGGCGATGGAATCGCTCACGCGGGAATGACCGACGCTTACGACCTAGTCGCGCATTCCCGTCCTGTGCCGGCGTCCGCCGTTGGGAAGCTCCGCCCGCCCCGCCCCATGCGGCGGGCCGGGCGGGAAGTCGTGCGGACTCGTGCTCGTGGTGCCAATCTGCCCATCTTCTCGAAACACTCCACGTCGTTCATACACCACAAACGAAAAGAGTCGCTGCCCGACCGTTCTGTTCCCCTCCGCCACACAGGCTCAGGTGAAGGCCGCCGCGACTCCCTTGTGCGCATTCTAGTACGGACAGTATCACTGTCAAGTCCCGGATATGGGGTCCTCCGTGCCTCGAGACGAAATCCCGCTGTGGCGGCCTGGACCGGAGCGCATCGCGCGGGCGAACCTGACGTCCTTCAGCCGCTCATTGCGGAACGAGGGAGTCGCCGGAACCGACGAGATCGTGGATTATGCCACGCTGTACGCCTGGTCGGTGGAACAGCGCGAATCGTTCTGGCCCGCCGTGTGGCGTTTCTGCGACATCCGCGCCGACAAGCGGCCGGATGGAGGATTCTGGGAGACGGTGGGCCGCGGCCTGGATCGCATGGCGCCACCGGACCCCGAGTCGGGACCGTGCTGGTTTCCCGGCGCCCGCCTCAACTTCGCCGAGAACCTGCTGCGCTGGGACGATGCCCGCCCGGCGGTGATCGCCCTGGCCGAGGGCCGTGAGCGCCGCGAGCTGAGCCACGCCGAGCTGCGCGCGCAGACCGCGCGGGTCGCCGCGGCCCTGGCCGGCCACGGCATCCGCGCCGGTGACCGCGTCGCCGCCTACGTCCCGAACATCCCGGAAGCGGTGACCGGGATGCTCGCGGCGGCGAGCCTCGGCGCGATCTGGTCGACCTGCTCCCCGGACTTCGGCGTGGCCGGTGTCGTGGACCGATTCGGGCAGATCGCTCCTCGGGTGTTGTTCACGGTGGACGGGTACCGGTATGCGGGTCAGCGCATCGAGCTCCTGCCCCGTGCCGCACAAGTGCTCGCACAGATCCCGTCGATCGAGCGAGTCGTCGTCATCCCCTACCTCGACCCCCATCCCGACTTGCGCGGGATCCCCCGCGCGGTCGGGTGGGACGAGTGGGCCGGCAACACCACGGCCACGCTGCGCTTCGTCCGCCTGCCGTTCGATCATCCGCTGTACATCCTGTATTCCTCGGGGACGACGGGCTTGCCGAAATGCATGGTGCACGGCGCGGGGGGGACGCTGCTGCAGCATCAGAAGGAGCACGTGCTGCACTGCGATCTCGGGCGGGACGACCGCCTGTGCTACTACACGACGACCGGCTGGATGATGTGGAACTGGCAGGCGAGCGCGCTGGCGACGGGCGCGGCGATCCTGCTGTACGACGGCGCGCCGCTCGCGCCGACGCCCGATGTGCTGTGGCAGCTGGTGGAGCGGGAGCGGGTGACGGTGTTCGGCACGAGCGCCAAGTATCTGGCCCTGGCAGAGAAGGGCGGCCTGGAGCCGGCGCGGACCCACGACCTGTCGGCATTGCGCACTGTACTGTCCACCGGGAGCCCCCTGGCCGGGCACAGCTACGACTACGTGTACGACCGCATCAAGGGCGACCTGCACCTCAGCAACATCAGCGGCGGCACGGAGCTGATCTCGTGTTTCGCGCTGGGCGTGCCCACGGAGCCGGTGTGGCGGGGCGAGCTGCAGGCGCGCGGCCTCGGCATGGCCGTGAAGATCTTCGGTGACGACGGGCGGCCGGTGCGCGACGGGCCCGGGGAGCTCGTGTGCACCAGGCCGTTTCCGTCCATGCCGGTCGCGTTCTGGCAGGACCCGGACGGCGCCCGGTATCGGGCGGCGTACTTCGGCCAGTTCCCGAACGTCTGGCGTCACGGCGACTGGGCGGAGCTCACCCCACACGGCGGGCTGATCATCTTCGGACGCAGCGACGCGACCCTGAATCCGGGCGGCATTCGCATCGGAACGGCGGAGCTGTACCGCCAGGTGGAGCAGCTCCCGGAAGTAATCGAGAGTCTGGCCATCGCCCAGGAGGTCGGGTCGGGTGGGGGGGGCGACGTGCGTATCGTGCTGTTCGTGCGGTTGCGCGACGGCCTGCGATTGGACGACGAGCTGCGAGACCGCATCCGCCGGCGGCTGCGCTCGTACGCCAGCCCGCACCATGTGCCGCGCAAGATCATCCAGGTCGCCGACCTGCCGCGCACCATCAGCGGCAAGATCAGCGAGCTCGCGGTCCGGGCGGTGGTGCACGGCCAGCCCGTGAAGAACGTCGAGGCGCTGGCGAACCCCGAGGCGCTCGAGCTGTTCCGGGACCTGCCGGAGCTGCGCGGGTGAAAAGGCCGTCGCCGCGCGGGTTCTCCCGGGTGCCGCGGGCCCGGGGCTCCGCTTAGATTCCCGGCCCGTCGCGCGCCGCCCGAGGGGGCGGCTGCACCGGATCATTCTTCACCACGCAGGACGCGTATGCCGATCGCCGCCACCAACATCCGCCGGGGCATGGCCATCATGTTCGAGGGCGAGCCCTGTCGCGTCATCGAGTTCCATCACCACACGCCGGGCAACCTGCGCGCCATGGTGCACGCCAAGCTGCGCAAGCTGAAGACCGGCGTGACGGTCGAACACCGCTTCCGCGCCTCCGACTCGGTGGAGGAAGCCCATCTCGAGACGCACGAGCTGCAGTACATGTACCACGACGGGCATTCGTACCACTTCATGAACGTCCAGAATTACGAGCAATACGAGCTCGACGAGGAAGCGCTCGGCGACCATGCCCAGTGGATGACCGACGGCATGCAGGTCATCGCCGAGTACTTCGAGGGCCGGCCGATCGGGGTGGAGCTGCCGAACGAAATCGTGTTCGAGATCGTCGAGACCGCGCCGGTGATGCGCAGCGCCACCAAGACGGCGTCCACCAAGCCCGCGAAGCTCTCCAACGGCGTGTCGGTGAATGTGCCCGAGTTCATCCAGACCGGCGAGAAGGTGCGCGTGAATCCGAACACCGGGGAGTATCTCGACCGGGCGAAATAGCCCGATGGCTCACCCCTCCCGGTGGACGATCTGGGTGCTGCGCTGGGCCACCGGCATCAGCACCACATCGAGCACGTTGACATGCTCTGGTAGGTCCACCACGTAGCCGATCACCTCGGCCACCTCGTCCCCCGTGAGCGGCCGCATCCCCTTGTAGACCGCCTTCGCCCGCTCCGCGTCGCCGGCAAACCGCACGACCGAAAACTCCGTTTCCACCAGCCCGGGGGAAACGCTCGACACGCGAATCGGCGTGCCGACGAGATCCAGCGCCATGCTCTCCGTGAGGGCCCGCACCGCGTACTTCGTCGCCCCGTACACGTTGCCCCTGGGGTAGGTCTGATGTCCGGCGAGGCTCCCCAGGTTCACGACGTGTCCCCGCCCGCGCGCGACCATGTGGGGCAGGAAGGCGCGGGTCACGTACAGCAACCCCTTGATGTTCGTATCGATCATCCGGTCCCAGTCGTCGGGGTCGCCCTCGTGGAGCAGGTCGAGCCCGGCCGCGAGGCCGGCGTTGTTGACGAGGATGTCGGGGACGGCGCCGGATGCCACGAGCGCCGCGGCCGCCTGGTCGACGGCGGAGCGGTCGCGCACGTCGACCGCGGCGGTCCGCACTTCGACGCCGTGCGCGCGGCGGATCGCGTCCGCCTCGGCTTCGAGCCGCTCGCTGCGACGCGCCCACAGCACGAGGGGCGCGCCCATCGCGGCGAGCCGCCGCGCGCAGGCCAGGCCGATCCCGGCGCTGGCCCCGGTGACGAGCGCCGTCCTGCCGGCGATGCGACTCACGGCAGCGGCTGCCCCGCGATGCGTTTGACGAGTCCGGTCCCCAGCCGGCCGGCCGGATCGATGTTGTTCACCAGGGCGGTGGCGGTGGGCGTGGCCGGCCCGGGGTAGCGCTGGGTGAACTCGTCGAGCGACATCACCCGCGTCAGGGTGACGACCTGCACACGCCACGGCTGCACGGCGAGGACGGCGGCATCGCTCAGACGGTCGAAGCTCGAGAACGATTGATCCGTCGCCGTCGCATAGGCGGACCAGCGGGCCTGGGACGCGTAGGCGAGGAGCCGGTACACGCGCCCGTCATACGCCACGAAGACGACTCTGCCGTTCAGCACGGTGCTGTCCTCCGTGAGGGCGCTGAACGCGCCGCCCGCGGCCGGGAACCCGTGGATGGACCCGCGCCCGGGGGAGCCCCGGACGCCCTGCTGGGAGAAGAACTCCTGCGCCGCCGCCTCGGGAGTGGCCTGGCCGCTCAGGGACATCTGCTCGATGGCGTCCTGCTGGGCGCTGACCGCGACGACCGCCTGGCGCTGGTTCTGGGTCGTCCACCCCTGGGGAAAGGTGAGGCGAAACCGCAGCTCGGGGTGCAGGAATTCGGCGCCGCGGAAGAATCCGTCACGCGGGTTCTCGCCGAAGACGACCCCGTCGATGTGGCGCAGGTACGCGTCGTGATTGACGACACTGCCGAGCGAATCCGCCGGCAGGGCCGCGATCGCGCGAGTGATCGCGCCGGACCGGTTGACCGGGTTGGGATGCGTGGCGAGCCATTCCGGGATCCGTCCGCCGCCGCTCGCCTGGCTGACGCGGTCCAGCAGCGAGAACACCTCGGGCATGCGGCGCACGTCGTAGCCGCCGCGGCGCATGTAGCGCAGGCCGAGCTGGTCGGCCTGGCTCTCGTCGTCACGGCTGTACTTGAGGAACAGGAGCTGCATCCCCTGCGAGGCGATGCCGGCGTATTGGGCCAGGCCCGGCTTGAGCGCGACGCCCACGACGAGGCCCAGCTGCATCAGCTGTTGCTGGCTCATCTGGGTCACCGAGTGGCGGGCGGTGACGTGCCCGATCTCGTGGCCCAGCACGGAGGCGAGCTCGGCCTCGCTGTTGAGATGCGCCAGGATGCCGCGCGTCACGTAGATGTGCCCGCCCGGGATGGCGAACGCGTTGACCACCGGGTCGTCGATCACGCGGAACGTCCAGGGCAGATTGGGACGCTCCGAGACCCTGGCGAGGCGCATCCCCAGCTCGCGCACGTAGCGCTGCCGGCCGCTGTCGGGGTCGAGACCCATGCTGCTCACGACGGAGGGATCGGCCTCCAAACCCATCTGGATTTCCTGATTCTCGCTGATGAGGCTGAGCTGCCTCTCTCCCGTGGCCGGATTGGTGGCGCAGCCGGCGGACAACACGGCCAGGCCGACGAGAAGAGCGAACGTGCGGTGCATGCGGCACCCCCGAGAAGAAAATGACGCTGCTAGGTACCCCGATATGGTCGCGCATGCTCCGGGTCGTCAAGTCCCGGTGGAGCGGCTAGGTTGTGACGCGGGACCGACGTGTGAGGGTGTGTGGACCGGAAGAAGTTCCTGTTCGTGTCGCTGGACGCGCTCATCGCCGACATCGCCTGGCAGGTGGTGAAGGAAGGCCACGAAGTCCAGCTGTACACCGAAAGCCAGAGTGAAAAGGAAATCGGCAACGGCTTCGTCCCCAAGACCGACGACTGGGAGCGCGAGGTGGACTGGGCCGACGTCGTGGTGTTCGACGACGTCCTGGGTCAGGGCGCCAAGGCGCAGCAGCTGCGAGAGGCCGGCAAGCCGGTGGTGGGCGGCACCCCCTACACCGACCGCCTCGAAGACGACCGCGGGTTCGGCCAGCAGGAGCTCAAGGCGGCCGGCGTATCCATCATTCCCCAGGAGAACTTCACGTCGTTCGACGACGCGATCGCCTTCGTGCAGGCCAACCCCAACCGCTATGTGATCAAGCCGTCCGGTGAAGCCCAGAACCTGAAGCAGCTGCTGTTCGTGGGGGAGGACGAGCAGGGAGCGGACGTCGTCCAGGTCCTCGAGGACTACAAGCGCGCCTGGGCCGCCCGCATCAAGGAATTCCAGCTGCAGCGCCGCATCGTCGGCGTGGAAGTGGCGATTGGGGCGTTCTTCAACGGCAAGGAGTTCGTGCTTCCGGTCAACGTCAACTTCGAGCACAAGAAGCTGTTTCCGGGAGACATCGGGCCGGCCACAGGTGAGATGGGAACCGCCATGTTCTGGAGCGAGCCGAACCGGTTGTTCGCGGCGACGCTGAAGAAGATGGAAGGCAAGCTGCGCGAGGAGCACTATGTCGGCTACATCGACGTGAACTGCATCGTCAACTCGAACGGCATCTATCCCCTGGAATTCACCGCCCGGTTCGGCTACCCGACCATCAGCATCCAGCAGGAGGGGATGATCACGCCAATCGGGGAATTCCTGCACCGCCTGGCCGAAGGCTCGATCACCCGCTTCAAGGCGCGCTCCGGCTTCCAGGTCGGCGTGCGGATCGTGGTGCCGCCGTTTCCGTTCCGCGACCCCGAGACGTTCGAGACGTCGTCGAAGGACGCGGTGATCATCTTCAAGAAGCCCACGCGCGAGGGAGTCCACATCGAGGACGTGAAGACCGTCGACAACGAGTGGCTCGTCACCGGCACCTCGGGCGTCGTGCTGATCGTCGTGGGGCTGGGCCCCACGATGAAGGCGGCGCAGAAGCAGGTCTACAACCGGATCGAGAACGTCATGATCCCCAACATGTACTACCGCAAGGACATCGGGGACCGCTGGTTCGAGGATTTCGACCGGCTGCACACCTGGGGCTTCCTGCGCGACTGACCATACCGCCCGATGAGCGGCGACGCCCTCGAGCACGTCACCCTGCGCCGCGTGAGCCGGCGCCTCCTTCCGTTTCTCTTCGTCGTCTTCATCGCCAACTATCTGGACCGCGTGAACGTCAGCTTCGCGGCGCTCCAGATGAACCAGGACCTGGGGCTCTCCGGCGCCGCCTACGGGCTCGGCGCCGGGATCTTCTTCCTCGGCTTCGTCCTGTTCCAGGTTCCCAGCAGTCTGTTGCTCGCGCGGGTCGGCGCGCGGCGCTGGATCGCGGCGATCACCATCGCCTGGGGCGTCATCGCCTCCGCGATGATGTTCGTCCGGGGACCCGCCACCTTCTACCTGCTCCGCTTTCTGCTCGGCGTCGTGGAGGCGGGATTCTTTCCCGGCGTGATCCTGTACTTCACGTACTGGTTTCCCGCGGCGTACCGCGCCCGAGCGGTCGCGCGCTTCATGACCGCGATCCCCGTGGCCCAGATCCTGGGCGGACCGTTGTCGGGCTGGCTGCTGGGATTCCACGGCCGGGCGGGCCTTGCCGGATGGCAGTGGGTCTTCCTGCTCGAGGGCCTGCCGTCGGTCGCCCTGGGAGCGCTGGTGCTCCGCTACCTCACGGACCGGCCCGCGGGCGCCGCCTGGCTGGCGCCGGAGGCCCGCGCCTGGTTGACCGAGCGGCTGCGAGCCGAGCATCCCGACGAGCCGGAGCCCGGGCGACAGTGGCGCCGGCTGCTCGCGACGCCGGCGCTCTGGCACCTGTCGGGCGTATGGATCCTGATGGTGCTCGTCGGCTACGGGCAGCTGCTCTGGCTGCCCCAGATCATCAAGGGGGCGTCGGGCCTCAGCAACCTGGCGGTGGGTGTGCTGTCGGCGGCTCCACCCATCGCGGCGGCGGTCGCGATGGTGTGGATCGCCGCCCATTCCGACCGTACGGCCGAGCGCCGGCGGCACATCGCCCTGCCCTGCTTCCTCACCGCGGCGGGCTTCGCGGCCACCGCGGCCGTGCTGCGCGAGCCGCTCCTCGCAACCGCGACGCTGGCGCTCGTCGCCATCGGGATCGCCGGATCATTCGGGCCCTTCTGGGGACTCGCCACGACCAGCCTGAGCGGCCCGGCGAGCGCGGGAGGGATCGCCCTCGTCAGCTCCATCGGCAACATCGGCGGGTTCGCCGGACCGTACGTCGTGGGACTGCTCAAGGACGCGACGGGGAGCTTCACGGCGGTCCTGGTCGTATTCGGCGGACTCGCCGCCGCCGCCGGGCTGCTGGCCCTGCGATTGCGCCCTGCTGGACGGGCATAGCAGACCCGCACCACGGCCCGGGTTAGATTCCCGCGACCGTGATCTCCTATCCCCATGAATCCGCCGTGATCGCCGGCGCGGGCCCCATCGGCCTCGCCTGCGCCATCTCGGCGCGCCGCCGCGGGCTCGATCCCTTGGTCATCGATGCCGGCGCCGTGGCCGAGTCGATCGTCCGCTATCCCGTGGGGATGACCTTCTTCACCACGCCCGAGCGGCTCGAGATCGGCGGCCACCCGTTGGTGTGCGCCGGCGCCAAGGCCACCCGAGAGGAGGCGCTCAAGTACTACCGGGGTGTGGCGCGTGCGGAGGGGCTGCGAGTGCGCCCCTATGCGCGGCTCGTCGGCGCCGAGCGCAGCGGCGGCCGCATCGCCTGCGAGATCGAGACGCGCCTCGGGCGCGAGTCGATCAGCTGCGACCGTCTCGTGCTGGCTACGGGCTACTTCGATCACCCCAATGCCCTCGAAGTGCCGGGAGAGGCGCTGCCCCACGTCCATCACTACTTCGACGAAGCACACCGCTCGTTCAATCAGGACGTCGTGGTCATCGGGGGCAAGAACTCCGCGGTCGAAGCGGCGCTGCAGTTGTTCCGGGCCGGCGCGCGAACCACCCTGGTTTATCGCGGCGCCGAGCTGCCGCGCAGCGTCAAATACTGGCTCGCGCCCGACTTCCTCAACCGGATCAAGGCTGGAGAGATCGCGGCACGCTTCGGAGCCGAGGTCGCGGAAATCACGCCGCTCCATGTCCGCATCCGCGGCGCCAGCGGCACGGTCGAGGATCTCCCCGCCGACCGGGTGTACGCGTTGACCGGCTTCCACCCGGACTTCGACCTTTTCACGCGGATCGGCATCAGCTTCGACCCTGCCTCTGGACGGCCCGCGCTCGACCCGGCTACCCTGGAAACGAGCGTGCCGGGCGTGCACCTGGCGGGCAGCGTCACCGCCGGACGCAAGATCTCGGAGATCTTCATCGAGAACGGGCGCTTCGACGGCGAGAAGATCTTCGGCGACGCCGCGGCCCGGGCCGCGGCGCAGTCGCGTTACGCAGGGATCGACCGGCCGGCCGGCGAGTGAGAGATTGAAATGATGTGAGCACAGAGCAGGGAGCAGGACCCTCCATTCGCAGGGAACGTCCTGCTCCGTGCTCCGTGCTCCCGCTACTGAAAGGACGGTTCCATGACCACCGCCACGTCTCGCCCCACCCGCCACCCCACCATGCCGCCCTGCGCGCACACCCCACGGCCCTACACCGGGCCGTCGCGCGCCGAAGTCCTCGCCACGCGGAGCCGGTACACGAACCCGGCGATCTTCACGATCTACCGCGAGCCGCTCATGCTGGTGGAAGGCCACCGCCAGTACCTGTTCGACGAAACCGGCCGGCGCTACCTTGATCTGTTCGCCGGGATCGTGACGGTGAGCTGCGGGCATGCCCATCCGAAGGTCACCGAGCGGGTGCAGCAGCAGGTCGCGACGCTGACCCACGCGACCACGATCTACCTGCACCCCCATATCGGAGAGTTCGCCAAGCGCCTCGCCGCCACACTCCCCCCCGGGCTCGATGTGACCTACTTCGTGAACTCGGGGAGCGAGGCGAACGACCTGGCGGTGCTGCTGGCCCGGCTCGCCACCGGCCACAACGACGTGATCGCGGTGCGCAACGGCTACCACGGCGGCTCTCCGGCGGCGATGGCGCTCACGTCCCATCACACCTGGAAGTTCCCGGGCCAGCTCAATACGGGTATCCACCACACCGTATGCCCCGACCCCTACCGCAGCCCCTTCACGGGGACGCCCGAGCAGATCGCCACGCGCAGCGTGGAGGAGATGCGGGACCTCATCCGCTTCTCGACGCCGGGGAAGATCGCGGCGTTCATCGCCGAGCCGATCCAGGGCGTGGGCGGGGTGACCCACGGCGCGCCCAACTATCTGCGGGAGGCGTACGCGCTCACCCGCGAGCATGGCGGCCTGTGCGTCGCCGACGAGGTGCAAACCGGGTTCGGGCGTACGGGCGATCACTACTGGGGATTCGAGAACTGGGGCGTGGTGCCGGACATCGTCACGATGGCCAAGGGGATCGGCAACGGGTTCCCGTTGGCGGCCGTGACGACGCGCCGGGAGATCGCCGAGCGCCTCACCCAGCGGATTCACTTCAACACCTACGGCGGCAATCCCGTCTCCATGGCCGCCGGGCTCGCAGTGCTCGAGGTCATCGAAGAAGAGGGGCTGCAGCGCAACGCGGCCGAGGTGGGCGGTCGCCTCAAGACGGGGTTGCGCGAGCTCGCCACCCGGCACGCCCTGATCGGAGACGTGCGGGGGATGGGACTGATGCTGGGCGTGGAGCTGGTGAAGGATCGCGGCACGAAGGAGCCCGCACGGGAAGCGGCGGCGGTGGTGTTCGAGCGGCTGCGCGAGCAGGGCATCCTGGTCGGCAAGGGCGGGCTGTTCGGCAACGTACTGCGCATCAAGCCCCCGCTGTGCCTCAGCGCCGCAGACGTGGATTTCGCGCTGGACGTCCTGGATCAGGTCCTGGGAGAGGTCTAGCTCGACACCCCGATCCCCAACCGGTCGAGCAGCCGCAGCAGGAATCCGGGCTCGGCGCCGGCGTCCACGCGACGCAGCGCGCGTTTCACGGAGCGCACGGCCCACGGCCGCAGCGGCCCGGGCGGAAAGAGGGCCGGCGGCCGCCGCACCAGCGGCAGGTCGAGCAGCTCGCTCGGACGCTCCAGGGCGAGGTGGGCGAGCACGCGGCCCGCGATGCGGGTGGGCCCCAGGCCGAGCCCGCTGAACCCCAGCCCGTACAGCAGCCTCCCATCCAGCGCCTGCCCGAAGTACGGGGTGAGCCGGGCGGTGACGTCGATCGGGCCACCCCAGCCATAGGCCCACGCGAGGCCGGCCAGCGCCGGGACATGGCGCCGGAAGCTCGCGCGCAGGATCTCGTACTGCGCGGGCGAGTGGTCATGGTCTGGCGCGACGCCGTCGCGGGAGAAGTACACCGGCTCGCTCGTGCCCCATAGGATCCGGTCGTCGCGCGTCAGCCGGTAATAATTGAAGAAGCGGCGGCCGTCGGTCACGCCCTGCCGCTCCCGCCACCCGATGACGTCCCGCTGGGCCGCGGTCAGCGGCTCGCTGGCCAGCATGTACCCGTACAGGGGGATCATGCGCCGCGCGACCTGCGGCAGGAGCCGGTGGGTATAGGCGCCGGCGGTGAGCACGACCCGGCGGGCATCCACCCGGCCGCGCGTGCTGCGTAGCCGCACGCCGTCGCCCAGCGACTCGATGCCCATCACGTGGCAGCGCTCGTACACGGTCACCCCCAACCGCTCGGCTTCGCGCAGCAGCCCGTCCACCAGCTTCACCGGATCGAGCACCCCGCCGGCCGACACGCGGACGCCACCGAGGTACAATGGGGAGTTCACGGCGCGTCGCACCGCGTCCTTGTCGAGCAGCTGATACGACTCGACGCCGAGCCCTTCGGCTGTCTCCACCATGTGGCGGCACGCGGCGAGCTGCCCAGGCGTCAGGGCCACGACCAGCCGTCCGGTCGGCTCGTAGTCGCAGTCGATAATGCGATCACGGAGAAACGTGGTCAGCTCGGCGAGGTTCGATTCACCCAGGCGCGCGAGCCGCCGCGCCTCGACCTCCCCGAAATGCCGGATCGCCAGGCCGTGCGAGTGATCCAGGGTCTCCAGCAACATGCCGGCGTTGCGCCCGCTCGCCCCGTAGCCGGCCAACCCCTGCTCCAGCACCACGACGTCACAGTCAGTATCGAGCTGCTTGAGGAACAGCGCGGTCCAGAGGCCCGCGAGCCCGGCGCCCACGACGGCAACGTCCGCCGCGCGCGAGGCCGGCAGCGCGGTGACGGCGTGCTCGGGTCGCCGCGCGAGCCAATAGCACGTTTGCTCGATCGACTGGCCCCGCTCGACGAAGGTCACGGGTTCCGCGCGGCCGCTCGCGCGCGGTGCTGCTGCCACAACACGATGGCGCCGAGCAGTCCCAGGCTCAGGACGAGGATCGTCGTCGCGAGGACGTTGATCTGGGGTGGAAACGCGGCGCGCCGGGCGCCGTAGACGTACAGCGGATAGGTGACCGCAGCCCCCGAGTTGAACAGCGTGATGATGAAGTCGTCGAGCGACAGCGCGAAGCACAGCATGGCGGCGGCGACGATGCCCGGTGCGATCAGCGGCAGCGTCACCCGGGTGAACGCGCGCCACGGCGTGGCCCCCAGGTCCAGCGCCGCCTCCTCCAACGCCCAGTCGAAACCCCGGAGCCGGGCGCGGACCGTGAGTGCCACGTAGCTCACCGAAAACATGACGTGCGCGATCACGATGGTCGCGAAGCCCATTGGGGCGTTCACCGTGAGGAACAGCGACAGCAGAGACGAACCGAGCACGACTTCCGGCGTTGTGAGTGGGAGAACGAGCAGCAAGCCGACCGCCCCCGAGCCGCGGAACCGGTAGCGGCACAGAGCAAGTGCAATCATCGTGCCGAGGACCGTGGCGACGATCGTCGCCACCCCCGCGACCTTGAGACTCAGCAGCATCGCGTCCACGAGCTGCGGGTACGCGAACGGGTGCCGCCAGGCGTCCAGCGAGAAGCTTTTCCAGACGAAGTTGAACCGCCCCTCGGGGCGGTTGAAGCTGTACAGCACGATCACGAAGATCGGGAGGAACAGGTACAGCAGCACCAGGGCGGCGGTCGCGTCCAGCAACCCGCCCCAGCCGCGGCGGCGGCTCCCGGCGCTCACGCGAGCTCCTGCGTCCCCACCGTCCGGGCGTACACCATGACGCCGATGGCCAGGATCGCCATCAGGACGAACGACAGGGCCGCCGCCAGCGGGTAGTCGTGCACCTGCAGGAATTGGTTCTGGATGACCGTGCCGATCATGCGCTGATTGGGACCGCCCAGCAGCTCGGCGTTGATGAAGTCACCCGAAGCGGGGATGAACGTCAGCAGGCTGCCGGCGAACACGCCCGGCAGCGACAGGGGGAACACGATCGTGCGGAACGCGCGCCCCGGACCGCTGTACAGATCCTGCGCCGCTTCCACCAGCCGCCGGTCGATCCGCTCCAGGCTCACGTAGATCGGCAGAATCATGAACGGGAGGAAATTGTAGGTCAGACCGCCGATCACCGCCCAGCTGGTGTTGAGGAGCCGGCCTTCCGCGGGGAGCAGATGCAGCCACCCGAGCAATCCCACGACGGGACCGCCGTCGTTGAGAATCGTCTTCCAGGCGAAGGTGCGGACCAGGAACGCGGTGAAGAACGGGAGAATCACCAACCCGAGCAGCAGATGCCGGAGTCTCCCGGCCCCGGCGCGGAACGCCATCACGTAGGCCAGAGGGTACCCGAGCAGCAGGGCGATCAGGGTCGTGACGAGCGCGAAACCGAACGACCGCAACAGGAAGGCGCCGTACTCGGTGAAGGCCCGCGCGTAGCCGTCCCACCAGGGCGCGCCTCCCGCGCCGAGCGAGGTGCGCGCGAGCGCGAGGATCGGGACGAGGAAGAACACCACCAGCCAGAGCACACCCGGAGCCAGCAAGGCGTACGGTGCGAGCCGGCGCCGCCCCATGCCGGGCCCGGGCGCAACGGCGCCCGCCCTCATCGTCAGGCGCCGATCGCGCGCTGAAACACGCGGTTGAATTCCGCCTCCTCGTCGTCGGACAGCGTCCGGAACACGTGCAGGCGCGCCACCAGCTCGGGGCCCGGATTGACGAGCTCGCTTCGGGCGAGCGCCGGTGCGATCTTCGCGAGCTCCGCGCCGGCGCCCTTCACGTCGGAGATGTAGGGCGCTCCTGACACGATCTGCGCCGAGTGCGCGGGATCGTAGCACCAGTCGATCCAGGCCATGGCGAGGTCCTGCCGGTCCGACGTCTTCGGGATCATCATGTTGTCGGAGAACAGGATCGCGCCCTCCCGCGGCGCGATCCACTGCAGGTCGGGATTGTCCGCACGCAATCCCTGGATGTCGCCGGACCAGGCGAGGGCGATCAGGACGTTCCCGCTGGCGAGGTCGTCCGCGTAGTCGTTCCCCGTGAACGCGCGGATCTGGCCGCTCTCGCGCGCCTGGGTGATCCTCACCGCCGCCCGCTGCGCGTCGTCGAGCGTGCAGCTGGCCGGGTCCTTCCCCATCCCCAGCATGACCAGGCCGAGGGTGTCCCGCATCTCCGTCAGCATCGTCACCCTGCCCTTAAACCGCGGGTCGAAGACGTCCTCGACGCTCGTGATGTCGCGGCCGACCCGCCGGCGGTCGTACCCGATCCCGACCATCCCCGAGAACCAGGGAACGGTGTAGCGGCGGTCCGGATCGAAATCCGCGTCGCGCACGTAGTCCGCCAGGTTGGCCTTGTTCGGGAACCGGGCGTCGTCCAGCGGCGCCAGGTACCCGCGGCGGATCATCTTCCCCGCCACCCAATCGGTGAGCACGACGATGTCACGGTCGATGCTCTGCCCCCGCTTCAATGGCTCCTCGATCTTCGCGAAGAACTCGTCGTTGTCGTTGATGTCCTGGGTGTACTGCACCGTGATCCCCGTGGCGCGCTGGAAATCCGGGATGGTCCGGTCGTCGATGTAGAGCGGCCACTGGGAAATCCGCAGTGGGCGGGCGCTCCGTCCGGGGGCGGGCCTGCCGCATCCCCCAAGCGCCGCGGCGCCGGCCACGCCCGCCAGACGGCTCACGAACTGCCTGCGGCCGATGGCGCTCACGATCCGTCGTCCCCGGATTCCGCTGGCGGGAGCAGCCGGGCGGCATCGATCTCCCAGCCGACCGGGAGCTCCTGACCCGGCCGCAGGTCGGGGACCGCCTGTTCCGGAGCCACGCGTGCCACGAGCTCGGTGCCGTCCCGGACTCGCAGGCCGCACCGCATCACAGGGCCCTGAAATGCGACGGACTGGACGACCGCCGTGAGGGCGCCGCGCGAGGCCGCAGCGCCGAGCCGCAGACGCTCCGGCCGGATCATCACCACGGCGCGCCCACCGGCTCGCGCCCCCCAGTCTCCCGCGGGTAACTCGAGGTGCTCTCCGGAGTCGAGCTCGACCGACGCCCTGCCGCCGCTCACCTCGACCACCGTCACCGGCAGGAGGTTGGCGCCGCCGATGAACCCGGCGACGAAGACGGTGGCGGGCGAGTGATAGATCTCCAGCGGGGACCCGATCTGCTCGATCCGTCCGGCGTTCATCACGGCGATGCGGTCGGACAGGCCGAGCGCCTCTTCCTGGTCGTGCGTCACGTGGACGAACGTGATGCCCACTTCGCGCTGGATGCGTTTCAGCTCGATTTGCATCGCCTGCCGCAGCTGCAGGTCGAGGGCGCCGAGCGGCTTGTCGAGCAGCAGCGCGCTGGGATGGTTCACCAGGGCGCGTGCCAGCGCCACGCGCTGCTGCTGGCCGCCCGAGAGCTGGGCAGGCTTGCGGTGAGCCAGATCTTCCAGCCGCACCACCGCGAGCACGTCTCGGACCCGTCGTGTCACCTCGGCGTTCGCCAGATTCCGGCTGCGCGGTCCGAAGGCGACGTTGTCGGCCACCGACATGTGGGGGAACAGGGCGTACTGCTGGAATACGGTGTTCACGCTGCGCCGGTACGGCGGGATGCGGGACACGTCCCGCCCCTCGAGCAGAATCCGCCCCTGTGTCGGCTCCTCGAATCCGGCGATCATGCGCAGCGTGGTCGTCTTGCCGCATCCGGAAGGACCGAGCACCGCGAAAAACTCGCCGCGACGCACGGTGAAGCTCGCGTCGCGCACGGCCAGGCTGTCGTCGAACCGCTTCGAGACGTGTTCGAGCGCGACGACGTCCTCGGCGGTGGGCGCCGGGACGCTCGGCGCGCTGCCGGGCTGGCGCTGCGCCACCGCTGCGACTCAGCGGCGGGTTGCTGAGGGAGCGCTCGAGCGGGAGGCGGGAGGAGGCGAGGCTTTCCCGGGCGTGGTCCCGGCGAGGGCCGTGGCCGGCTCTAGCCCGTAGCGCTGCGGATTGCTGCAGATCACCGCGGCCGCGAGGATCTTGGGAACGTATTCCCGCGTTTCCGGGGGCAGGAGCTTCATGCGGTAGAGATGCCAGAAGTCGCGGTTATGTCGCTTGAAGCCGCCCGGGGTCGCCGCGATCTTGTGGAGCACGGCGCGCACCCCGTTCTCTCCCCGGTTGTAGCTCGCCATCGCCAGCATGAACGCGTCCTCCCCGAACTCCGCGAGGAGGTTCGCCAGGTGCCGGGCCGCGGCCTTCGTCTGTTTCTCGACGTCCGTGCGCTCGTCCAGCTTCCCTTCCACCCGCAGCCCGAGGTCCCGGGCACTGGGCGCCATCATCTGCCACATCCCGACCGCTCCGGCGCGGCTGCGCGCTCTCGGGTCGAACCGCGACTCCGTCCAGGCCACGTACCCCATCACTTCCGGGAGCTCGAGCGCCCGGAAGTTCTTCGAGATCACGGGCCAGTATTGCACCTTGCGCTGATAGACCTCGCGCGTGGCGACATTCGACTTGAGCAACAGATCGATGTGATAGCGCAGCCGCTCCTTGAAGATCGGCGGCACGGCATAGGTTTCCGCGTCGAATTGCCGCAGGATGGCGCGGATCTCGCGATCCAGCTCATCGCCCGCGTTCGCCACCTCGACCGCCTTCTCCCGGTCGGCGCGGGCCAGATCGGCCAGCGTCCGCTCGGCGTTGGAGGTCGCATCCAGATAGCGCTGCTCCAGCAGCGCCAGCCGGGCCGAATCGCTCTCCGCCTGCATCTGGCGCTGGATCTCCTGGATCTGGGCGTCGAAGCGTCCCTTGGCGTCGAGCAGGCGGGCGATCTGGCGATGCTGCACGTAGATGACCGTGCCCATCACGCCGATCACCACTACGGCGGCCGCCGAGACGATGCCGAGGACCTTCACCCAGCGCTTCTTGGTCTGCTTCTTGACGACTTCGGAGACTTCCTGCACCGCCGTGGCGACGTAGTCCATCGTCTTGCGGGACCGCACGCCGCCCGCCTTCGCCCGCTCTTCCGCGATTTTCTGCGCCGTCAGGGCGAAGATCTGTCCCGTGGCCGACGCCCGACCCCCCGCCTGCAGCACCTTGGTGATTTCCGCCGCATCCTGTGCCGCGTCGTAGTTCGCATCGATCACGATCTCCACCTGCGCCTCGGGACCGCCCGTCGCGCCGAACCGGATCGTGTCGCCCGAGCGCAGCTCGACCTTGGCGACTTTCTTGCCGTTCACCCGGATCCCGCCCGGGGCGTCGAGATCCATGATGTGGTAGGCGCCGTCCTTGAGCACCACGGCCGCGTGGTACGGCGCCACCTTCGACTCGGCGGCGGGGTCGTAGCGAAGCTCGCAGTCGTGACCCGTGCCCACGCGCAGCCAGCGCTTCTCGCTGCTCGTGGTCGTCCCCTGGAGCGAGCCCGTGAGGTGTGTAAAGCGGATCATCGGATGGCGGAAGATTACCGGCCGCGCCCCGGATGCGCTAGTTGGAGAACGGGCGCGCGGCGGAGCATCTGTGAAGATCAGAACCGGAAGCTGAGGCCTCCGTACAACAGGTCGTGCGCCCCGGGCCCGCCCTGCTCCCGGTACGCCGACAACAC
This sequence comes from Gemmatimonadales bacterium, assembly GCA_035456525.1. GTDB lineage: Bacteria > Gemmatimonadota > Gemmatimonadetes > Gemmatimonadales > GWC2-71-9 > DASTHG01. The sequence goes on from DATICZ010000075.1 coordinate 20,683, forward strand.
GAGCAGCCACGAGCGCGCCAGCGTGTAGTCGAGATCGGACGACACCCAGCGGACGGTCGCGGTGGCTCCAGCGACGTCGCTGCGCTCGTTCCGCCAACCGCCGGCGACCTGCACGCTGCCGCGTCCCCCGGGCTCCATCCCCACCGTGAACGCCTGCAGCCAGCCACGGCGTCCGGCGGCGGCGCTGGTGTACCGCGTGCTGCGCGAGCGCAGGCTCAGGCCCCAACCGGTCAGCCGGTCGGCCCCGATCGACAGCGTGGTGGATCCCGCCGAGCCGATCGTCCCCCCGTCCGAGGCCCGGGCGTCGAAGCCGACCTGGAACCGGCCCGTGCGCGCCGACAGCCCCGCCCAGGCGCCGCGCCGGAACGCGTCGTCGAACGCCGTCTCCGGATTCACCGCATCGCGGTACAGCCGGACGTTGCGCCGGTTGTCGAGACCGGCCGTCACGCTGACCGCCTCGCTCAGTCGGTACACCAGGCTCGCGAACGTGCTGGTCGGCGAAAGGGCGGGTTCGCCCGCCACCCGGCGCCACGGCCGGTAGTAGTCCACTTCCTGGGCCGCGTAGAGGGAGATGCGCCGGGTGGAATAGTCCCCCTGGAGATAGAGGAATTCCCGGTTCGTGCCGCTGTGCAGGTAGGAGCCGGAAAGACCCGCCGACAGCCCCCAACGCGCGCCGGAGCCGGGCCGGCTGTGGCGCTGGAGGTAGCCGCCGAGCTGGGTGACCGTGCCGGACAGCGCGAGGTCGATCGGGTCGGGCTCGCTCCCCACGAACAGCCCGCCGCCCCAGCCCGGCCGGTCGAGCTGCGCCGACACACCGTCTACGAGACCCACGGGCGCGATGCGGGGAGCGTACTGACGTCCCGCCGTGAATCGCAACGGCGACCCCGCTGCCCGCCAGCTCAGCGACGCCTGGTACACGCGTGCCTGAGCTTGGGCGTCGGTGCCGAACCCGTCCGCCCGGGTCTGCACGCTGCGCCGGCCGCGCGCGTCCACCGCGATGCCCAGTCCCGTCCCTCCCAGACCGTTGCCGAACAGCCGCAGGTCGCCCGAAGGTTGCGTGAACCGGGCGCCGCTGCCGTCGCGCGACTGGATCAGCAGGTAGTAGAGGCCTGCCCGGCCGCGCACCACGCCGCCGGCGCGTGGCCCCAACGGGGGACGCCCGTTCGGAGCGGGCTGCCGGGTCACTGCGACGCTGGAGTCGGGCGCATGCGCGGCGGGCGTGAATCGCACCGAGTCACCCACGACGAGTGACGCGGCGATGCCGCTGACGTCGCACGCGGCCTGGTGCGTGGCCAGGAACGTCACGGCGAGTACGGCGACGGCGCTGTCGCCGCGGACCACTTCCACGCGGCTGTTGTCCCGCAGTCCCTCGGCCCGTCCGGCGTCGATGTAAGCGGAGGCGGTGGTCAGGTAGGTCACGTGCGCCCAGCGCACCGATTTGGCGGGCGGCTGCTGGCCAGTCGCGCCCACCGGGACGATCAACGCGCCGCAGAGGACCGCGAGGTAGCGCACGCTCAGCTCTCGCCCCTTCCGCTCGGATGGCAGCTGTAGCACTGCTGGCTGGTATAGCCTCTTCCCTGGTGCGCGCTCTGGTGGCAGTGCACGCAATCGAACTGGCGGTAGTCGTTCGCGTTGATATGGCACTCGGAGCACGACGTCCAGCGCCCCTGATGCTTGCCCGAGTAGATCGGGAAGAACGTCCGGTCGTGATCGAAACGCGCCCCGGTCCAGCGCGCCGTGGTGTGGCATCCGGCGCAGCCGGTGGGGAACCCGGCCGCCTGGTGGTTGGGATCGGCCGTTGCGTCGTACTCCGCCTGATGGCACGCCACGCATTCGGGGGGCAGCGCCTGGAACTGCCCCACGCCATGGCAGCGCGAGCAGTTGATCCGGAGATGGGCACCGGTCAACGCGAAGCCCGTGGCGGCGTGATCCATGGTGGTCCGCAGCCAGGTGATCGCCGGGTGACATTGCTGGCAATCAGTCGAGTAGCCGGCGGCCGTATGGTCGGGATCCCGGGCCGTCAGATAGTCCTTGAGATGGCAGCTCGAGCACTCCGTCGCCAGCGTCACGAACCGCAACCGCCCCTGCGGCGCGGTGTGGCACGCTTCGCAGTCCACCGTCAGGTGCGTTCCCTGGAGCGGGAACCGCGTCTGCTGGTGCGCGCGGGCCATCCCCGAGCGATCCAGGAAATTGCGCGCGGTGTGGCAGCGCGCGCAGTCATTGCCCACCTCACCGCGATGGGGGTCGGCGTGGCAGGACACACAGGTCCGGGAAGTACCGCGGAAGTCGAGGGACGTGTGGCAGGCTCGGCATGCGACGGTCGCGTGGGCGCCGGCGAGGGCGAGCCCGGATGCTTTGCCGTGGTCGAAGTCCGCACCGACGCGCGCCGGCGTCCACCCTTCCGGGCTGTGGCACACGTTGCACGTCACGCGCAGCTCGCCGTGCGGGTTCGCGACGGCGCGATTCTGGGCCCGGGCAGGACCGGCCAGGACCACCAGCAGGCCGCCCACCAGCCCGAGGGCTCGGGTTGTGACCATGGCGTGGCGGGTGAGGGGCAAGTTCCGTACAGGCGCGGGGGAGCGCCGTAACCGCCCTCGCACCAATCGGTTCGGCATCCGGCCTAACCCCACACAGACTCTGGCGCTGGGCCGAAACGCTTCACGTGGCGCGTCGCGTGACATGGCACGTGCCGCCGACCTTCATGAAGAACGGCGATCAGAATCGGTAGCTCAACCCGGCGTACAGCAGATCGTGCGCTTCCAAGCCGCCCGTTTCCCGATATGCGGAGAGGATGACGAAGAGCGTGCGCTTCAGGCTCACGTCCATGTCCGCGGACAGCCAGCGGATGTCGAGCGTCGGCGTGGCCGAGGTGTCGTGCTCGGTGCGCCAACCGGACGTCAGCGCCACGCTACCACGCCCCCACGGCTCCACGCCGACGGAAACCGAGTTCAACCACCCGTCCCGGGGCCCGGTGGTGTAGCGCGTGCTGCGCGTGCGCAGGCCGATGCCCAGCGGCGTCAGCCGTTCAACAGCCAGCGCCAGCGTATAGGTGTTCGCCGTGCCGGCCGTCGCATCGTGATTGGTGCGCACGTCGAACGACGCACGGAAGTGTCGCGGCGTACGCACGGTCAGGCCGGTCCAGACGCCGCGGCGGAAGGTCTCGTCGAACACCGCGGCCGCCGTGCTGTCGATCACGTCGTGGTACAGCCGCACGCTGCGCCGGTTGTCGAAACCCGCGGTGAGTCCCAGCCCTCCCGTGACCTGGAGCTGAAGATTGGCGAAGCTGCTGGTCGGGGAAACCGCCTGCTCACCCTGGACGCGCCGCCACGGGCGATAGTAGTCGACTTCCTGCACGCCGTAGAAGGAGAACCGTCGCGTCATGTAGCTCGCCTGCAGGTACAGGAACTCCCGGTTCGTATGCCACGTCACGTAGGACCCGCTTGCGCCGGCGGTGAGGGACCAGCGTGTGAGCGAGCCGGGGCGGTTGTGCCGTCGGACGTAGCCCCCCAGCTGGGAGATGTCGCCCGAAAAGCCCAGGTCGATCAGATCCGGCTGGAGACCGCCGAACAGGCCGTAGTCCCATCCGGATCGGTTGATCTCCAGCGCCGCGCCGTCGAGCAATCCCACGGAGGTGATTCCGGGGGCATACTGGCGTCCGGTCGTGAAACGCACGGGAGACCCCGGCGCTTGCCAGTACAGCTGGGCCTGGTAGACGCGCGTCTGGTCCGTCGTGCTGGTGGGTGTGCCGGGCAGCGCCCGCACCGACCGGCGCGTGCGCACGTCCAGCGCGAGCCCCAGGGGCGACCCGCCGAGTCCGCCGCCGCCCAGCCGCAGGTCGCTCGAGGGCTGCGCGAAGTGCCCGCCGAAGCTGTCACGCTGCGTGACGGTGAGGTAGTACATCCCGATTCGACCGCGGAGCGCCCCCGTGCTCGAGCGGCGCGCGGCGCGCTGCGACGCCGGGAGCGCCGCCGCACGCCCCCGCTCGGCGACTGCCGGTGGAGACGCCCCCGTGCCCGGGGCCGGCAGGTAGCGCGCCGAATCGCCCACCATCACGCTGTCCACCGCCGAGAGGATCTGGCACGAGGCCTGGTGGCTGGAAACGAACGACACCTTCAGCTCCCCGACCGTCCGCCCCTGGCGGACGACGTCCACGCGGGCTCCTTCGATCAGCCCCTCCGACTTGCCTGCGTTGACGTAGGCCGAGCTCGTGGTCACGAAGGTGACGCGCGCCATACGCGACCCCGCTGTCGGTACGGCCGGCCGTACCGGCGCGGGCGTCGACGGAGGGGCCGCGGGTGAGGGCGCGGGGGGGCGCGCGGCAGGGACGCTCGCCGCCGGAGGAGGCGCGGCCGGGCTGGGTGGCGCGCCGGAAGCCGTTGGGGGGGCGGGTGTCGGGACTCGAGCCGGGGCTGGGGCCGCACTCCGGGCACGAGGGCGGACCGCCGTATCGCGGGCCACGGGCCGCGCCGCACCCGCGGCGACTGCCGGGGCGGGAGCGCGGGCGGCGGGCGTGTTGGAGGAGAGGAACCGCACATAGTCGCCCACGCGCAGCGGCACCGGGCGGCTCGTGATGACGGCCGTCACCGCATGATCCGCCAGCGACGAAACCTTGAGCACGGCGACCGCGCGTCCGCTCCGGATGATCTCCAGTCGCGTCCACTGTCGCACGCCGTCGGCGCTGCCCACGTCGAGGCCGACGGCGCCCTCGGCCACCGAGCTCACCCGCCCGAACCTGTAGCCACCTCCCGACTGCTGACCCCAGACTGGAGCAGCCAGCAGCAGCATGCCCGCAAGCGCCCCGCACCCGAGACCGGTACGCATCAGTGGGTTCCTCTCGGGTGGCAGCGGTAGCAGGACTGGCTGTCGTAGCTGTAGCCGCTGACGCTGGTGTGATGCGAGTCCGTCACCGTTTTCCCATGGCAGGACAGGCAGTCGAACTGCCGGTAGTCGCTGGGATTGATATGGCACGTCGAGCAACTCTGCCAGCGGTTGGCATGCGCGCCCGAGTAAATCGGGAAGTACTGGGCGTCGTGGCTGGTGTAGGTCGCCGTCGTCCAGACCGTGGTCGCGTGGCACGCCACACAGTCGGTCGAGAACTGCGCCTGCGCGTGGTTCGGATCCGTCGTGCTGTTGTAGTCGGTCAGATGGCACGATACGCACGCCGTGGACTTGCCCTTGTACACCCCGTCCCCATGACACTGGGCGCAGGTCGCCTGGAGGTGTGCGCCGGTGAGAGGGAACGCCGTGGCGTTGTGGTCGAACGTCGCCCCCGTCCAGGTCCTGGTGGTGTGGCAGGCGGTGCAGTCGGTCGGGAACTGCGACTGCACGTGGTTCGGGTTCGTGGCGTTGTTGAAGTCGGTCTGGTGGCACGACACGCACGCCGTCGACTTGCCCTTGTACACGCCGTCGCCGTGGCACTGGTCGCAGGTCGCTTGGAGGTGCGCGCCGGTCAGGGGGAACGCCGTCGCGCTGTGGTTGAACGTCGCCCCCGTCCAGGTCGTGGTCGTGTGACACGCGGTGCAGTCGGTCGGGAACTGCGCCTGTGGGTGGTTCGGGTTCGTGGCGTTGTTGTAGTCGGTCTGGTGACACGACACGCACGTGGTCGGCTTCCCCTTGTACACGCCATCCCCGTGGCACCGATCGCAGGTGAGCTGCACGTGCGCCCCGGTGAGCGGGAAGGCCGTGGCGTTGTGGTTGAAGGTCGCCCCGGTCCAGGTGGCCGTGGTGTGGCACGCGGTGCAATCAGTCGGGAACTGCGCCTGCGGGTGGTTCGGGTTCGCGGCGTTGTTGTAGTCGGTCTGGTGACACGACACGCACGCGGTGGGCAGGGCGCCGTAGCGCCCGGTCCCATGGCATTGAGCGCAGCTGACCGCGAGGTGCGCCCCCGTGAGGGGGAAGTTGCTCCTGCTGTGATCGAATCGCGCCGACTGCCAGGCGAGCGTCGCGTGGCACTGCTCGCAGGTCTGGGAGAAGCCCCCGCCCGCATGGTCCGGCGACTTCGCGGTCTGGTAGTCCTTGAGGTGGCAGTCGTTGCAGGCCGTGGATCGACTCGTGAACGTCAGGTGCCCCTGCGTCGAACGGGCGTGACAGCTCTCGCAGTCGGCGGTCACGTGGGCGCCGGTGAGGGGGAATCGACTGAGCTGGTGTGCGCGCGTCATGCCCGTCCGGTCGACGAAGCTGCGCATCGTGTGGCAGCGCGCGCAGGAGCTGCCGAGCTCGCCCTGATGCGGGTCCTTGTGACAGGAGGCGCAGTCACGGCTCGCGCCCTTGAACGTCAGCGTCGTGTGACAGGACTTGCAGGTCACGGTGGCATGGGCGCCCTCGAGCGGAAAGCCGGATTTCCCGTGATCGAAGGACGCGCTGATCTTCGCCGGCACCCATCCGGCCGCGCTGTGACAGGTCGCGCAGAGCTGCTCCAGCCGCCCGTGCGGGTTCTTCGTATCGAGGCGCTGGGCGCTCGCCGCCCCGACCATCGCGCAAGACAGCACGCCCCAGAGAATCGTCACTCGAAGGGTCATTGACGGACTCCATCACCGTGGCAGGACTCACAGCGGGTGGAAACGGGACGATACCGGATGATGCGAGTGTTGCCGGGACCGGCGACCGTGGGGTGACACTTGGCGCACGCCACGTTCGCATGGCCGCCGCGCAGCGGGAACTTCGTGTCGCGATCGTGGTCGAACCGCGTCGCCGGCGCGAACGCGTCGGCACTGTGGCAGCTCTCGCATTTGTCGCCGCCCTGACGGCCGGCGAACTGAGCGCCATGCGGGCTCTGGTGGCACCCCACACAGGCCTGCGTCTTCGTCGTGAACAGCAGCGGCGCGCCGGTCCAGCGAACCTGGATCAGCGTAGACGCCGTCGGCTGGTACTTGAGATCCGCGTGGCACCCCACGCACGGCACCGCGCGGTGGGCGCCCTCGAGCTTGAAGGTGTAGGCGTCGTGGGCGGCCACGTCGATCGTGGAGGGCCGGTACCGCCGCGTGTCGTGGCAGCCGAGGCAGCCGCCCCGGATCGGGTGGGGGCCCCGCTCGGCGAAGCGTCCCTGGTGCGGGTCGACGTGGCAGGCCGCGCATTCCAGCTCCCCCAGCCGGAACAGCACGCCGGCCTTGCCGACGGTCGCCGTCCTGGGGAACGGCGCGAGCCCCTTGCGTCGGGTGCTGTGGCAGGCGTCGCACCCGATCGCGGCGTGCTCGCCCTCGAGCCGGAAACGCGTCTTCGCGTGGGCGGCGACCGTGAACGTGCTGGGCTTCCAGCCTGCCACCGAGTGACAGGCGGTGCAATCGCCGCCGTCCGCCCCGGCGCCGAGCTGCCCGCCGTGGTCATCGCGGTGGCAATCGAGGCAGCGCGCGAACGCCGGGTGCATCTGGATGCCGGCCGATCCGAGCCGCCCGACCGGCACGCCCGGCGGGTTCTTCACGTGACAGGAGACGCAGGTCACCTGGCGATGCCGTCCCTCGAGCGGGTACTTCGTCTTCGCGTGCTGCTCGAGCGTGAACCCGGCGACCGCGAATCCTTCCACGGTGTGGCAGGTGGCGCAATCCACCACCGCGCCCGCGAGGGTCGCCGTGCCGCCGTGGGGATCGGCGTGGCAAGACGTACAGGTCGCGAACGGCGGGTTCTTTCCCTTGAGACCGGGCGTGTCGTGGCATTTGGAGCACGTCACGGACACGTGCTCACCGCGCAGCGGGTAGCGGGTCCGGTCGTGATTGAAATTGCCCCGGTCGATCACCTTGAACCCGGTGGTCACGTGGCAGTCGCCGCACGGGCCTGCGAAGCGGCCGCGGTGCGGGTCCGTGTGACAGGTGACACAGTCGCGGTGCGCCACCGGCTTGAAGACCGGGACCGTGTCGCCGGCCGCCGGCTTGTGACACGACGCGCAGCGGACATCGCGGTGCTTCCCGGTCAGCGGATAGTCGGATTTCGCGTGGTCGAACTTCGGCGCCGGCGCCCAGTGCTCCGTGTCGTGACACGACACGCACTTCTGCCCGAGCGAGCGCCGGTGCACGTCGCGGTGGCACGACGTGCAGGTCGTTTCCAGGCCGACCCACCCAGGCGCCACCCCCGGCTGCGGCGCGAGCGCGGCCGCCGGCCCGGTGCGGAATGCCGCCTTGTGGCAGTCGGCGCACTTGATCTTCGCGTGGCCCCCCTCGAGCGGCCATCCGGCGAGCGTGTGGTCGAACCGCGCCGAGTCGCGCTCCGGCCAGGCGATCAGGGCGAATTCCTTTCCCGCATGATCGGGGTGACAGCTCGTGCAGGGTTGCTGCTGCACCCGGGCGTGGTAGCCGCGATTCTGCTGCCGCAGCGAGGCGATTTCCTTGTGGCACTCGAGGCAGCGCACGGTCATCTGCTCCTTGCTGCCGCCGCCGTGGCAACTGACACAGCGCCGCGCGCCCTCGAGCTGCGCATGCGCCTTGGCGAGCGGTCCCGGGGAGATCTGGGCGTGCAGGGGCGCGCCCAGCAGGAGCGCCGACACCCAGGCCAGCCCGACGGATGTGCGGACACCCCTCACCACAGCCACGTCGCGCCGAGCGCCACGACGACCGTCACGTGGATCAGAACCGCCAGCAGAGCGGCGATCGCGACCGGCCGGTGCAGCACGTGCCACCAGCGGAACAACGCGTGGGTGGCGTCCAGCATCCGGCCCTGCTGGGTCAGCGCCATCTCCCGCTTCGCGAGCCGCAGCACCCACCGGAACACCTGGCGATCCTGCTTGCGGCGCCGCGGACCGCCCTGCGCGTACAGCCGGCGGAATCGCCGCGCCGCCCGCCGGCGCGCCAGGTCATCCGCCACCAGCTGGAACAGGGTCCGCACGACGCCGGGCCTCCCCCCGGGGCCCCGCCCCGTGTCGAGCGCCGCCTCGATGCGCTGCAGATCGAGTCCCGTACTGGCCGCGATCTGCTCGAGCAGCTGCTTGCGCCGCGCGCCGATCTCTTCGAGCGTCAGCTCGATCCCGGCCTTGCCGCGCGGGATGCGCGCGTACAGGTACCGGCCGACCACGCCGCTCGCCCACACCACCATCATCGACCAGAAGCCCAGCCCGATCAGGCCCTCGAATCGCCAGGCCGCATGGATCGCGACGAGCAGCGGCAATGACAGCGCCGCGAGCACGTGCACGTCCAGCCAGCGGCCCACGGAGCCCGTCCACGCCAGCCAGCGGGCTTTCTTGCGGAGTGGATACAGCCAGAGAAAGATGAAGATGGCGATCGCCAACAGCCCGGCGCTTTGCCCCACGTACCCCGCCGGCTTCAGCCAGGGGTGGAAGGGACTGCGTACCCGCTCCGCCACCGGTTGGGTATAGTAGGGCAGGCCGACGACGCAGACCGCGACGAGCAGTCCGACGAACGTCAGCAGCAGGAGACGGGACGCCCGGATGGGGCTTCGCGGCACGCCGGCACTCGGCCGGGGCCCCCGGGGATTGGAGATCGGGGAATGTCTCGGAGGAGCGGCGCGCGGACGCGGAGCGGCGACGCTCGACTCGGATCTGACGTTCACTAGGCCTCCCCAGCGCTCGCCGGGTAGTGATCGTTGATGAAAGGCCGCGGTGAGGGTATGACCCGCAGCAAGGCACGGGACGTGCGACAGCAAGATACGTACGTAACTGTCCGCTGTTCCCGGACACGGACAACTGACGCATCGGCAAGCTTTTGGCATGTGACCCGACCGCGCGGTCACACCGACGCGTGCGGCAATTCGCGCCACTTGGCTCGTTTTACGACATGGACAACTCCTTCACACTGATCGGCTTCACGATTCTGGTCGGCTTGCTGGTGCTCTCCAGCGTGCGGCGCACGCGCCGGCGGGAGGCCGCCGCGCTGGCCGCCACCCGGCGGGCCGGGTTGTCTCCCGAAGGTCCGCGCGCCCAGCACCCCCACATCGACGTCTCCCACTGCATCGGTTGCGGGGCTTGCGTCGACGCCTGCCCCGAGGACGTCCTGGCGGTCATCGCGGGGAAGGCAGCGATCATCAGCGCCCACAAGTGCATCGGTCACGGGCTGTGCGCCGAGGCGTGCCCGGTGGGTGCGATTGAGATCGTCATGGCGAGCCCCAGCATCGCCGCCGACCTGCCCCGGCTGTCGCCGCAGCTCGAGACCAACGTGCCGGGGCTGTTCGTGGTCGGTGAGCTGGGCGGCCTGGCGTTGATCAAGAACGCCGTCAACCAGGGACGTGACTCCATCGACACCATCGCGCAGCGGCTGACCCGCGCCGGCCGGGCCCCCGCCGGAGTCCGGGACGTGTGCATCGTCGGCGCCGGCCCGGGCGGCATCAGCGCGTCGCTCCGGGCGGTCGAGCGCAAGCTCAGCTACGTGACGCTGGAGCAGGACGAGTTCGGCGGCACGGTCGCCAAGTACCCACGGCAGAAGCTCGTGATGACCAGCCCCGTCGACTTTCCGGTATACGGCAAGTTCAAGAAGCTCCAACTCTCAAAGGAGGAGCTGCTCAAGTTCTGGCACAAGATCCACAAGGAGGCGGGGCTCGCGGTGCGCACCGGGGAGAAGGTCGACACGATCGCCCGGGAGGATGACGGGCTCTTCACGATCTCCACTCCACGGGGCCGCTACCGGGCGCGTGCGGTCGTCCTGGCGATCGGACGACGCGGCAGCCCGCGCAAGCTCGGCGTCCCGGGTGAGGAGCTCCCCAAGGTGATGTACAGCCTTCTCGATGCGGAGGCTTACAGCGGGGCTCGCATTCTCGTCGTGGGGGGTGGCGACAGCGCGGTGGAGACCGCGATGGGCCTCGCCCATCAGCGCGGCAATACAGTCACCCTGTCGTACCGCAAGAGCGACTTCAGCCGCATCAAGGAGCGCAACGCCCAGCGCCTCAAGGAATTCGTCAAGTCGGCGAAGCTCACCGTCGTCTTCGACTCGCAGCCCGTGGAGATCCACGACCGCGTGGTCGTGCTCGAGGTCGCCGGGAAGCGGCAGGAGCTCCCCAACGACTTCGTGTGGGTGCTGGCCGGGACACTCCCGCCCAATGACTTCCTCCAGCGCATCGGCGTGCAGCTGGGGATGCAGGATCTCACGCAGAGCGCGAGTATGGAGGCTCGTCGTACGGCCTGACTCGCGCCCGCGACACCGTCGCGGTATCTTCGCCTGCCGTCGGACGTCTCTCCACGACAGAGGCCGTCATGCACCTCCCCGTCGCCCGTACGGCCGGGATCGCCGCCTTCCTGTCCTTCCTTACGGCGCCGGCTCGTGCCGCTGCGGTACTCGGGGAGCGGAGCACTGATCTTCCACCGGGCGTCCGCGTGGACTCCGCCCGCCGCACCGTCGTGATCACCGCCGGCCCGTTCCACGTCGCTCCCGCCATGCCGATGATGCACCACATGGAGATGGGACACATGGAAGGCGACGATTCCCTCGTCAAGCACTTCGCCTGGCCGATGACCACCCTGCTCCAGGGCCTCCGCCTCGACCTGAGCGACGGGGCGGGCCGGCCCCTGCCCCGGAATCTGCTGCACCACCTGAACCTGGTGAACTTCGACCGTCGCGCGCTGGTCTACCCGCTGGTCGAGCGGATGATGGGATTCGGCCAGGAGACCGAGGACGTGTCGGTGCCGAGCTCGATCGGTCTCCCCATCACCGCAGGCCACCGCATCGGCTTGTTCGTGATGTGGGACAACAAGACCGGCCGGGACCTCGACGAGGTGTACGTGCAGCTCACGTTCCGGTGGGCCCGCGGGAACCTGGTGCCCCGACCAACCGTGGTCATGCCCTTCACCATCGATGCGCACCTGGTCCCGGGCGGGCACAATACCTTCGTCGTCCCGCCCGGGGGGATCACCCAGCGGTTCGATTTCACGTTGCCCCTCAGCGGCCACCTCGTCGCCGCCAGCGGCCATCTGCACGATCACGGCGTCCGGGTGAGCCTGCTCGACCGGACGACCGGCCGGACGGTGGTGTCGGTGCGCTCCCGGCGGGACTCGGCCGGACGCGTGATCGGCATGTCACGCGCGCTGCTCGCCCTGCGCGGAGCCGGCCCGCACCTGCGCGCCGACCACCGCTACCAGCTCGAGGTGGAGTACGAGAACCCGACGGCCGATACCCTCACGGGGATGATGGGACTGATGGTCGGGTTGTTCGCGCCGGACGATCCCCGCCGCTGGCCGGCGATCGACCCGAACGATCCGGACTACCGCACGGATCTGGCCGACATTCTCGGGTCCGCCGTGGAAGGCGTGATGGAGGCGCGTCGCTGATCTAGCTGCTCAGCCCGTGCTGGACCGCATAGCGGATCAGCTCGGCGCTCGACTTGAGGCGCATCTTGCGGAGCAGCCTGGCGCGGTGCGTGCTGACGGTCTTCGGCGACAGGCCGAGCTCGATTGCGATCTGCTTCACGGTTTTCCCGCAGCCGATCATGCAGAGAACCTCGTACTCACGCTGCGACGCCCGTTCATGGGGCAACTCGACGTTCGAGGCGTCCGCGACGCTGTCCGCCAGGGCCGCCGTGATGTAGCGACCGCCCGCGGCGACCTGTTTGACCGCCGCGATGATGTCGTCCGGCGGCCGATCCTTGGTGACGTATCCCGCCACCCCTTCCCGCAGGGCACGGGCCGCGAACTGCTCCTCGGTATGCATGGTCACGACGAGGACGCGGAGCGCCGGAAACGCGGCCCGGAGCACGCGCAGCAGGCCGGGGAACGGTGCGCCCGGCATGGACAGGTCCAGCACCAGCACGTCGGGGAGCGTCGAGCGAACCATCGTCACGGTCTCGTCGCCGTCGGCCGCCTCCCCCACCACCGTGAACGTTTCGTCGTCCGCGATCACCTGCTTGATCCCCGCGCGCACCAGCGGGTGATCGTCTGCGATCGCAACCCGGATCCGCCGGTTCATGCGGACAGTCCGCTGGGGGGCAGCGGGAGCCTGACCGTCACGCGGGTCCCCCCTTCGGTCCTGGGTTTCACTTCCACGCCGCCGTTCCACAACAGCGCCCGTTCGCGCATGCCGAGCAGCCCCAGCGAGCGCGCGTCCGCCGTCTCCTCGGGTCGGATGCCCCGGCCGTCGTCCTCCACGTGCAGCACCAGCTCTCGCTCCTTTCCCTTCCGGGTGATTCCCACTCGTACCTCCACGTGCTTCGCCTGTGCGTGCCGCGCGACGTTGGTGAGCGCTTCCTGCAGGATCCGGAACATGTCGATCGCCCGATCGGGATCGACGTCCGCCAGTTCGGCGCGCAGGTGCGCTGTGCACGGGATCCCGCTGCGCCGGGCGAACTCCTGAGTCTCCCACTCGATCGCCGCCGCGAGCCCCAGGTCATCCAGCACCGCCGGGCGCAGCTGTGTCGCCAGCATCCGGATCTGCCCGATCGTCGCTTCGATGAGGCGTGCCATCAGGGCGCACTTGTCGAGCAGCGACGTCTGCTCCCGCGGGATGCGCGCCTCCAGCCACGCGACGTCCAGGCGCAACGCCGTGAGCACCTGCCCCATCTCGTCGTGAATCTGGCGGGCGACCGACGTGCGCTCGTCTTCCCGCGCCTTGCGCAGCCGGTCGGCGAGATTGCGCAGCTGCGCGCGCGACCGCTCGAGCTCCTCTGCCACCCGGTGACGCTGCGTGACATCCTTGACCACGCCCAGCACGCCGACGACTTCTCCGGCCGCATCGCGCATCACCGAGCGACGCGACTCCACCCATAGCGTCGTACCGTCCTTGTGACGACGCCGTGCCTCCTCCGATGTATCTCCGGTCGCCAGGACATGCTCCAGGTCGGGTTCCACGGCCTCGCCCTCCGGGAGGATGGCCCCGATACTGCGGCCGAGCATCTCCGATGCCTTGTAGCCGTACAATGCCTCGGCGCCCTGATTCCAGTACTGCACGCGGCCGTGGAGATCGACGAGGATGACGCTGTCGTGGACGTTCTCGAGAATGCCCGACTGCAACCGCTCCACCGCGTCCCGCCGCCGCCGCTCCGAAATGTCCCGCAACCAGGCGCCCTGAAACCGGCTCCGTCCATCGTGGATCGGCGTGATGCCCAGCTCGACCGGAACCGCATGCCCGTCGCGATGGCGCGCGGTCACCTCGCGGCGGCGGACCGCCTGCCGCCGCTCACCGGTCGCCTGGCGCGCTGCCCCGTGTCTCCCGCGCCCCGCCCCCGGCTCGGGATCGATGAGCGACGCGAACGACCGTCCGACGGCGTCCTGTGACGACCAGCCGAGCAGCACCTCCGCCTGCCGGTTCCAGAAGCGGATCGCGCCGTCGTCGTCCAGGAGAATGACGGCGTCGAGCGCCGCGTCGAGCACGGCGCGGAGCGAGGGCCCCGGTCCGCTCGAGCGAACGGGTGCGGTACGGCGAGACGGCGCGGTGGTCATGCGGATCGATCGAGTGCTGTCCCGCTCACGATGGGGGTCGCTCCGATGACTCGCAAGAGGCCGACCAGCGGATGAGCAGCTTGCCGGTATTGCGGTTTTCGCGCATTCGCTGATACGCTTCGGCCGCCTCTTCCGGTGCGTATGTCGCTTCCACGTTCACCCGGAGCCGCCCCGCCGCGAAACCGGGTAGGCATTCGTCCCGGAAGCGGGCGATCAGGCGGGCCTTCTCGCCGCGGCTCCGGGAGCGCAGCGTCGAACCCACGAGGCTGGCCCGCTTCTTCATCAGCAGGGCGAGATCGACCTCCGCGCGGGCTCCGCCCATCGTCGCGATCACCACGATATGGCCGCCGGGAGCGAGCAGCCGGAGGTTGTCGGCCACACCGGACCCACCGACGGGGTCCAGCACGACGTCCACCGTATCGCTGCCCCACTGCCGTTCCAGCTCGGCCGTCCCGCCATCCGCCGGCGTCACGAGGGCGAGATTCGCACCGGCCGCCTCGAGCGCGGCCCGCTTGTCGAGGGAGCGCGTCGTCGCCGCCACCTGCGCGCCGAAGTACCTGGCGACCTGGATGGCAGCGAGACCGACCCCGGAGGCACCGGCATGTATCAACACCCGCTGCCCGGCCTGGAGCCCGGCCTCCACCACCAGAGTCACGAACGCGGTCAGGTAGGCCTCGGGCAGACCGGCCGCCATTACGAGATCCATGGCGGGCGGTACTGGAAGGATCTGCCCGGCGGGAACCGCCACCAGCTCCGCGTGTCCGCCGCCGCCCAACAGCGCGCACACCGGTGCGCCGGTGCCGACGACCGTCCCCGATACCTCGAGCCCGAGGATACTCGATTCACCGGGCGGCGGCGGATAGCGACCGGCGATTTGCGACAAGTCGGCGCGATTGACACCGGACGCCGCAACGCACACGAGCATCTCCCCCGCGGCCGGCACCGGGTCGGGCGCTTCCCGCAGCTCCACGGCGTAACGCCCGTCTCGTTCGACGACATGAAGGAAGCGCACGGTGCCCATTAAAGGTAAGAGTGTGACCCGTCGCCTTGTATCCCTCCAGCAGCCGGGTCGATATTGAGCCCATGAAATTCCCGACGGCTGCCCTGTTCTTCCTGGTCGCCTGCGGCGACGGCACGGATCCGAAGATCGAGACCGACCCGGTCCTCGTGGGGGCCGGGGATATCGCCAGCTGCGTCTCCACCAACGACGAGGCCACCGCCCGGCTGCTCGATACCCTGCCGGGCACCGTGTTCACGGCGGGCGACAACGATTACTCCGATGGCGCCGTGGCGCCGCCCTACGGCGTGTGTTTCGATTCGACGTGGGGCCGTCACCGCTCGCGCCTCCGTCCTGCGCCAGGTGACGACGATCGGCGCGGCGCGACCCTGACCTTGGACGACTACTTCGCCTACTTCGGCGCAGCGGCACACCCCCCGACCGGGGCCTACAGCTACGACCTCGGGTCCTGGCACATCGTGGTGCTCAACGCCACGCCGATGGTGGACACGGCACAGCTGACCTGGCTGCAAGACGACCTGACCACGCACCCCACGGCCTGCGCCCTGGCTATCTCGCATCGCCCCCGGTTCAGCTCCGGCAACACCGGGAGCTCACCCGGCATGGGCGCTGTGTTTCAGACGTTGTACGACCATGGGGTGGAGTTGCTGATATCCGGCAACGACCATGACTACGAGCGCTTCGCGCCGCAGGCCCCGGACCAGACCCTCGATTCCGCGGCGGGCGTCGTGCAGCTGGTCGTGGGGACCGGCGGCAAGAGCCATGGCCGGATCAACGTGCCCCTCGAGCTCAACAGCGTCGCCCAGAACGACGACTCCTACGGCGTGCTACGGTTGGTGCTCCGTCCCGCGAGCTACGAGTGGCGCTTCGTGCCCGTCCCGGGGAGGACGTTCAGCGACGCCGGGCAGCGTCCCTGCCACTAACCGCGAATCGCCGCGAACGCCGCCACGACCGCAATCGCCAGTCCCAGCGCGATTTTCAGGGCCGAGGCGGCGGCCCGCCCCAGCACGGCGCCCCACCCCGCCCGTAAGGCGACGCCGGCCGACAGCTGCCGCGTGTACTCGAACACGGCGGCCCCGGCGAACGAGCCCACGAACGCGCCGATCACGCTGCCGATGACGGGCACCGGCACGCCCACCACCGCTCCGACGATCCCGCCCAGCAGCGCTCCCCACCCCGCGCGCCGCGAGCCGCCGTAGCGCTCGGCGAACCAGAAGCCCACCCACCACTCCACGATCTCTCCGACCACGGCGAGCCCCAGGACGACGGAGATGGTCACCACCCCGATGGTGTGGAATCCCGTCATCCAGCCGTACCCGATGACGCCCAGCACCATCACCCACAGCCCGGGCAGGCCCAGGGCGACGAGCACCAGGCCGGCGACGCAGCAGACGGCGAGCAGCAGGCCGGGCAGGATCCCCGTCATCCAGCCTACCGGCGGGCTTGCCGCGGCGGAGTGATGTCGTGCCGGGTCAGCACGTAGTAGTTCTGGTCCAGGCGGAAGGTGATCGGGTCTTTCAGATGAATGGCCGTCCGCTGCCACGCGTCGGTCGGGCGCAGGATGGCGAACCCCGAGTCGCTGAGCGTCGCCGCCACCGGCATATCGAATCCGGCGATCACGTCGGTCCAGCGATAGGCAAGCGTCGAGTCGACGATGCTGTACTCGAACACCGGGACGTGCGTCGTCGTGAGGTATTGCTCGAACACCTTGCGCAAATCCACGCCCGCTTCCCGGCTGATGTAGTCCTGGACCTGTTTCCCGGTCACCGTCCGGTGGCGGAACGTGGTGTTCAGGCCGCGCAGGATGCCGCGCCATTTCGCGTCGTCGCCGACGATCTGGCGGATCGTGTGCAGCATGTTGCCGCCCTTGTAGTACATGTCGCCGGAGCCCTGGTCGTTGACCCCGTACTGCCCGACGATGGGGCGGTCATTGCGGATATTCTGGCGTGTGCCGATCACGTACTGGGCGCCGGCCCGCTTCCCCGCCAGGCATTCCGTGTAGAGGTTCTCGGAGTAGTTGGCGAAGCTCTCGTGCACCCACATGTCGGCCTGGTCCTGCATCGTGATGTTGTTGCCGAACCACTCGTGGGCGCTCTCGTGCACCACGATGAAGTCCCACAGCAGTCCCAGCCCGGTGTGCGAGAGATCGCGCCCCAGGTACCCGTTCCCGTAGTGATTGCCGTACGCCACCGCGGTCTGGTGCTCCATGCCGAGGTGCGGCGTCTCGACCAGCTTGTAGCCGTCTTCGTACCAGGGATACGGTCCGAACCACGACTCGAAGCATTTCATCATGGATGGCGCCTGCGTGAACTGCCGCTCGGCCGCTTCGCGGTGATACGCCAGCGGCCAGAAGTCCATCGTGAGCGGCCCGGCTTCGCCGGCGTAGATCGTCGTGAAGTGAGCGTACCCCCCGGCGTTGATCGCGATGTTGTAGTTGTTGATGGGGCGCGTGACGAACCACTCGTAGGTCGTCGTGCTGTCGGGATGGGGAGTCACGCCGCGCAGCCGGCCATTGGAGACGTCGAACATCGGGTCGGGCATCGTGATCGCCACGCGCTGGCTGTCGGGCTCGTCGGCCAGGTAGTCCTTGTTGGGCCACCAGACGCTGGCACCCAGCCCCTCGTTCGCGGTCGCCACCCAGGCGTTCCCCGCGCTGTCCTGCGCCCAGATCAGCCCGCCGTCCCAGGGGGGGCGCACCGCAGCGCGGGGCTTGCCGTGGTAGTAGACGGTGATCGTGCGCCGGTCGCCGGCGCGCTGCGGGGTGCCGAGTGTGACGAAGAACGCGTTGCCGTCGCGGCGAAACGAGACACGGCGCCCGTCCTGGACCATGCTGTCGACGATGAGCGGCTGCTGCAGGTCGATCTGCATCTCGCGCGCCGGGCGCAGCACCCGGTAGGTGATCCCGTTGTGGCCCGCGATCGTGCTATCGGCCGGGTGCACCGCGACGTGGAGGTCGTAGAAGGTCACGTCCCACCACGCCCGCTGCGGCGTGTCGGCGCCGCGCAGCGAGTCCGCGCGCGTGAAGGTCCGTGGAGTCGGTTCCTGGGCGGCCCCACTCGCGAGCGGCGAAAGGAGGGCGCACGCGCACAGCAGCCAGGATCGCATGGGTCGCTTCCGGGGTGAGGTGATGGGGGGCGGCGTGGACCGTCGACCGTCTCAACGGGTCCAGCGACGCTGCCGGGGCTCCGGTTCGTGGGAGCGCAGCACGATCTTCATGGCGTGCGTCTCGAGATCGATGTCCCAGGTCGCGATGCGCGGGCGCACGTACACCTCGTGGTCCGTGACGGTGAGTGAGTCGGCCGTGGCGTCGAGGAAGTCGATCAGCCGCAGCCGCATCTCGCTGTGCGTGCACCCTTCCCGGGTGGCCGCCACCCGGATCCCGACCTCGTCGTCCAGCTGACGGCGCACGAATCCCTGGGCCACTTCGAGCAGCCGCTGCGCGATGAGGATCTCGAGCGCCGGGTTGCCCTTCTTGTCGGCCAGCCGGCGGCTCAGCGTGCGCGCCCGTGTCGGCTCGCACAGCTCGAGCAGCAGCTTCTTCACCTTCTGGTCCGGGGGGCGCTGCCGGCTCGGGTCTGCCGCCAGCTCGGCGCGCGCGCACGTGGACAGCTCGTTACGGGGCATCCGCAGGAACTTGGTCATCCGGTCGTAGATGTCGGTGCGGCCGGGCGCGGGCGGACGGCGGCGCCCCGAGAGCAGGTCCGCGACGTAGGACTCCGGAACCTGCAGCGCTTCGGCGAGCTCCAGCGGCGTGCGCTCCAGCTCCTTGAGCCGGCGACGCACGAGCTCACTCACTCGGGGGGGATGCTGCATCGGCACGGCAGCCACCATTCGGGGACTCCTTGGGATCGCGAGAACAACCCGCCGGCGGGCGAAAGCCCAGCAAAGGGCGATGAACGGATAATATCGCTAGTTATCGTCGCGCGCGCTGACCTCCGCATCGCATTCGGGCCCGATGGACGGCGTCGCTGGCGAGTCTCCGGTGACGCCTGACCAAAACCCGACGAGAAAGGCCCCGGTGCATGCAGGGCCAAATGAGCCAAAGGCCCCGCCTGGACAGGCGGGGCCTCAGCTCGAGCTCCAAGTCGGAAACCGTCACTCGACGGGGAGCACCCAGTCCCCGATATAGAAGATCGGGTGAGAGCCGCCCTTGGGGGTGGTGACCAGCGCATCCAGCGACCACCCGAGCGGCAGCAGGCCCGGGAGGACCAGGGGCACGGACTGCTCATTGAGCTCAAACCAAAAGTCGCTCGGATCCGGCTTCACAAGCCCGACGCCAGGGACGTATCTGGTCTGGCACTTTGGCTCAAGCAGAGAGAGCAGGTCCCCGGGTGTGGCTTCCACAACGCCCTTCGCGTTACTCGATCTTCCACACGGCCTCCATCACCCGTTGACCTGAGAAAACTATACTAAGGTATTGACCTTAGTATTGTGCGGCGATATAATCGCTCAGTCAGATAGGGTCACTCAACTAATCGGCTGGTGTCGACATGGTTCAATCCGCAGTCGCTGACGACGTTTTTCACGCCTTGTCCAACCCGACTCGGCGGAAGGTCCTGGAGCGACTGTCCGTCGGTCCAGCCACCGTCAGCGAGCTGGCCGCACCGTTCGACATGCAGCTCCCGTCGTTCGTGCAGCACCTCTCGGTGCTCGAACAGAGCCGACTGGTGAGGTCGAAGAAGCGCGGGCGAGTGCGGACGTATGCGATCGCACCCGAACGGTTCAAGGTCGTGGACGATTGGCTGGCCGCGCGTCGTCGGTTGTGGGAAGCTCGACTGGACCAGTTCGACCAGTACGTCAAACAACTCAAGGACAAGGAATCAGAATCATGAGCAAGCGATTCACGATCAATCCGAAACTTGATCTCGTCCTCGAACGGTTCATCGAGGCTCCCACGCGGCTCGTCTGGGAAGCGTTGACGAAACCGGAGCATCTCAAGGAGTGGTACATGCCCAAGCCTTGGGGGCGTGTGTCGCGAACCGAAATGGACGTGCGACCGGGCGGCATCTTC